>CAYQBV010000094.1:0-13740 GCA_964415705.1 uncultured Chthoniobacter sp. | reverse complement strand
CTCCGGCCCCATCACCGTAAAAGGCGAACCCTACGGCACCGGCAACCCCATCCCCATGCCGCCCAGCGGACTCGACGACCAAAAAACCGCCGACGTCCTCACCTACATCCGCGCCAACTTCGGCAACCAGGCCGACGCCGTCACCCCCGAAGAAGTCCGCACCCTCCGCGAAAAACACAAAGACCGCACCACCCTCTGGACCGTCCCCGAACTCATGCCGGCGAAGTGAAGGCGCGCAAGGCGAGCGGCTCCTTGATTTTTGCCATTGCGACGCCGATGACTGCGACCGGCTTGCGCCAAATCGGGAAATGAAAATCCGCCTCGCCTCTCTCCTCATCTTGGTTGCTGCGCTTGGTGCCGCTGCGGTCGGGGCGGCGGATGTGGATAATGACGCGGCGCGCGCGGTTGCCACGTTCATGGGCGGCGAGGGGGGCAACAGTCAGGAGCGGCTCGTGAACCGGCGCGCGGCCCGGTTGGCGCTGGTGGAGAAACCGGCGGCACCGCCGACGGTGGAGGGAACGGTTTTCAATGACCTCGACCGTTTCATCGTGGCTCGCTGGCGGGAGAGGAAGCTGCCGCCCGACGCAGCGGACCCGGCACTGTGCGACGACTCCACGTTTCTCCGCCGTGTCTATCTCGACGTCATCGGCACCTCCCCGACGCTCGCCGAGGCGCAGCGTTTTCTCGACGATGCCCTGCCGGGCAAACGCGCCCGGCTCGTGGATGAATTGCTCGCGCGTTCCACCGACTACGCGGCGCATTGGACGCCGTTCTGGCTCGATGCGCTGGCCAGCAATGTCGCGCCGACCTTCGGCGGTGTGATCAGCCGGGGCGATCATCTGCCGTGGGTCCACGCGAGTTTTGCGCAGAACAAACCTTACGATGTCTTCGTGGCGGAACTGCTCGATCCGACGATGCCGGGTTTCAAAAAGCCGGGGCATGTGGACATCCTCGGCGTGCGTTACAAGGTCAGCTTTCTGCGCGACACGGAGCACAAGGAAGTGCTGCAAACGGCCGCGGATGTCGGTCAGGTTTTCCTCGGCACGGGCTTGAAATGCGCGAGCTGCCACGATCATTTCGAGAACGACGAATGGTCGCAGAAGCGCTTCCTGGCGTTTGCGGGTTTGTTCAGCGGGACGGATCTCGAAAAGATCCGCTGCGAGAAGCGGTCGGGCGTTTTGGTGTCGGCGGCGTCGCCGTTCGAGCAGCCGGGAATGCCCACCCAAGCGCCATCCGATGTGTATGGCCGGCAGCATCTCGCCGCGCTGCTGCTGACCGATCCGGCGAATCCGCGCTTCGCGAAAACGCTCATGAACCGGATGTGGAAGCGTTTCCTCGGGCTCGGGCTGTTTGAGCCGGCCGATGATTTCCGGCTCGATACCCCGGCCAGTCATCCCGCGCTGCTCGACTGGCTCGCGGATGATTTCATGCGGCACGACTACGATGTGAAGTGGACGATGCGCCTGATCCTCAACAGCCGGACCTATCAGCTCCGCCACGATGCCGCGGTCGAAGATCAGCCGGATGCGCTGCAGCCGCGCGCGGCGCGGCGCTTCTTTCGCTCGCCGACTCAGCGGCGGCTCACGGCGGAGCAGTTGCTCGACAGCATCGCGGTGGTGACGAAACAAAAGCTGGAGGACAAACAGCGGCTTTACCGCACCCACGAAGGTGTGCCCGATCCGCTCAATCACGCGCTGGGCCGGCCGGATATCCGTTCGGAGGTGAGCACGGCGCGATCGGGTGAAGTGGCGGTCGTGCAAGCACTGGAGCTGCTCAACGGCGCACGCTACAACGCGCTGCTCAACCCCGATGTCCTGCTCGCCACGCTCGGCCAAACGCCCGGGCCGGGGCAAATCGTGGAGCTGCTCTATCTCGCCGCGTTGCAGCGCAAGCCGACGGATCACGAACTCGATCTGGGCCGCACCTTTCTCCGCGACTCGATGGCGGAGGGAAAGCTGCCGCTGCGCGAAGCCGTGACCGACATGCTGTGGGCCATCGTCACCAGCCCGGCTTTTCAATACGTGAACTGAATTGGGATATTGAAGACCTCTTCTTTCACCCGCCGGGAGTTTCTTCAAAGCGGTGCCAAGCTCGCGGCGGGGCTGACGCTCGGCAGCCGATACGGGTTCGCCGCTGACGGGGCCAAGACTTTCAAAGGCCGCGCCGACGCGGTGATCATGATCTACCTGCCGGGCGGGGTGGCGCAGCAGGACACGTGGGACCCGAAGGCCCACACGCCTTTCACGCCCGGCATGAAAGGCAGCGCCCTGCTTTCCACCTGCCGCACCATCCGCACGGTCGTTGATCCCATTTCGCTGGGCGAGGGGATGGAGCAGATCGCCGCCTTCATGGATCACGGAGCGCTCATCCGCTCGTTGCAGACGAGCGCCCGGTTCGGGGCGTCGCATGTGAAGGCGCAGTTTTACGCGATGACCGGCTACCTCGAACCGGTGGGCCTGAAGCCGCCGAGCATCGGTTCTGTCGTGGCGCGGTCGCTCGGTCCGCGCGATCCGAATGTGCCGCCCTACATTTACATCGGAGCCGATGCCAATCCGGGCAGCAACGTGGACAAACAGAAGGCCGCCGAATTCACCGGCCCCGGGTTCTACGGCACCGCCTCCGCGCCCTTCCGCGTGACCGATCCATCGCAAGGTCTCGAAACGCTCAACGCGCTGGCGTCCGTGGGTCGCGACCGGCTCGACCGCCGCCTCGCCTATCTCTCCGGGCTTTCCCGCGCCGCCGGGCAGGATGACGCCGCCGCGCATTACCTCAAAGTGATCGCCGACGCCCGCCGGATGATGGATTCGCCGGTAAAGAAAGCCTTCGCTTTCGCGCAGGAGGAATCGGCGGAAACGCTAAAAGCCTACGAGCCGCGCGTGGCCAGCGCCGCGCTGCGCGACAAGAGCTACGACTACTACACGCGCTTCGGCCACGGTCTGCTACTCGCCCGGCGTCTCGTGGAAAGCGGAGCGCGCTTCGTCCAGGTCGAGCTGCAATACGGGCCATTCAAGGGCTTCGACATGCACGAGGACGGCGCGGCCCGGATGGTGGAGATGAAAAAACAGATCGACGGCCCCATCGCGCAGCTCCTCCGCGACCTGAAACAACGCGGACTGCTCGACCGCACCCTCGTCATCATTGAGTCCGAGTTTGGCCGCACCATCGCCACCGATCCCGACCGGCAGATCGACGGCAAGGCTGGCACCGAAGCCATCGGCTCCAGCGAGGATCACGATGGCACCGGGCTCGTGATCGCCAACGAAAAGCAGTACGGCCTGCACGGACACTTCAGCACCAACCACACGGTGGCCTTGTTTGGCGGAGCCATCCGCGGCGGCACCGTCTTTGGCAAAACCGCCGACCGCCACCCGATGCTGCCCGTGGAAAATCCCGTCGGCCTGCCCGACATCCACGCCACCATCTACCGCGCGCTCGGCATCCCCGCCGACCACAGCTACGTCACTGAGGAGCGGCCTTTCTATGTCACCAAAGACGGGAAAGGTCAGGCGATCGCGGCCGTTCTGGCGTAGTCCGCCGGAGATTTTTGGAGGCGCGGTGAAACGGAATCCAGCGCAGCCGACGGCTGCTGATTTTTGGGCGGCGCGCTCCGGATGTTCCCCTGTTGCCGCTCGACTTGCCCGGTGTGCTCAGCTAACCACGGCGCGCCCATGACGAATCCATTTGCCTGCCCTTTTGCCCGCGCCGTTCGGACGGCGCGCGCCGCGAGTCTCGCGTTGTTTTGCGCCATGCTCGCGGTGGCTCAGGCCGCCGATTTTCCCGCGCCGCTGAACACCCAGAAGGGCGAACCGATGCCCGCGGCGGAGGCCCTCGCCTCGATCAAAGCGCCTCCCGGTTTCAAGGTGGCTCTTTTCGCCAGCGAGCCGGAGGTGCAGCAGCCCATCGCCATGGCCACCGATGCGCGCGGGCGGCTGTGGGTCGCGGAAAATTACACGTATGGCGAGGCCAAGGTCGGCTTCGATCTGCGGCAGCGCGACCGCGTCATCATCCTCGAAGACGCGGACCACGACGGCCGCGCGGAGAAGCGCACGGTCTTCTCGGATCAAGTGCAGCGGCTCTCCAGCGTGGAGGTCGGCTTTGGCGGCGTGTGGGTGCTGGCCGCGCCGCAGCTTCTTTTTTTCCCGGACAAAAACGGCGACGACATCCCGGACGGCAAACCGGTCGTGCTGCTCGACGGCTTCGACTCCGGCCCCGTGCGGCACAACCTCGTGAACGGCCTCCGCTGGGGACCGGACGGCTGGCTCTACGGACGCCACGGCATCCAAGCCACGTCGCGTGTCGGCAAACCCGGCACGCCTGCGGACAAGCGCGTCGCCATGAATTGCGCGATCTGGCGCTTTCATCCCACGCGGAAACTTTTCGAGGTCGTCGCCACCGGCACCACCAACCCGTGGGGCCTGGATTGGGACCGGCACGGCGAGGCGTTTTTCACGAACACCGTCATCGGACACCTGTGGCACCTGATCCCCGGCGCGCACTACCAGCGCATGTACGGTGAAGAACTCGCGCCGCACACCTACGGCCTGATCGAGCAGCACGCCGATCACTATCATTGGGACGCCAGCGGGAAATGGAACAAGGCGGGCCGGATGAATGAAGCGGCGAACGCCCTCGGCGGCGGGCATGCGCACGAGGGCTGCCTGATCTACCAGGGCGGCACCTGGCCGGAGGAATATCGCAACCGACTTTTCACGATCAATTTCTACGGCCGCCGCATCAACATGGAGAACCTCGAGCGCGCCGGCAGCGGCTATGTGGCCAAACACGGCGCGGATTTCCTTGCCGTCGGCGACCCGTGGTTCCGCGGGGTCGATCTCCTCGCCGCGCCGGACGGCGGCGTCTTCATGTCCGACTGGAGCGACACCGGCGAATGTCACGAGAACGAAGGCGTCCACCGGACGAGTGGACGGATTTACAAAATCAGCGCCGGTGAGCCGGCGATGGTGCCCGCCGACCTCGGGAAGCTGAGTAACATTGAACTCGTCCAGCTCCAACTCGCACCCAACGAATGGCTCGTGCGCCAGTCGCGCCGGCTCCTCCAGGAGCGCGCTGCCATGGGCGGAAAAATGCAGGACGCGCGCAAAGCCCTCCTCGCAGTGTGGGAAAAGGAGAGCGACGTGCGATACCAGCTCCGCACGCTCTGGGCGCTCCGCGCCATCGGCGCGGCGAGCGACGCTTTTCTGCGCAAAGCCCTCGCGCATCCTGACGAGCACCTCCGCATCTGGGCCGTCCGCTTTCTCACCGAAGACACCCGCGCGCTGAAAACCGTGCCCGCCGACTTCCTCCGCCTTGCCGAGAAGGACCCATCGCCCGCCGTGCGCCTCGCGCTCGCCTCTGCGCTCCAGCGTTTCCCCGCCGAGGCCCGCGCCGACCTCGCGCGTCCGCTCCTCCAGCACGCCGCAGACGCCTCCGATCACAATCTCCCGCTGCTGCTCTGGTACGGCCTCATCCCGCTCGGCGATTCCGCTCCCGGTCTTCTCGCCACGCTCGGCGGACGCACGAAAATCCCGCTCACCGCCCGCTGCATCGCGCGCCGCCTCGCGGAGCGCATCGAGGACGAGCCGCTGGCCGTGGATGTCCTCCTCGGCGGCGCCCTCGCGAACACGCCCGAGGTGCAAAGCGCCATCCTCCTCGGCCTCGCCGACGGCCTGAAAAAAACCGCGTCCGCGCCGCTGCCGGTGACGTGGGAACAGTTCACCGGCAAACTCGCCGAACTCGCCGACCCCAAGCTCACCGAGCCGCAGGCCGCCCTCGACAAACTCTTTCTCGCGGGTCGCCAACTTGTTGATGCGCGCCGCACTGTCCTCGATCCCCTGATGCTCCCCGACGAACGTCGCGACGCGCTCCAGCAGCTCATGGAGACGAAAGCGCCCCGCGTGCGCGAAATCTGCACCGAACTGCTCGCGGACCCCGTGATGCGGTTCCCGGCGGCGCTCGTCCTCACCAGCCTTGATGATCCGGCCGACACGGCCACGCTCTTTGCCCAAGCCAAGGCGCTGCCCGAGCCGCAGCGCGGATTGCTTTACAGCGCGCTCGCTTCCCGCCCGACCCACGGTCTCGCGCTGCTCGACGCGATCGCCACGCGGAAACTCCCGCGCACTCTGCTCACGCCGGAGCTTTTGGAAAAGCTGCGCGGCCAGGGCAATGAAGGCATCGACAAGAAGCTCGACGCGGTGCCGCCGCCTCCCGCAGCACCGGAGGGAAAGCGCCAGCCGCGGCGGATTTCGGCGGAGTACCCGCAAAATCCCACCGCCACTTCGGCGGCCCCGTAATTTTCCACCTGTGTCCGACTTTCTCTCGAACTGCATCTACGTCGCGGCCCGGCTCGGGCGCCGCTGCATTCCCACCACAGTGCCGCCGGGGCTGCGGAGATGGCTGCCGTTTCTCGATGGAAACTTCGGGGCGTCGAATGGTGCGGGAGTCGTCGGGCTGTATAGCAACTATCTCGGTGGCCGCCGGCCCGGTTGGCCCGGCGGGTTGACCGTTCTGGAGGCCGGCGTGGGTGCGACGAATGGCTCATGCTACGAACTCGCGGCGCTCGGGGCGCGTGCCGTCATCGCGCTGGAGCCGTACGTGGCACTCGCGGCAGAGCGCGATGCCGCGCAACTGCGGGCCGCGGTGCGCGCCGGGCAAAGCGCGGAGCAGCTTGCGGAGCGCGTCCGGCGCATCGGGGAGGCCGCATCGCTGGAGACGGGCAGCGTGGATTGCGTGCTCTCAAACTCGGTGCTCGAGCATGTGGCCGATCCGGACTTGTTCGCGGGGGAGATGGCGCGGGTGCTGGCCCCCGGAGGTTTCATGCTGCATGTCGTGGACTACCGGGATCACTTTTTTCGCTACCCGTACCACTTTCTGCAATGGTCGTGCGCGACATGGAATCGGTGGCTGAATCCGGGCGACCTGCCGCGCTGGCGGCTGGGCGATCACCGCGCGGCATTCGAGCGGGCGGGGTTGCGCGTCGAGATCCTCATGGCGCAGCCCATCCCCGACGCTTTCGCGCGGATGCGGCAGTCGGTGCATGCGGAGTTCCGGCACCGCTCGGAGGAGGATTTGGCGACCGCGTAGGGCGTGTTGCTCGTGACGTGGCCGGAGGAGCCGCTCAAGTAGCCGGCGCGACCTCGCGATAGATCGCCTCGAGCACGCGGGCCTGCGTGCTGAGTGAGAATTCCGCGGCTACACGGGCGGATGCGGCGGCGCTCATCGCGGCGTAGCGGGCGGGATCGCGGGCCAGCGCGGAAAGGGATTGCGCGAGGGCGGGGGCGTCGCGCTCGGCGGTGAGGAGGCCGCTGACGCCGTGTTCGACGGCCTCGGGAATGCCGCCGTGCCGCGTGGCCACGACGGGCAGTCCGCCGGCCATGGCTTCGAGCATGGCGTTGGGGACGCCCTCCTGGTTGCCGTCGGGGCCGAGTTCGCTCGGGTGGAGGAAAAGGTGCGCGGTGGCGCAGAGGGCGCGCAGTTTTTCTTGCGAGAGAAAGCCGGTGAAACTCACCCGCCCGCCGAGAGCGAGCGCGGCGGCGAGCGCCTGCAACTCGGTCAACTGCGGGCCTTCGCCGGCAATGGTGAGAGTGGCGTGCGGAAACTCGCGGGCGAATTCCGCGAAGGCGCGCAGCGTGGTGGCGATGCCCTTTTTCGCGATGAGCCGCCCGGCCTGGACGCAGTGCCACGCGCCGTCGGCGGGTGCCGTCCGTTGCGCGAACGGGATTTCGTCGAGCGGGATGCCGGTGCGATGGAGTCGGATTTTCTCCCGCGCCGCGCCAAGCGCGACGAGCCGGTCCGCGAGGGACTGGGAGCGCACCAGCAGCAGCGTGGCGCACTCCAGCATGCGGCGGGTGCGGGCGAGGTGCGCGGGCTTGTGCAGGTCGATCTGCGCGTCGGCTCCGTGGAAGCTGACGATCACCGGCAGCGGACAAATCTCGAGCAGCGGCAGCAGATGCACGCCGATGTGCCCAAAGTAAACGTGGAGCAGGCGCGCGCGGCTTTGCTCCAGCGCCGCGAGGATGCGCCGCGCCTCGGAACGGTAGATGGTGATCGGGCGGTCGAGCAGTTGCTTCTGCACGAAGCGCCGGAGCGGGTGCGTCCGCGGCTTGGGCAGGACCACGATTTCCCCGAAGGGAAACTCCGCCGCATGCTCGCGCTTCTGGCAAAAGACGACGGGTCGGAACGCGCGCAGCGCCGTGATCTGCCGGTAGATGTGGAGCATCTCGGGCTTGAGGAAGGTGACGACGTATTGCGCGGCGACGGGCGTGTGGGAAGTGGCGGGGCTTGTCACGGGTGCGACGGCATCTATGTTCGCGCCGTGATGCGGAGAGAAGTCGAAATCGTCAACCGGATGGGATTGCACGCGCGGCCCGCGGCGGAATTCGTGCGCGCGGTGCATGAGTTTACGTCGGAGATCACGATTCGGAAGGGGGAGGGGACTTTCAGTGCGGCGAGCATCATGGAAGTGCTCAGCGCGAATCTCGACCACGGCTCGCGGATCACGCTCGAAGCGGTCGGCCCGGATGAGGTGGCGGCGATTGAGCGGCTCTGCGCGCTGCTGCTGGACTTCAAACTGCAGGAGGAAGACGGGCGGATGTGAAATTCGCCTGTCGCCGGGCGGCTCCGCCGGGCTAGCCTCCGCCGGTATGGATCACCTCGAAAAAGCCCGCCGGGTCATCGGCCTCGAAATCGCCGAAGTGCAGCGTCTCATGGTTCGCCTCGACGACTCCTTTATCCAGGCCGTGGAAACCATCCGCGCGTGTGTGGAGAACCGCGGCAAGGTCGTGGTCGTGGGTGTGGGAAAGTCCGGGCATGTGGGCGACAAGATCGCCGCAACCCTGACCAGCACAGGATCTCCGGCGGTCGTAATGAACTCGCTCAATGCCGTGCACGGCGATCTCGGCGTAGTCGCCGACGGCGATGTGATCCTGGCGCTCAGCTACAGCGGGGAGACGGACGAACTCATCAACATCCTGCCCGCGCTCCAGCGCTTCCCGGTGCGGATCATCGCCATGACCGGCAACGAGAAGTCCTTTCTCGCCCAAAACTCTCACGTCCATCTCGACGTCAGCGTGGGGCAGGAAGCCTGCCCACTGAACCTCGCGCCGACTTCGAGTACGACCGTCATGATGGTGCTCGGCGACGCGCTGGCGATGGTTCTGCTCGAAGCGCGCGGTTTCAAAAAAGAGGACTTTGCGCGCTACCATCCCGGCGGACGGCTCGGTCGGACGTTGCTTTTGAAGGTTCACCAGATCATGCGCGGCGCGGACCAGATGGCGGTCGTCACGCCGACGGCCACCGTTCGCGAGGTGCTGCACGCCATGGCCAAGGCGCGCGCCGGAGCTGCGGAGGTGGTGGATGGCGGCGGGCGGCTGCTCGGCATCTTCACGCACGGCGATTTCGGACGGCACTTTCAGACGCACCCCGGTTTGCTGGAGAATGAAGTTGGCGAATTCATGACGCGCAACCCGATCACCATCCGTGGCGATCAACTCGCCGCCGAAGTCCTGCACATCCTCGAAACTCACCGCATCGACGATCTCGTGGTCGTGGACGCGGCCGATGTCCCGGTCGGCGTGGTGGATTCGCAGGACGTGGCGCGGTTCCGGTTGGTTTAGTAGAGCACGCGGGCGAGGTAGAGGCCGTCGGCGGGAGCTTGGAAATGGGTCTTGGGCTGGCCGCCGCCGGTGAGGAATTTGTCGAGCTGACCGGACTCCATCCGCCCGGCGGCGCAGCGGACGAGCGTGCCGGTGAGGAGGCGCACCATTTTGTAAAGGAAGCCGTCGCCGGTGAAGCGGAGGGTGAGCAGGGGACCTCGCGTGGTGAGGTGGATTTCGCGGAGCGTGCGGATCGTGCTTGTGGGCGGATGACCGCGGTTGGCGGCGAAGCCGGCGAAGTCGTGCGTGCCGGTGAGCTTCCGTGCGCATGCGCGGAGCACGGCGAGATCGAGCGGGCCCGGCACATGCCAGGCGCGCCCGATTTCCAGCGGGGGAAAAATCGGGCCGACGTGGATGCGGTAAAGATACGTCTTCCCGCGCGCCTGAAAGCGCGCGTGAAAATCCGCAGCGGCCCGTGTGCAGCGGAGCACGCGGATTTCCGGCGGCAGGTTCGCGTTCAGCGCGGCGTGCCACTTCGCCGGCGGGAGAAAAGCGCGCGGCACATCCGCGTGCGCCACCTGCCCGAGCGCATGCACGCCGGCATCCGTTCGCCCCGACCCATGCACCACCACGCGCTCCCCGCCGACCCGCACGAAGGCCTGCTCCACCCGGTCCTGTACGCCGTCGCCGCCCGCCTGGCTCTGCCACCCGCGAAACGGCCGGCCGTCGTAAGCGAGGAGGAGTTTGAGCCGCAGGAACTCGCTCATCCCAGCATCGCCTGCGCATCCAGCCAGCCTTGCAGGATCATTTGCGCGGCGACCTGGTCGATGACCGCGCGGCTCTGCTGCACATTGCGCCCGGCCTCGTGGAGTGCGCGTTGCGCGGCCACGGAGGTGAGGCGTTCGTCCCAGAGCTTCACTTCGCAGCCGGCCGAGGCGCGCAGGGTCTCGGCGAACGCCCGCACCTTTTCCGCCGCCGGGCCGTAGGTGCCGTTCATGTTGCGCGGTATCCCGAGGACGATGATCTCGATCCTATCCCGCGCGACGATCGCGGCGATGCGCGCCACGGGATCGGCGACTTCCCGCACATGGATCGTCTCCAGCGGGTGCGCCAGCATCCCGAGGTCGTCGGCAATCGCCAACCCGATGCGGGCGTCGCCGTGGTCAATGCCGAGAGAGCGTTTCATTCGAGGGGCATTTGGGGAGTAAAAACGGAATTGGGGAGGGGAGAGCGATTCTGAATCATTCCGTAATTCCGTCTTTCCCCCTACTGCAATTCCGGCGGCACGCGCGCGACGATCTGCTTGATCTTCTCCGCCTCGTGGCGGCTGCACACGAGGAGCGCGTCGGCGGTTTGCACGACGATGAGGTCGCTCACGCCGAGCAGCGCGATGGTCCGCGGCTGGTCGGTGAAGACGATGTTGTTCGCCGCGTCGAGCGCCTGCACGGGGCAGTTGGTTTGATTCCCGGCCTCGTCGGCGGCCAGATACTTGGCGACCGCCGTCCAGCTTCCCACGTCGTCCCAGTCGAAGGCCGCCTCGACCACGAGCACGCGCTCGGTCTTTTCCATGACCGCGTAGTCGATGGAGATTTTCGGCAGCGCGGGAAACGCCGTGGCCAGCAGCTTCGCGAGGTCCTCGCCCGCGTGCAGCCGCCCGACAAACTCACTGAGCGGCGGCGCGTGCCGGTTGAACGCCGCGAGGATCGCCGGGATGGACCAGATGAACATGCCCGCGTTCCAGCGGAAATTTCCCTGCTGGAAAAACTGCTCGGCCAGTTCGGCGTTCGGCTTTTCGCGGAACCGCGTGACCTCAAACACCGCCGGGCTGCCTGGCTCGGCGCTCGCCAACGGGCACGCCGGACCCTGCTCGATGTAGCCGAAACCGGGACAGCCCCACGTCGGCTGGATGCCGATGGTCACCAGCTCGCCGGTCTCCTGCGCCGCCGCCGCCGCCGTGCGCAGCGTCCGTTGAAACGCCGCGCTGTCCTTGATGAGATGATCGGCGGGCAGCACGATCATCGTGGCCTGCGGCGCGCGGCGCGCGATCCAGCCCACGCCGAGCGCGATGGCCGCCGCGGTGTCGCGTTTCGCCGGCTCGGCGACGATGTTTTCACGCGGCAACTGCGGACACAGGGCGCGCACTCCGGCTTCCTGATCGGCGTTCGTGAGGATGAGGATTTGCTCCGGCGGCACCAGGCCGTCGAGCCGGCGGATGGTGGCTTCGAGCAGCGTCTCTTTGGAGAAAAGCGCGAGCAATTGTTTCGGGCGGGACTTGCGGCTCAGCGGCCAAAAGCGCTCGCCGCTGCCACCCGCGAGGATGAGGACGTAAAGGGGATGGGAAGTTTCCATGCCGCAGGGCATACGCGGGCGGGCAAGGAATGGGAAGCCCGCAGGGCGGCGGAGCGGGTGGAAAATAAGCAGTCATCCTGAGCGGCGTTCCCGGCGGGCGAAGGCGGGCGGCGCTTTTTTGGCGACTGCGTCGCGCCCGCCGCGTCAGCCTTTCAGCAGCGGCGCGTCCTTTCGCCTCCGGCGGAAAACCCCGCGTGCGTCCGCGAGCGACAGGCCCTCGATGAAATACGCCGCCGCCGCGCGGCCCATGGCATAGGTGCCGCCGGCGGCGACGGCACCCGAGACGGCGTTGCCCCACACGGGGACGAGTTTCGCCACGGCACGTGCGCCTTCGCGGAGGATGAGCCCGGCGCCGATGTTCGCGCCGAGCGCGGCGATGAATTCACCCGCGAGTTTCGCGCTCATCTCGCGTCCGCTGATGTGCATGATGCTCGCGACCATCGTGGCCTGGAGCGACATGAGAATCGGGAAGTCCGCCAGCGGGATGGGCTGCGCACCAATGGCGGCGGAGATGGCGGTCACGGATTTGATGACGACGTGCGCGATCTGCTTTTGCAGCGCGCGGTTGCCGGACAGTCGCGCCATTTCGAGCTGCGCCTCGCCGGGCAGCTCGATGGCGACCAGCTCCGCCAGCCGCTCGCACTCGCTGCCGGGGTGCAGCGCGAGCGTGCCCACCATGCGGTCGCTGAGTTCGCCGCTGGTGTGCAGGCAGGCGTGGAGTTCCTGCCGCGCGCGCTCCGTTTCAACGGCCGCGCCGGGGAGGAGCACGCCGAGCAGTTTCGCGCGCGCACCGCCGCGCTGCTCGGCGCACGCGAGGATTTCCGCGGCGTGGGCGAGGTCGGCGGCGAGGTCGTCGTCGATCGCCAGCGCCGGACGGAGGAAGATGAAAAGGTCCGGCGCTTCCGCGGCGAGCGCGGCGCGGAGCATGTTCAGCGAGGCGGGGCGGCGGGCGTCGAGCAGTTGCAGGGTGCCGCGGCTTTTTTCGCCAAAGGTCTGCCAGGTGCCATCGCCGAGATTTTCCTCACCGGCCCGCACGACTTCCGCGCCGAAGAGCGCCCGCAGCAGCTCCACCTTGCCCGCGCCGGCCGGCCCGAGGAGCACCAGCCGCGGCGCGCGCTGGAGGAGGAAGATGGTTTTGATCGGCGTGATCTCCCGCAGGATCGGCTGCTGGAGCGAGTCCGGCAGCCGGTGCACGAGTTTTTCGAGTTTCTCGTAGAGGGAGAGGAAGGTGGATGGTTTCATGCGGCCGGGCGTGATGCGGGAGAGGATAGGTTTGCGCGCGGGGGTTGCAAGTGGACGCGGATCGAATGGGCGGCGCTAAGTAGCTTGGACTTTAGTCCAAAGTACCCGCCCGTTTGGCGCGGCACCCACTGCCCCGCGCGGAAGCCATGCCCGCCCTGGATGGCAACGCCTGCCTTGGCGTGCTTCCGCGCTGGGCTTAGAAAGCCAGGCCGACTTTGAGTTGCACGTAGGGTGCGCTTTCGTCGATCGCGTAGCCTTTCTCCGCGCGGTAATAATCGAATTTGCGGTTCAAGGAGTAACCGGCTCCAAGTTCGATGATCGCGGGTTTCCACCCACGGAAAGTCACGCCCGCTCCGGCGCGGAGGTCTTTGTAGGTGATGATGGCATTTTGCAGGTTCTCCCCGCGTCCGGTGTCACCGTCCACGCGGAAGGTCCCGCCCACGATTTCGCCGCCGGCCCAGAGATCGAGCGTGGGTGTGGGGCTGTAGATGATGCGCGGGCGCGGTGGGATGGCCAGGACGGTCCACTCCGGATTGATCGTCCAGACGAAGCCCACGGC
>CAYQBV010000093.1:0-13807 GCA_964415705.1 uncultured Chthoniobacter sp. | reverse complement strand
GGCCAGCAGCGCCGGCCCCTTACGACAGCCGCACGAGGTCGCGCAGGAATTGCATCCAGATGAAAAACATCCCGCGCCAGGAGTAGCGGACGGCCCCCGCGGCGTCCTGCTTGAGGATGCCGCTGGCGATATTGTGGGCGATCTGGGCGCGGAGATCCTTTTGGATATCGAGCTGGATGGCGTCGGGATCGAGGTCCGCGAGATCGGCCAGCGCCACGCGGTTCATGTGCAGAAAGTGGCGGTGGCTTTCATACATCTCGAAAAAAGTCACATCGCCCCGCAGCCGGTTGACGCGCCATTGGGGCACGAGTTTCAGGCTGTAGCTAAAGGGGTAGTTCCACGTCGTCCAGATCGTGCCGTCCTGCGCGCGGGAGGAGATGCTGAGGTAGTAAAAGGCGACGTTGTGCTGGTCGATCAGGCAAATCGCGGCCTGGGCGCGCTCTGCGCTCTTGTAAAAAAGGCGGAAGAACTGGGCGTAGTTTTTCCAGTCCCAGCCCACGTCATCCACGTGCTCGAAGCCCTCGCCCTCGACCTCCTCCGTGATCTCCTCCAGCGCGGGGAAGGCGTCGGCCTGGGGAGGCGTTTTGTGACGGAGATTTTTCTCCAGCGGGAGCGTGAGCTTGCGGACCCGCGTGAGGATTTCCAGCCACGGCAGGAGTAGCCAGCTCGACGCACACACCACGCCCGCCTGCCAAAACCCGGTGAAGAGCCAGCCAATGAAAAATGAGGTCGCCAAGACCCCGAGCGCGCCGATTTTTCGCAGCGCCGGATGCGCCATCGTCCGCAGGCCCATGCTCAACGCGATGGTCCCGAGGACGATCAAAATCTGGGAGCCGAGGCTCCATTTCGCCAGATCGAGGTCCGCGCCGGCGAGGAGGAAAGCGGGCGCGGCGGTCACGGGGCGATGCTGTTCTCTGCGAGGAAGCCTTCCAAGTCCTCCGGCCCGAAGTCCGCGAGCAAAGCGCCACTGCCAGTGACGAGGGTGGGCGTGCGCGACTGGCCGGAGAGGCGGATCATTTCGTCGTAATCGGCGCGGCTTTTCTCCACGTCGATCAGCTCATAGCGAAAGCCGCGCGCGTCCAGCCACTGCTGCGCGCGGACGCACCACGGACACCAGATTTTGACGTAAAGCTTCAGGGACATGCGGCGCGCAGACTAGCGGGCCGCACCGGGGGCGTCAAATGACGGGGGCGAGCTAGAACGCCCCCGGCGTGGCCGTGCCGAGGGAGATCGCCGCGGTCTGGCGGCCCACGGCTTTCGCGAGGTGCGCGTCGAGATGCTGCGCGGTGCTGGTGGCGGCGCGGCCCAGCTCGGTGTAGCGGCCGAGGTCGTCGGCGAGCTGGCGCAGGATGGTGAGCGCTTCGGCGCGCTGGGTATCGGCGAGGGCCTGGATCGCGGAGAGGCGCAGGATCGAGCTGGTGCGGACTTCGCGCGCCCACTTGGGCAGCATGTTGAGCGCGACATCCGGGTAATAGCGGGCGATGCCGTAGAGGGCGTAGTGCCGGGTGGCGACAGCGCCGCTGGCGAGTTCGTTTTTCCAATACTCCCAGTCGGTCTCGGCGGTGAGGCCGTAGTAACGCATCGCCACGGGGCGCGCCTGCGGGTCGATCATGGCCTCGATCTTGAGCTGCGGGTCGATGCTCATCGCGACCTCAGCGTCCTTGCGCCCGGTCTCGCGCAGGGCGAGCAGCGCGGCGACGACCTCGGCGGTCTCGGCGCGAAAAGCGGTGGTGTCAAAGCGGCTGCGCAACTGTCCGCCGACGGAGCTGAACTTGGCGACGGCGCTGAGCGGCAGATTTTCCGTGATCGCGAGCACCGCAGTCTGGATCGCGCCGGGTGTGAAGTCGGGATGATCCTGGATGTAGCTGAGCAGCGGGTCGAGTTGCGGCGTGGGGTTCAGCGTGATGCGGTAGGCGGCCTCGGCGATCTTGTTGCTGGAGCGGAGCGCGGCCGTTTGGAGGGACAGTTCGCCCGTTGTCCCCGGAGCCAGCGCCAGCAGGCCGGGACGCACCACGATCACGGCCGTGCGGTCATTGAGGAGGATCTGGCCCGCCGTCACCCGCACGTTGCGGACGATGTCGCCGGGGTTGGAAATGCGCGCGCGGGCGGCTTCGCGACCGTTCCCGCTGATCTCGGCTTTGAGGACGCCCTGCCGCAAACCGTCCGCCAAATCCAAGGTCGGGGACGCGATCGCGGCCACCGGAGTGCCACTTTCATGACGGGCCGTGGACGCCGCCACCGCGAGCGCGACCAGCGCGGCCTCCTTCAGCGACGGTGCCGGCAGGGACAGCCGGGCCTTTCCCGGGGAAAGGCAAAATCCACCGACCGCGACCGCCGGAAGAAGAACCGCGCAGAGAATTTTCGTCTTCATAACCCTCTGAAGGAAGCAGTCCTCCTGCCAGCGGGGGAAATTAGTTGTCCCCGCCGCACCGTCCAGACAGCCTCCCGCCCCATGAAGACCTACTCCGACTTCATCGACCGCATTTTTCTCCACGCCGGACTGCTCGAAAAGCTCACCCCAACCGAGCCGCTGAGCTACGACCTGCTCATCCGCATCCGCGAGGCGGATGACGTGGTGCTGAGCGGTGGTCGGGCTGGCGGCCAGCCGGAAAAGTTCGCGCTGGTCCGCGGCGGCCTGCTCTACGCGATCGACGCCATCCACGAGGCCCACGCTTTTTTCCAGGACGCCCCCGGCGATCTCGCCGCCTACTGGCACGGCATGATGCACCGGCGCGAGGGCGATTTTGAAAACGCCCGCTCCTGGTTCCGCCGGGCGGGCGCGCTGCCGTGCTTTCCGGCGCTGCACCGGGCGGCGGGCGAGTTTTCCGCCGACATGGCGCGGCAGCCGGGTTGGGATCCCTATCTCCTGACCGGCGAATGTGAGCGGGCGCGTTTTGGCGCGGAGGAAAATGGGGCCGCGCTCGCGCGACTCCAGCGCACGGAGTTCGAGGGGGTCTTCGACTACACGTGGCGGCAGAGCGGGTAACTCTGACCACTCCAGCCGGAGTCTTGCGCCGAAGTTTTCCCCCGCTCCATTGTCCCAATCCGCCGCCACCGCGCGGTTTAGCCCGCGAAGCCCAGCTTCGATTCAACTCACATCCAACCAACGTAAATCCAACAATGAAACTAACCCGCATCCTCACCATCGCCGTGGCGCTCGCCGCCCTCGGTCTCCCGGCCTCCACCTTTGCCAAAGGCAAGGAAGGCAAGAACAAGGCACCCAAGGATCCCGTCAAGGCAGCCGGTGCCGCCGCGCTCAACCTCTATGATAAGGACAGCAGCGGCGCGATCAACGGCGACGAAACCGCCGAAGTGCGCAAAGCTTTCGCGGCCGACAAGACGGGTCCGCTCAAGGCGCTCGACGTGAACGCCGACGGCACGCTCGACGACAACGAAATCGCGGCGATCCAAAAGGGCAAAGGCAAAGGCAAAGGCAAAGGCAAAGGCGAAGGCAAGAAGGGTAAAGGCAAGAAGGGCAAGAAAGACGCCGCCGAGCCGGCTCCGGTCGCTCCGGAAGCCGCCAAAGCCCAATAGGTTCGTTTTCCGGGCAACGCCGCGCGCCCACCGGCGCGCGGCGTTGCTTTTTTCCGAGACATGCCCAACGACGCCGACATCCCGCCCGACCGCGCCAGCCAGCTCATGCGGCTGATGACCGAACATCAGCGGCGGATCTTCGGCTACATCTACACGCTCATCCCCGACCGGCACGACGCGCAGGACATCCTCCAGGAAACGAGCGTGGTCATCTGCCAGAAATTTGACCAGTTCCGGCCGGGCACGGATTTCGCCGCGTGGGCCTGCCAGATCGCCTACTGGGAGGTGCGGCGGGCGCGGCAAAAATTCGCGCGCTCGAAGGTCGTCTTCAACCAGGAGGTCGTGGACGCCATCGCAGAAACGGCCGCCGAACTGCTGCCGGAGATGAGCGCGCGGCATGAGGCGCTGGCGAAGTGCCTGCAAAAACTCCACCCGCGCGACCGCGAACTCCTGCTCACGCGCTACGAGCCGGGCAGCGGCGTGGAGGAGGCCGCGCAGCGCTCCGGCCGTTCGCTCGTGGCCGCCTACAAGGCGCTCGCCCGGCTGCGTAAACTGCTCCTCGACTGCGTGACCAATCAACTCTCGCTGGAGGGCGCCGCATGAGCCTGCCCGACCACGAACTGCTCGAACTCAACGCGCTCTGCAACGCGCTCGCCGACGGCGCGATCACCGGGCCGGAGCGCGCGCGGCTGGAGGAAATGCTCGCCGCTTCGGATGACGCGCGCCGTTTCTACGTCCGCGCGATGGCCCTCTCCGCGAGCCTTTTCGACTACGCCGGCGAGATGCAGGCCGACGCTCCGGACCGGCCCGCACGGCGGATCGTGCGCGTCCCGGCGTGGGCGTGGGCGGTGGGTTCGCTCGCGGCGGCGGCGTGCGTGGCGCTGGCCTTCTGGCTCGGCGGCTCGGAGAAAAGGGACGCGGCCAATGAGGTCGCGAGCGCGGAGCAGGAGAGCAGCGACGACTCCGTGGCGCGGCTCTCCGGCGCGCGCGAGTGCCGCTGGGCGGGCGTGGCGCTGACGCCCGGCGCGGAGCTGCGGCGCGGCCAGCGGATCGAGCTGCAAAGCGGGTTCGCGGAGATCACCTTCGACTGCGGCGCGCAGCTCACGCTCGAAGGGCCGGCCTCGCTCGACGTCGGCTCCGCGTGGGACGCCGTGCTGCATCGCGGCACGCTCAAGGCCAGCGTACCGCCCGAGGCGATCGGCTTTCGCGTTTCCAACCCGAGCGTCGAGGTCGTCGATCTCGGTACCGAGTTCAGCATGGTCGTCGACGAGAGCGGGGCGACGGAGGTCTTCGTCCTGCAAGGTGCGGTCGAAACCTCGGCACGCGATGCCGCCGGAAACAATCTCGGCTCCGTGGTGCTCCGGGAGAAACAGGCGCGCCGCTTCACCGTGGCGGGCGGCTCCGAAGTGCCAGATCGCGATGCGAAGCTGGCGAAGCTCAACCGCAAGCTCGCGCTCGACCGCTACATCCGCCCGGCGAATTTCGTGCATTGGTCCTTCGACGAGGAGAGCGGCCCGGCGCTCGCGCAAACCATCGGGCTGGCGGACGCCGATTTTACCGCCCAGCTCGAACCCGCCGGCGAAGCGCTTTCCGCCGGCACCCGCACCGCCGGGCGCTGGCAGCGCGCCTTGCAGCTCGACGGACGGATTTTTGCCCAAGTCCCCTTCCCCGGCATCGGCCAGCGCACTGCGCGCACCATCGCCTTTTGGATCAAGGTCCCCGCTGACGCGCCGCTCCCCGACGCCGGGACGATGCTGGCCTGGTCCGGGGTTCACGGGCGCGATTCCGCGATCGGCTGGAATCGGCACCCGATCGACGGCGCGCTCGGCGCGCTTCGGACGGTGGCCGGCCGCAACTCGCTGGTCGGCAGCGCGCCGCTCCGCGATGGACGCTGGCACCACGTCGCGGTCGTTTTTTCGCCGAAACCGAAGACCGACGGCCCGGTGCAAATCCGCCAGTATGTGGATGGCCGCCTCGACGGCCTGTCTGCCCGCCGCAACGGGAAGCGCGCCCGCAACGGGTCGCCCGCCAGCCCGGCGATCTCCAGCCTGCCGCACGATACGCTCTGGATCGGTCGCAACCTCGCCGGTTCTGAATCCACCGGTCATTTCCGCGGTGCGCTCGACGAACTTTTCCTCGCCGACCGCGTCCTCACCCCACCGGAAATCCGCCACCTCATGACGCACAACCGGCCGCTCGCTCCGGAGACGCTGGCGGCGGAGTAGGCGGGTGGGAGAAACCACCTGCCCGCGGTCCATCTGGGAACCCGCCGTCCTACAACTCAAAGAACGACGAGAGCTTTTTCAGAAACCCGGCGGTGTATTCCTTCTGCTTGGTGCTGATGTGCTCCTGCCCGGCGGTCGAGGCGAGGATGCCCTCGGTTTCCATCCGGCGCTGCGCGAGGAGCGCGCCGAGTTTTTGGACGAGCGCTTCGTTGTGCTGCAAAAATTCCGCGATCACCGGCTTCGCGATCTCCCACATTTCACAGTCCGTCCGCGCCACCACCGTGGCACTGCGCGGCTCGCCGGTGAGCAGCGACATCTCCCCGCAGTAATCGCCGTCGCGCAGCGTGGCCACGCGCGTGCTCTGGCCGCCGGTGCCGATCAGCACATCCGCCTCGCCGTGGAGCAGGATGAACATGGACTCGCCCGCCGCGCCCTGCTGGATGACCTTTTCCCCGCGGCCGAAGCGGAGCATTTGCGCGTGGGAAAGGAGTTGGTCCACCTGCGCTTCGTCGAGGAGTTGGAGGAAGGGCTGCTTGCGGACCGTGGCCCGGGCGGCGGCCAGCGCATCGGGGCGGCTGGTTTTGGTGCGGTCGATCTGGAGCGTGCGAATGGGGAACGGAATAGCGATCCGGTGGCGCTGCGCGGCATGCCAGACGTTCGTGCGGATGGCATCGATGATGTCATTGAAGCGGGCCTCGTCATCGAGCCAGAACTTGATTTCGTAGATCACCGCGGAGTCGCCGAAGTCTTTCAGATAAACCTTGGGCGGCGGCGTCACGAGCACCCCGGGAGCCTCCGCCGCGGCGCGGGCCATGACGTCTTTGACGAAGTTCGGCGATACCGAGTAATCAAAGCCCACGCTCAGGCGGATGGCGTGCTGGCGCGTGGGGTAGGTGAGGTTCGTGATGGTCGCGCCGACGACCGTCTTGTTCGGGATGTCGAGGTAGATGTCGTCATTCGTGCGCAGCCGCGTGGAGCGCCAGTTCACCTCGATGACCTCCGCGTGCTGCCCGTCCACCCTCAGCCAGTCACCCGGCTTGAACGGCTTCCCAATCTCCAGCGCGATGCCAGCGATGATGTTGCCAAGCAAGTCCTGCATGGCAAAGCCGACGATGCCGACGACCACGGTCGAGCCGAAAACCACGCCCTCGATGCTGTGCCCATAAACGCCGCCGATGATGATGAAAACGGCGGCGATGATGACGACCAGCGCGGAGATCTGGCTGAGAAACTTGGGGGCCTTTTCTTTTTGGTTCCGCTCATACCACAGCTCCCAATAGTAGCGCTTCACCAGCGCCAGCAGGAAGAACGCGCCGAGCAGCACGTTCGCCGCGCGGGCCAGGCGCATCACGGTTTGGCGACTGGCAAACTCCGTGCCGAAAATTTCCAACGGCAACCACAACGCGAAGACGATGCAGAAAAGATGGTAGGGCAGTCCGAGCTGGACGCCGGCGTGGCGCTTCAACCAACGCCCGAGCGCGATGGTGCCAACGTAGAGCACCGGAACGGCGAGCACTTCGACAATGAGGACACGGAAGTCGGTCAGGGCGGCGAACATAAGCGCGGAGTTTAGCGAGGCGCGGAGGCGCGCATCAATGGCAAAGCCCAGCGTTCACACTGGACGCGCTGGTCCACGGCGAATGGGGAGCGCACGCGCCCTCGCGTGCTGTTTCCGGCGCCCTCGCCGGAAACCGTGATGGCGCAGGCATCGCGGGGTCCGCATCCGAGGAGCAGGCGGCGATGCTGCAGGGGCTGGTCCACGGTCAGCGGCGGGGCGCCGCCGACGGCACGCGAGGGCGCGCGCGCTCCCCCGGAACGTCCGTCCGCACTAGACGCGCTTACCTGCTGTCGGGCCTTCGAGAAAAAGCTGCCGCGCGCGGCGGCGGGCGTGGAGGCCGCCGGGGAGGTTGACCTTTGCGCGGCGGCCGGTGAGCAAGCCGCGCACGCTTTCCACCTCGTCGAAGCCGACACCGTTGACGCCCCGCGCTCGCAGCCAGGCGTGGATGACCCGGCGTTGCAGCGCGACGGCCAGGCCGAGCAACGCGGTGGTGTCCAGACGCTCGGGCAGATCGTGCAGCGCGGGCTGGCTGGCGAGGAAGTCGTCCTCGTCGCGGAGGATTTCCGCTGCGCGCCAGACGGAGCGGCGGATGTCGCGCCCAAACGCCTGCTCGATCGCGGGGATGATTTCGTGGCGCAGACGGTTGCGCGTGTGGCGCGGGTCGGCGTTCGAGGCGTCTTCGCGAAAGACGAGTTGGTGTTGGGAAATGTGGGCGTCGATTTCCTCGCGCCACATTCCGAGCAGCGGGCGGGCGATTTGCAAAGTCACGCCACCGACGGTGCGTGTCGTGAGCGCCCGCATCCCCGCGAGCCCGGCGGCGGCGGAGCCGCGGAAGAGATTGAAGAGCAGCGTCTCCACCTGGTCGTCTGCGTGATGCGCCAGAAAAAGCCGCGGGCATTTTTCCGCCCGCGCCACCCGCGCGAAGAACGCGTAACGCGCCTCGCGAGCCGCGGTTTCGAGCGACTGCCGTTTCCGTTTCGCGCGCGCGGCCACGTTTTCCCGCGCGCTGACCGCCTTGAGCCCAAGTTGTTTCGCGAGCTGCGCCACGAACCGCGCATCCTCCGCGCTCTCCGCCCGCAGCGCGTGATCGAGATGGCAGACGACCAGTTTTCTGCATCCCGCGCCGCGCAGCAGATGGAGCAGCGCCACGGAATCGCGCCCGCCGGAAACGCCGATCAGGCAGCGCGCATCCGGCGGAAAGACGCAGTCCATTTCACCCGATCCGATCCGCGCCGAAGCGGTCGTGCAGAATCGGCGGCAGGAGCACCGTGCCGTCGGCCTGCTGGTAGGTTTCGAGCAGCGCGACGAAGAGCCGCGGCAGCGCCGTGCCGGAGCCGTTGATGGTGTGGCAGAAATGGTTTTTGCCGTCCTCCGCCTTGTAGCGCAGCGCCATGCGGCGGGCCTGGAAGTCGCCGAAATTCGAGCAGCTCGAAACTTCGAGATAGGCGTTCTGGCCCGGCGCCCAGACCTCGATGTCGTAGGTCTTCGCCGCGCCAAAGCCGAGATCGCCGGTGCAAAGCTCAATCACGCGGTAGTGCAGGCCGAGCAGTTGCAGCACCTTTTCCGCGTCGGCGGTCAGCGCGTCGAGTTCGGCGAAGGCCCGCTCCGGCGTGGTGATCTTCACCAACTCCACTTTGTCGAACTGATGCATGCGGATCAGCCCGCGCGTGCCCAGCCCCGCCGAGCCGGCCTCGCGGCGGAAGCACGGCGTGTAGGCGGCGTAGCGGATCGGGAGTTGGTCGGGGCGGAGGATTTCGTCGGCGTGGAGATTCGTCACCGGCACCTCGGCGGTCGGCGTGAGGTAAAGATCGTCGTCTTTGCAGCGGTAGAGCTGGTCCTCGAATTTCGGGAGTTGCGACGTGCCGACGAGCGCCTCGGGCCGCACCACAAACGGCGTGCTGACCTCCGTGTAGCCGTGCTCGCGCGTGTGCAGATCGAGCAGGAAATTCAGCAGCGTCCGCTCCAGCCGCGCGCCCGCGCCGGTGAAGACCGCAAAGGCGCTGCCGCTGATTTTCGTCGCGCGCTCGAAGTCGAGCAGCCCCAGCTTTTCCCCCAGCTCGACATGCGACTTCGGCGCGAATGCGAACGCCGGCTTTGCGCCCCACACGCGCACCTCGGGATTTCCACTCGCGTCCGCACCGATTGGCGCGTCGGCGTGCGGGAGATTCGGCAGATGGAGCAAAAGATCGCGCTGCTCCTGCTCGCTGGCCGCCGCCCGCGTGTTGAGCTGCGCGATTTCGTCGCCGATCCCGCGCACCTGCGCCTCGCTCTCCGCCGTGTCCTCACCGCGCGCCTTTTTCCCGCCGATCTCCTTGCTGATCCGCTTCCGGTCGCCCTGCAAATGCTGCAGCCGCGTCTCCGCCGCGCGGCGCTCCGTGTCGATGGCCAGCACGGCGTCGATCTTCGTTTGGGCGTCGCCGCCGCGCGTGACGAGGCGGGCGCGGACGAGATCGGGATTTTCGCGAATGAGGCGGATGTCGAGCATGGACGGGAAGCTAAGGAGCGGCTTTGCGGAAGGCAATGCCCGAGCCGACAGGCGGCGAGGTGGGCATTGCCGCGGGCGGGCGTCTGTGGAAATCTGCGCGCCGCATGTCGGCTCTCACGATCACTTTTCTCGGCACCGGGACTTCGCAAGGAGTGCCGATGATCGGCTGCGACTGCCGGGTTTGCACTTCGCCCGATCCGCGCGACCAGCGCTCGCGGGCGTCCATCTATGTCGAGACGCCGGAGGCCGCGTGGGTGATTGATACGGGGCCGGATTTTCGCATGCAGGCGCTGCGCGAGCGGGTGCGGCGGGTGGATGCGGTGGTCTATACGCACGCGCACACGGATCACATCATGGGCTTCGATGATCTGCGGACTTTCTGCCACGGCGGGCGCGATCTGCCGATCCACGCGTCGCCGGAGACGATGGGCGATCTGGAGCGGGTGTTTCAGTTTGCCTTCAATGGCCAGAACCGCTGGCCGGGTTACTTGCGCCCGGAGCCGCACGTGATCGACGGCCCATTCACGCTCGGCGCCACGGAGCTGACGCCGCTCCCGGTGGAGCACGGGCGCGCGCAGGTGAACGGCTATCTTTTCTCCCGCGCGGGCGAGCCGCTGGCCGCGTATCTGAGCGACTGCAAGGTCGTGCCGGACTCTGGGATTGAACGAATCCGCGGCGTGCGGCATCTGATCGTGGATGCGCTCCGGCACCAACCCCACCCGACCCACATGAATGTCACCGAGGCGCTCGCGCTGGTGGAGAAAGTGCAGCCGGGCCAGGCGTGGTTCACGCATCTGTGCCACGACCTGATGCACGCGGAAATCGAGCCGACGCTGCCGGCGGGCGTGCGGGTGGCCTACGACGGGCTGAGGGTCGAAACGTGATGCGATTTCAGATTTCAGATTTCAGATTTCAGATTTTCTCCTTGGCCGGCGTGGTGCTGTTGCTCGGCGGCGGGGTGAAAGGGCACGCGGAAGAAGAGAATGCGGACGCGGCGGCGACGCTGGTGATTTACAACCAGAACGACAAAGACTCCGGGGAGCTCGCGCGGTTTTATGCGGAGAAGCGGGGCATCGCGAAGGACCAGGTGCTCGGTTTCAAATGCGCGAAGACGGAGGAGATCACGCGCGATGAATACGACCGGACGATCGCTGATCCGCTGCGCAAGGCGATGGTGGCGAATATCTGGTGGAAGCCGGCGGCAGCGGGGAATCCGCTCGGCCCGATCGAGTCGAACAAGATCCGGTTCATCGCACTGATGCGCGGGATGCCGCTGCGGATCGCGGAGCGGCCGAAGTATCCGGGCGATTCGCCCAGCGGACCCGCGCCGATCGGCACGGTGAACGCGGCGGCGGTGGACTCGGAGTTGGCGGTGCTGGGGCTGAACAACCGGCAGATTTCCGGCGCGCTGGTGAATCCCTACTTCCGCGGCTACGCCTCGGCGGCGGACCTCCGCCATCCCGAGATCATGCTCGTCTGCCGGCTCGACGGGCCGACGCCGGAGATCGTGCGGCGGATGATCACCGACTCGCTGGCGGCGGAGAAAGAAGGTCTCGCCGGGCTGGCCTACGTGGACGCGCGGAACATCGCGCAGGAGGGCTACACCGAGGGCGACAAGTGGCTCTACGACCTGGCCAAGGAAGCGCGCCGCCGGGGGACGCCCGTGGTGCTCGACAACGGCTCCGAACTTTTCCCCGAAAGCTACCCGATGACTCAGGCGGCGCTCTATTTCGGCTGGTACACGGAGCACGCGGCGGGGCCGTTCTTGCGGCCGAATTTCCGCTTCACCCGCGGCGCGATCGCCGTCCACATCCACTCGTTCAGCGGCGTCACGGTGCGCGATCCGGTCCGCCACTGGGTCGCGCCGCTGCTCGCGGCGGGCGCGGCGGCGACGATCGGCAATGTCTATGAGCCGTATCTCGCGCTCACTCCGCAGCTCGATGTCTTTCACGCGCGGCTGCGCGCCGGCTTCACCTTTGCCGAGAGCGCCTACATGTCCATGCGCGCGCTTTCGTGGATGACGACCTTCGTCGGCGACCCGCTCTATCGCCCATACAAAGGCGTGCTGAATCTCGAAGAGCTGCCGGCCAAGGGCGAGTGGGCGGAGTATCGCAAAGGCGCGCAGCTCTGGCTCTCGACGAACCGCCCGACGGGCGACGCCTTTTTGCGCGACGCGGGCAAGCGGCTGAAGAGCGGCGTGATCATGGAAGGACTCGGATTGCTCCAGGTTTCGGTGGACGACAACGCCGCCGCGCTCGCCTCCTTCAAGCTGGCGCGCGAATACTACGGAGCCACCGAGGATGCGATGCGCGTCGCCTTCCACGAGGTCTTCCTCCTGCGCGCGGCGGGGCGCCATGTCGAGGCCATGACCGTGGCGCACGGGACCGCGAACGCCGTGCCGAAATCGCCCGCCGGCGACCTGCTCAAACAGCTCGCCGCGCCGCCGGCACCGCCCGCGCCGCCGCCCCCGCCGCCCCCGCCGGCCGCTCCGGTCGGGCAGAAAAAGTAGCGCACCCCGTTGCGAAGATGACCCCCGGGGACCGCTACGCGAGGCTGCTGCTATCCGGCGCGCGGGAGACGCCGCTGCTGCGGGTGCCGCGCGCGCTGACGGAAATGGAGCTGCAGGCGCATTGGTTCGCGGGGGATTTCGGGCGCGACTTTCGCACCGCGGATGGACGCGCCGCGCGGGTGGTGCAGTTCGGCGTGTGGAACCGCGAGGCCGGCCCGGATTTCGCGGAAGCGGCGGTGTCTTTCGACGGCGGCGCGCCGGTGCGCGGGAGCATCGAGCTGGACCCCGAGGCGCGCGACTGGGAGCGCCACGGGCACGCCGAGAATCCCGACTACGAAAACGTGGTGCTGCACGTTTTCACCCGCGCCGGGACCAGTGAGTTTTTCACCCGCACCGTGCAGCATCGCCACGTCCCGCAAGTCCTCCTCGACGTGGCCAGCCTCACCTCCGAGCCGCCGAATCCCCTGCCCGCGGCCATTCCCGGCCGCTGCTGCGCGCCGCTCCGCGAGCTGGCCGAGGAGCAGGCGCGCGAGGTCCTGCTCGGAGCCGCGCAGTTTCGTCTGCGGAAAAAAGCCGCCGCCCTCGCCACCCTCACCGAACTGCACGGCGCGGACGAGGCGCTCTACCAGGCGCTCGCCGCCACACTCGGCTACAAGAGCAACAAACTGCCCTTCACCCTCCTCGCCCAGCGCCTGCCGCTGCGGCTCCTGCGCCGGGGCGACGCCGACGCGCTGCTCTTCGGCGTCAGTGGCTTTCTCCCCGCCACCGACCTCGCCGCCTTCGACGCGGACACGCGCTCCTACGTGCGCGGGCTGTGGGAGCGCTGGTGGCCGCGGCGCGCCGAGTTCGAGCGCCTGGCCATCGCGCCCGCCTTCTGGCGCATGGCCGGGCAGCGTCCCGCGAACCACCCCCAGCGCCGCCTCGCCGCCCTCGCCGGGATCGTCCGCCACTGGCCGAAAATCCGCGCCCTCCGCGACCGCTGCGCGCCCGCCGAGCTTCACGAATTCTTTGCCCAGCTCCGCGACGAATACTGGGACCACCACTACACCGTCAGCTCCCGGCCCTCCGCGAAACGCATGGCCCTCGTCGGCGCATCCCGCGTCACCGAGATGCTCGCCAACGTCTTCTTTCCCCTCGCCATCGCCGCCGACCCCACGCGCTGGACCGGCTTCAAAACCCTCCGCGCCCCACTCGCCAACCAGCGCGTCGAAGTCGCCGCCCTGCGCCTTTTCGCCGACAGCCCGCGCGCCGCCGAGTTCCTGAAATTCGCCGCCCTCCAGCAAGGCCTCCTCCAAGTTTACGAGGACTTCTGCCTCCGCGACGCCTCCGACTGCGAGCAATGCCCCTTCCCCCGCCAACTCGCCGCCTGGTGAGCCCGGCCGGCGCAGCAGGAAAGTAGCTTGGACTTTAGTCCAAAGTCCCCCTCCCCCTCCCGCCCTTCGCATTTCGCCTTTCGCCTTGCCGGTTGGCGGGGGTTGGGTGGAAAAGGGTGGGCG
>CAYQBV010000092.1:0-13896 GCA_964415705.1 uncultured Chthoniobacter sp. | reverse complement strand
CCTATCGCGCGAGGAAAAGGGAAATCCTTTCGACCCAGAGCTTCGAGGAAAACGGCGCATGCCTCAGCCCTTCGCGACACCTAGTCCTGGCCTCGTCCGGCTTGTTCTGCTTCCGGAGGATGTAAACGGCATTCGCGTAATTCTGCGCCACGAACCGCCGCTTGGCTGCGGGATTGATCAAGCCGGACCGCAAAATGATTTGCGCCGTCTCCAGCTCCTGCCGCACCGACATCCGAATCGTCCCCGAATCCGCATGCAGCAGAATGTTCAGCAGCGGCTCACCCTCGTATTTGGCAAACTGGACGCCGCTCTCCCGCAACCGCGTGAAAAAGTCCAAATCCTCCGCCGCGCGAAACTCGGGATCGTACCGAACTTCACGACTCCACGCGGCCGCGGTCAGCATCACGCACAGGCCGATGCGATTGCTGGAGCGAAACAATTCTTGCGGCGACGGCGTGTGCTCGATCTCGCGTTTCCCGTCCGTCCGCACGACCCAGCAATCCGCGTAAAACGCTCCCGCCTCCGGCGTCTTGTGCGCCCAAGCCACGAGCTTCTCCAAAGCATCCGGCTCGAAATAATCGTCCTGCGCCAGACGCAGCAGCAGCGTTCCTTTGGCCGCAGAAAAACCCGTGTTCCAGCCCGCCGACACCCCTTGGTTTCTCTCATGATGCTGGCACCGCACCGCCGGATGGGCCGCCGCCAACCGGTCCGCCAGCGCCCGCGATCCGTCGCTGCTCCCGTCATCCACGAGGATGACCTCAACCTGCGGGTAAGTCTGATCCACGCACGACCGCACCGCCTTTTCCAGAAACCGCTCCCCGTTGTAAATCGGCACGACCACACTGACCAGCGGGGTGGACGGGGCAGTCATGCAGCAGGCGCGTTCGGCTGGCTCCCCGGAGGCCGCGGGGTCAGGCGGAAGAGGAATTCGTGCGCCCACAGGCTGGGCCAAACGCAGCCGAGAAATCCCAAGACTCGCTCCTGCAGTTTGCCCAGACGCCACAGGCCCCAGCGCTGACACGGTTCCAACGGCACGCAACGCAGCGAGACCTCGTCCAGCACCGCCGCCGCGGCGAAGTGCTTCGCCAGATTCTCCCTCGTGAACCAGCGCAAGTGCCCGTGATCAAAAAGTCCATGGTCATCCAGCGGGAAGCGGCCGAAGAGCAAAGTCAGGCGACCGAGAATACTGCCGATATTCGGCACGCAAACAATGAAGACTCCGCCGGGAGCCAGGAACGGTGCAGCGTGCGCGAGGATGGCCGCCGGATTGAAGAGGTGCTCCAAGACATCCAGAAAAGAAATCGCGTCGAACGTCCCGTCCCGCAGCCCGTGCGCCCGCAAATCCTCGGCGGATCCCTGCATCCCCCGGTGGCCCCGGGCCGCCGCCTCCCGCCAGCTCGCCTCGCTAATCTCGACACCTGCGGCCTCGTGCCCCAACTCCGTCAGATGCGTCAAAAAGCGCCCCGCTCCGCAGCCCACATCGAGCACGCGCAACTTTTCACCCGCCGGCAGCAGCGCTGCCGCCAACCGCTCTTTCCGCCCCACGTGCGTGACACCCTCGCCATACGTTTTCCCCCGATACCAACCCTCGTTCGAGTCTGCCAGCAGCGCCGCGGCGTTCGCTGCACCGGAAGGTTGTCGGCTGATTTCCTGCGGCTTTTCTCCAACGATCTGGGGAACAGATTGCGGATTGCAACTGCGGATTTTTGCTCCGCTCATCGTTCATGCGCCGCAATCTCAGAAAGACACCGCCGCCAGCTTCCACAAGCAGCCTTGCGCGCGAAATCCGGCGGCGCAATCATCGGACTCAATGTCCGCCCCAGCCACGTCGTTCCACCTCGTTCCACCTCGCGCGCTGCCCACGAGCGGGAGGTCCAAAGCGATCGATATCCTGCGGACCGTAGCCGTGCTGCTCGTCATCGGTATGCACACCGCACCCTGCCCGCCAGAGACGACTGGTTTTGTCAAAACGCTCGTGGCCTTGCTCACGACAGGCGGCTGGGTCGGGGTGGATTTGTTTTTCGTGCTCAGTGGGTTTCTGGTTTCCGGCCTGCTCTTCCGCGAGCATCGCCAGCATGGGACGATTTCGTTTCGCCGCTTCTTCATCCGCCGCGGGCTGAAGATCTATCCGGCATTTTGGGTCTTCATCGGGACCATGGTTTTGCTGCGACTGCTCCGCCATTCGGAGATTCCGCTCCCTCGACTGTTGGCGGAGTTGTGCTTCGTGCAAAACTACGAGCCCGGCCTGTGGACGCACACCTGGTCACTCGCGGTGGAGGAGCATTTTTACCTGCTCCTCCCGCTCTGCCTCATCCTGCTTGGCCGCTGCAACTCCTCGTCCCGCGATCCCTTCCGTCCGATCTGCGCGATCTTCGCGATCCTCGCCGGGCTTTGTCTCGCCCTCCGGGTCGCCCATGCGCATTGGCACCCTGTCTTTACCCACCTGACCCATCACTTCCCCACGCATCTGCGGATTGACTCACTCTTCTTCGGAGTCGTGCTGTCCTACTTTTTTCACTGCCATCCGGTCCTTTTTGCGCGGTTCGTGCAACGCTACCGGACTCCCATGATCCTTCTGGGGGCGGCGCTGCTGAGCCCCGCATTCATCTTCCGGCACAGTTCGACTCCATTCATTTACACGTTCGGCTTTTCGCTCTTCTACATCGGCAGCGGTCTGATCCTCGCCGGGAGCCTGGCGCGCGAAGTTCACCACCACTGGCTGACCCGCGCCTTGTCTTTCATCGGCGCTCATTCTTACTCGATCTACCTTTGGCACACCTTCATCGCGTATGATGGCGCGGCAGTTTTGAAGCGCGTTCTCGGCGCCCATTGGAACTGGTACATTTATGCGGGTGCGTATTGGAGCGGTGCCATTCTGTTTGGAATCCTGATGTCCTTACTCGTGGAGTATCCGTTCCTGCGGCTCCGCGACCGGTTCTTTCACTCGCGTGCGAGCCAGGGGTTCGGTGCGCCCACCCCCCCGCGCGGATAAACGTCAGCGCGCTCTTCGCCGCTTCCGCCAAAACCGCAACGCCGCCACGAGCGCCACGCCGACCGCCGCGAGCGCGGCCAACTTGGCCTTCAGGCTGACCTGCGGGGCAAACGACCGCAGCACCCCCTCCACCTTCAGCCATTGGCGCATGAGCCATGCGGGTTCCCGATCACGCACCCCGAGGTAGGCCAGGAGGTCGTTGGTCTGCTACTCGCTCAGCCCATCCAGCAGCCCTTCCGGCATGAGAGAAGTGGGTCGCGCTTGCTCCGAGGCGATCTTGCTCCGGGGCACGCGGACGAGCCGGTTTCCGACCGTCACCAAAATGATCTCCCCGGCGTTGGAACCCTGCATCCGCCCCAGAAAAACCTCGCCGTCGGTGGTCTTCACCTCCTGCGTTTCGTGTCCCGACTTGATACTCTCGGATGGCTTGCGAATGAGGTTCAGCACTTCGTCCGCCGAGCGAGTGGCAGGCCGCGCAGCCCCGCTCCTCGAAAAGCTTCTTGCCCAAACCCACATTGCCTTTCACGAAGGGAAACTTGGACTGGACCGCCGCCCCCGGCTCCACCCACGCCGCAGGCAGGAACCGATAGATCGCCCCATCGGCCATCGGCGAGGGCTGATGCCCAGGCACTTCCCGGCCAAAGAGCGTCGCGTAGAGATCACCATTCGCGGCGAAGGCCAGCGCGGTCACCTTCGGCACCTCGTGAGCGAAGGGAAATTCCTGCGCCCGATATGCTCCGCCGGGCTGCCGCAGCAATCGCCCGCGCACGATGGAACCCCGGTTAAAGAGCCAGTCCGGTCCCCAGCAAGCCATGAACAGATCGCCCCCGGTTGCGCCGAATTCGTTGGTCGGCGCATTGAAAGCCAGCGCCGTGGGACCGACTCCATACTGCACACTCACCAACGGCGGCTGGGCGGGCGGATGGTCCGGGAACTTCGATGGATTCTGACCATAAAAGCGACCGCGAACGCCCACGTTCAGCTCCTCAGTGAGGTTTTCTCCGCCACGGTTGTCGGTGAAAAAGAGGTCGCCCTCCGCGTTGAAAGCCATGCCATACGAAAAGCGCAATCCCGTGGCGAAACGTTCGACCTGCTGGCCGTCGGGCGAAAGCCGCAGGATCGATCCGCGCCACGCCTGCGGGTCTGCGGCCGGCGTCGGGTTGTAGGCATCGGTCGAGAGGTTGAAAAGGAGCGATCCCTCCCGGTCGAAACAGAGCCCGAAGGTCCAGTCGAACCGATGCAGGGTAAACGGAAAACCACGGAAGAAAGCGCGACTTTAATCGGCGACGCCATCGCCATCGGTGTCGGTGTAAACGCGAATCTCCTGCGTCGTGGCGACGAAGAGTTCCCGACCGCGGAAAGCGAGGCTCGTCGGATAGCGCAACCCTTCCTTGCGCACATCCGCATAGAGCGTCGCCGTGTCCTCCAATCCATCACCATCCGAGTCGTGCAGCGTGTAAATTTCTCCGGTGAAATTCGCGACGAAGACCACTCCTTCCGGGCTGCACGCGATCGCCGCCGGGTTCCAGACCTTGACCCCATTGGTGATCGGCAATTTGACCGCCGCAAATCGGCCGTGGAGGTAGATCGTCCGGTCGCGAAATTTTTCGATGACGCTCTGTTCGGGCACTTTTCCCCACGCCGTCAGGCCGCCGCACATCGCGATCAGGCCAGTCGTCCAGGCGATTCGGAAAGCGCGGGTCATCGGGGCGGCGGAGGCAAAATGGGCAGGCGGTAGCAGGCAGCCTCGCGGTCGTTGCGCACCACCAGATACTCGCCAGCGAGCGCCGGAGGATTCCACGTCTTGCCCGTCAGCGCGGCAAAGCGCGAAACCTCGCGCGCCTCCGTGGGCGTGATCTCGACGAGGATGACCTCGCCATTTTCCGCGAGCACGAGCAACCGCCCGGCCACGAGCAAAAGCTGGCCGTGTCCGTAGCGCTCGCCGCGCCACCGCAGGTCGCCGGTCGCCAGATCGAGGCAGACCAGACGCCCGTCATCCAACCCGTAAACGGAGTCCTCAATCCGAAAGAAGTTCGCGAATTTTGATTTCAAGCGCGGGGTTTTCCAAATCTGCGTGACCGTCCACGGCGGCGTCTCCGCGCGCTCCACATTCAGCAGATACGTGCCGATCCCGTATCCGCAAGACACGAGAAACCGGGTCGGCGAAACCGGCACCGGGTTCGCCACGTGCGCCGCCGTGGGAATGGCGCGCTGCCACAATTGCCGCCCGGTCGGCAGATCGTAGCCGGCCACCATGCTCCCGCTGAAAACGAGGATCTGCGGTTGTCCGCCGAGCGTCTCGAGCACGGGCGAACTGTAGCCCGCGCGGTCGTCGCCCGCGTGCCACAGCAACTTCCCCGTCTCCGCCTCATAAGCCGCCACCGAGTGCCCGTTGGGACCACCCGGCGTGACCACCACTTTGCCGTCGGTCACCAGCGGTGAGCCGCTGAAGCCCCAATTCGGAACCTGGGCGCCGTGCTCCTTCAGCAGATCGCGACGCCAGAGTTCCCGCCCGGTGGCCAGGTCGAGGCAGGTCAAAATGCCCGTCGCGCCCGTGGCATAGACGCGCTCTCCGCTGATCGTCGGGACGGTGCGCGGACCGATGCCCGCGGACGATTCCTCGAAGCGCGCCGGATAACCGTGCGCCCAGCGGCGCGCGCCGGTGAGCAGATCGTAGCAGACGATTTCCTCGCGCTCCTCCGCCTGCTCGAGAGTCACCGCGAACCGCCCTTGCACCGCAAATCCCGCCCACCCCGCGCCGATCGGCTGACGCCACAGCAATTGCGGCGGTTGCTGGTCCCACACAGGCGCGAGGGCAGGTTCGGCGAGCACGCCATTGCGCTGCGGCCCCAGAAGCTGCGCAAAGTCCGCGCCCCCGCGGACGACCTGCGCGGAACCTTCCACCGGCGCCAAATGCCGCGATGGCGCGACCTTCGGGGAGGCCCAGCGCCACTCCAAAATCGGGATGAGGTCTCCGGTAAAACCGCGCACCCGCACGAGCAGCGCGGACGCGCCCACCGCTGCGAGCAGCACACCCAGCACAAGCAGCCTCGTCCGCACCCGGAGGCGCGAAAAAAAGAGCAGCCAGACCAGCAGGAGGACCACCGCAACCCCCAGCATCTGGAAGGTCCCACGCACTTTGAACTGCCGGTCCGAGTCGCGGAAAAACCAAATCTGCCCCCACCGCAGCGCGGCCAGAACCACCACGACCAGAGCAGGCCACCAGCGGGTTGGTTGCGGGGAAGACATCGTGCTCGAACGTTGATTCAGGATGCGGGCCGACGACGCTACGCCGCGCGGCAGACGAGGTTGCAGTATTCCTCGCCGGGTTCGAGGCGTTGAAACTTCACCCGCCCGGCCGCTTTCGCCCGCCAGATTTCGTAGCCCATCGCGCGCACCATTTTCAGCAGCGCGTCCCCGCTCACGCCGAAGCGCTCCAGGCAGGGCGGGTTGTATTCCATCAGCATCGCCGGGCGGCAGCGGGTCAGCGTCTCCGCGCCACCGGCCAGCACTTTGCACTCGGCTCCTTCGACATCGAGCTTCAGCGCATCCACGCGCTCGATCCCGCGTTCGCGCACAAAGCCGTCGAGCGTCATGGTCGCCACGTTCTCCGTGGCCAAGCCGCCGTCACTCGCCACGCCGATCCGCCCGGTCCCGCGGTTGCCATCCTGCGCCACGCTCATCGCGACCGTGCCGACGCTGTCCGAAAGCGCCAGCCGCACTGCCTCGCACGACAGCCCAGGATTGAGCGCCACGTTCTGCGCGAGGCACTGGTAATTCGCGCCGGCCGGCTCAAAGGCGAACGCCCGCGCCCCACGATGCGCCGCCCGCAGTCCGTAGTAGCCGTAGTAGCTGCCGATATCGAAGAACACCGAGCCCGGCTGGATCAGCGGCAGAAACTCCCGCTCATCGTACGGGTCGAGCGCCGCGTGGTAGTAAAGCCTCCGCTGCATCGCGCACTCCGGCCCGAGCCGCCAGCGCAGCCCCTGACGCTCCACCTCGAATTCCCGCCCGCGATCCGCCGCATCAATCCCGAAAGCGCTCAGCCCCCCCTCGATCACCCGCCATTTGCCGCGGTGATAGGGCAAACGTGGCGCGTAGATTTCCAAGGCGGATTTGGCAAGGCGGCGGAACATGGGTTGAAGAGGAAGATGAGCGGCCAGCCGAACCCCGTCAAACCCGGAGCCCGAGTGGGCGGCGGGACTCGATCCGGCCTCGTCTTTTCCGCGTCCCCACGTAGCCTCGGCGCGTGTCCGATCTTTTCTCCGCACCGTCCGTCGAATCCGCCGCGCCCACGGCCAGCGCGCCGCTGGCGCAGCGCATGCGGCCGGCCACGCTCGATGAATACGCCGGGCAGGAGCACATCCTCGCGCCGGGGAAATTGCTGCGCCGTGCGATCGAGGCGGATCGCATTTCGTCGATCATCCTCTTCGGCCCGCCGGGCACGGGGAAGACCACGCTCGCGGAGATCATCGCCAGCGCCACGCAGTCGCGGTTTGAGCGGCTGAGCGGGGTGGAAAGCAATGTCGCCGACCTGCGCCGCGTCATCGCCAGCGCGGCGAACCGGCTGGCGAACAAGGGCGAGAAGACGATTCTCTTCATCGACGAAATCCACCGCTGGAACAAAGCGCAGCAGGACGTGCTGCTCCCGGATGTCGAGCGCGGCACGGTGCGGCTCATCGGCGCGACGACGCACAATCCGTATTTCTACATCAACTCCCCGCTCGTCTCGCGCTCGCAGGTTTTCCAACTCGAACCACTGACCGTGGCCAGCCTCGTCGCGCTGCAAAAGCGCGCCCTCGCGGATGAGGCGCGCGGCTTTGGCAAAATGCGGATCGAGATCGCGGACGAGGCGCTCGCCCACCTCGCCACGTCCGCCGACGGCGACGCCCGCAAGTGCCTCAACGCGCTTGAAATCGCGGTCGTCACCACGCCGCCCGGCGCGGACGGCGTGATCCCCATCGACCGCGCGACCGCCGAGGAGAGCATCCAGAAAAAAGCCGTGGTCTATGACGCCGACGGCGACCAGCACTACGACACGATCTCCGCATTTATCAAAAGCGTACGCGGTTCCGACCCCGACGCCGCGCTCTACTGGCTGGCGAAAATGCTCTACGCCGGCGAGGAGGTGCGCTTCATCGCGCGGCGGCTGGTCATCCTCGCGAGCGAGGACATCGGGCTGGCCGATCCGCACGGACTGGTGCTGGCCGTGGCGGCGCAGCAGGCGGTGGAATTCATCGGCCTGCCCGAGGCGCAGATTCCGCTCGCCCACTGCACCGTCTATCTTGCCACCGCGCCGAAATCCAACCGCGCCTACGCCGCGCTCCACGCCGCGCAGGCCGATGTAAAAGGCGGCGTCACCCTCGCCGTCCCGCGCCATCTCCGCAGCACCGGCAGCTCCCGGGCGAAGAAGGCGCTCGGGCACACCGGCTACCAATACAGCCACGACGGCGAAGGCGCCTACGTGCCGCAAGCCTACCTCCCCGAAGGTCGCCGCTACTACGAGCCCGGCGACCAGGGCGCGGAGAAGCGCATCAAGGAGCGGCTGGATTACTGGCGCGCACTTTTTGAGCAGGCGCAGGCGCAGGAAAGCTGACCCGCGGCCTCAGTTCGCCGGGGGACTTTTCCCCACCCGCCGCAGCAGCGGCACGGCGATGGCCCAGGCGATGACGAGGTGGAGCAGGATGATCGTTTGAAAATAGGAAAAGGGTGCGCCGCAGGGCAGGTGCAGGGCGCTCCAGGCGGGCGGGAAGTGGTCCTTGATCCAGCCGCCGGCGAGCGCGCCGGCGGCGCCGATCACGCCGACGGTGGACCAGTGGACGGCCATCGCCACGGTGCGCCCGGCGGCACCCGTGAAGATTTGCGTGAGGCGGAGCTGGCAGAGCAGCACGCCGCCGTAACAGCCGCCGATGATGAGCGACGCGACAGACATCAGCAGCACGGGTTGCGGCACGGACCCGATGCCGGGCAGGCGCACGGCGGCGGGCGCGACGAAAAACCACGCGAGCGTGAACATGGGGCCGACGGCCATGAGAAAGAGCGCCACGTTCCGCGCGCCGAAGCGGTCGATGCGATGCCCGATCGCGGGTGCCCAGAGCACCGTGCCGAGCGCGGAGGCGACGATGAGCCACGAAGCCTGCGAGTAGCTCGCGCCGAAGTTTTCCTGCAAATAGACGACGTTGAAAAAGCCGGGCGTGCCGGCGGAGTAGCCGGGCAGCGCGAGCGCGGCGGTCCAGGCACCCATGGCGAGTGTGAGCTGGCGGAAATCGTGATCGCGGAGCGGTGCGGAGAGCCGCTCCCAAAACGGAATGCCGGGCGCGCTGCGCACGGGTGGGGGCTCCGCGACAGCCAGATGCACCAAGATGTCCGCCACGCCGAACAGCGCGGCGACGCCGAAGACGAGCGAGAAACCGAGCAGCGCGTGCGGCGGGTGATTCCACCGGTCCATCATCCAGCCAAAGCCGAGCGCGGAGGCCACCATGCACACCGCGAGCAGCCGCGCGCGCACGCCCCAGAAGCGCCCGGCCCGCGCGGGCGGCAGCAGATCGGCCATCCAGCTCAGCCACGGCGCGGTGCCGGCCTGCGCGAGAACTTCGCTCAGTCCGAGCACCACGATCAGCACCACCGGCCACCACGCGCGCCCCTCCGGCCACAGCCACGGGAGCAGCGCGGGCAGGAGCCACATCAGCCGGTGGACGATGACCACCACGGCCCAGAACGTCTTCCGCCTTTCCAGCCGCTCGACGAAAAACGCCGACGGCAATTGCGCGAGCAGCGCGAGTTGCCGCACGGCCCCCATCAGCCCGAGTTGCAGCCCGGTGGCCTGCACGGCTTGGAGAAAAAGTGGGAGCGGCGTTCCGTAGGCTGCGCCGATCCAAAAGGTGCCGAGAAAGCCCGCGCCGATATTCACCCACATCGAGCGCTCCAGGGCGCGCTGCGCCAGCTCCGCCGGTCGCCGCTCGTCGGCCATCACGTGTGCCCCGCGCGGACGCCCGCGGTTTCCCTGCCGCCGCTCAATACGGCTGGATGATCACGCGCCGCTTCGGGTCGGTCGCGCCCACGCCTTTGTAGATGTTCCCCGGCGAAACGGAAATCAGCTCGGTGCCCTTGAGCACAAACTCGGGGTAGAAACCGTTGCTCGCCGGCTCATAGACGGTCTGTCCGCTGAACTCGCCGAAGAGCTTGTATTCGTAGTTATTGTCGCTGCCGGGTTTCCCGAGGTCGCGATCGGGCGCGAACTTCTGGTTTTCGTTCAGCATGACCATTTTCGCGGTGCCCCACGACTCGCCCGGTTGGCGCACCCAGCCCCAGAATTTGTAATCCACTTTATAATAACGCCGCCCGATGAAGTAGTTGCCGGGAGCCTCGGACTTGATGTTCGCGATCATCGCCTGCCGCGAGACGGCCAGCGGATCGGTCGTGGTGCAGCCGGAAAACGCGAGCGTCGCCGCGGCGATCGCGAGGAGGGTGAAATGGCGGATGTGGAGCATGGAGTCAGGGTTCAAAGCGGGTCGATCTTGGCGAGGAAAGGCGCGAGCCACTCGGCGAGCGCGTCCTCTTTCAGCGAGCCGGGCTCGGGCAGCGAGCCAAAGAGCCGCCACGCCTCGGTGTGGCCGACGGATTCGCCCGGCGCAAGGGTGCGCAGCGGGCTGAGCGTTTCGAGTTCCAGCATCTGCGCGTTGGCGAAGGTCTCGTAGTTGCAGCCGAAATCCGGATAAGTCGCGCCGTCCTCAAACGCGACCGACTTGATGAAGAGCGCGCTGCGCATGAGGTAGCCGACCCAGCCCTGGGTGTGCCGCAGACCGATCTTCGTGGGCGGGGCGTGCGGCGTCTGGCGCAGCGTGATGAACTCGCGCCCCCAGCGCCAGCGCTCGTCGGAGGTGTCGGTGTAGGGCCAGATGACCATCATGCGGTTGGGCAGCAGGTCGCGCGGATGCTCGCCGATTGGCGGACGCGGGATGATTTCCAAACCGCCGGGCTCCATGACGGTAAGCCCCCATGTCGCGAGCGTGACCGGCGCGGTGCCGATGTTCGTGGCGCGATGCACGAGCCGCACCGCCGAGGTTTCGGCGGCGAGCGTCACGGTGAGTTCCTTTTTGATCGGCCCGGAGGTGCTTTCGAGCCGCACGCCGTCGGGCAGAAGCTCGGAAGTCACCGGCGTATTGTCCGGCAGATAAGTCAGGTCGTTTTCCGGGGCGACCCAGAACCGGTGCCCGCCACGCGCGACGAAATGATCCTCTCCGCTTTTACCCAGTTCCTCGGCGTTTATCTTGAGCACGTTCTTTCCACCCGGCAAATGCTGGTAGGAAATGATGCGCGGCCCCACATCGAGGGTGATGATCAGTTCCCCATGCTCGTTCGCCAGGCGCAGGCAGTTCGCCCAACCGCCAAATTCGGTTTTCTCAATTTTCATCGGTTTGCTTTCTGACTTTGGCCAGCAGTGCGGGCTGCCGCTGGAGCTGCTGCGTCAGCGCCTCGATGGCGCGGAGCGTGGTGGGGCTGATGTGGTGTTCCATGCCTTCGACATCGTGATAGATGACCTCCTCATCGAGGCCAAGGAGTTTGAGGAAATCCGTGAGCAACTGGTGCCGCCGCGTGATGTTTTGGGCGAGCGCCTCGCCCGCCGTCGTCAGCGCGAGGCCGCGGTATTTCTCGTATTTCAACAGGCCCTCGGCATCCAGCCGCTGAATCATGTTGGTCACGCTGGCCTGCGAGATTTTCAGGCTCTGCGCGATATCGACCACGCGGGCGTAACCCTTGGTATTGATGAGTTCCAGAATGCGCTCGAGGTAGTCCTCGACCGCAGCGGAAGTGTGGCGCTCCGTCGGCATCGGGGACGGATAGCCGGACGTGTCCGCCGCGGTCAAGCGGCGGCTTTTCTTCGGCGAAGAAAATAAGCGCTTGGAAAAAAACTTAGGCGTGGCTAATTCTCCGCCACGACATGAAATCGCTTCGCCTGTCTTTCACTCCGCCATTTCTCCTCGTCCTCGCAGTCGCCGTCCTCGCCACCCCCGCCCACGCCGCGCCGAAGCGCGTTGTCACCACTTTCACGATCATCGCCGAGATGGCGCAGAACGTCGCCGGCGACAAGGCGACCGTCACCTCCATCACCAAGCCCGGCGCGGAAATTCACGGCTATGAGCCGACGCCCGGCGACATCGTGAAGGCGCAAAAGGCTGACCTCATCCTTTGGAACGGGCTGAACCTTGAGCGCTGGTTTGAGAAGTTTTTCCGCAACATCCGCAACGTCCCGAGCGTCGTCCTCACCGAGGGCATCGAACCGATCGGCATCGAGGAAGGTCCCTACCTCGGCAAGCCCAACCCGCACGCCTGGATGTCCCTGCAAAACGCCGTGATCTACGTGGAGAACATCCGCAAGGCGCTGGTGAAACTCGACCCCGCCAACGAGGCGGCCTACACCGCCAACGCCACGGCATACCTCGCGCAGTTCAAGGCGATCGAAGACCGCGTCGCCGCGAAAATCCAGCGCGTGCCGGAGGCGCAGCGCTGGCTCGTCACGAGCGAGGGCGCGTTCCCGTATCTGGCCCGCAGCCTCGGGCTGAAACAACTTTTTCTCTGGGCCGTGAACGCCGACCAGCAGGGCACACCGCAGCAGGTCCAGAAGGTCATCGACAGCGTGCGCGCCAACAAGATCCCCGTCGTCTTCAGCGAGAGCACCGTGAGCGACAAGCCCGCCCGCCAGATCGCCGCGGAGACCGGAGCACGCTACGGTGGCGTGCTCTACGTCGATTCGCTGAGCGATGCCAAAGGTCCGGTGCCGACTTATCTCCGGCTGCTCGAGCACGACGTGGAGACGATCGTGAAAGGTCTGCTCGGCGAATGAGCGACGCTCCCGTCCAGCTCGACGTCCGCGACGTCACCGTCACCTACCCGAACGGCAACACCGCGTTGCAAGACGCCAGCTTTCGCCTCGACGGCGGCACCATCTGCGCGCTCGTCGGCATCAATGGCAGCGGCAAATCCACGCTCTTCAAAGCGATCATGGGGTTTGTCCGGCCGAGCAAAGGTAGCGTGCAGATTTCCCACGGGACTGTCGCCGCCGCACAAAAGCGCAACCTCATCGCCTACGTGCCGCAGAGCGAGGAGGTGGACTGGACCTTTCCCGTGAGCGTCTGGGACGTGGTCATGATGGGCCGCTACGGCTACCTGAATTTCCTCCGCATCCCGCGCGCCGAAGACCGCCGCATCGTCGAGGAAAGCCTCGCCCGCGTCGGCATGCTCGACTTCCGCGACCGCCAGATCGGCGAGCTGAGCGGCGGGCAAAAGAAGCGCGTCTTCCTCGCCCGCGCCCTCGCCCAGCGCGGGCGCATCATCCTGCTCGACGAGCCCTTCACCGGCGTCGATGTGCAGACCGAAACGACCATCATCGAGCTGCTCCGCCAGCTCCGCACCGAGGGCCACCTCATGCTCGTCTCCACGCACAACCTCGGCTCCGTGCCCGAGTTTTGCGACCAGGTCGTGCTCGTCAACCGCACTGTCCTCGCCTGCGGTCCGACGCTCGAAGTCTTCACCGAGCAGAATCTCACGAAAGCCTTCGGCGGCGTGCTCCGCCATTTCCGCTTCGACGAATCCACCGTGCAAAAACACGACGGCCGCACCGTCACCGTGCTCAGCGACGACGAGCGCCCGCTGGTCTTCGGCAAAGGCGGACACCTCGAATTCAGCCAGCGCCAAGGCCGCGAGGAAATCGTGAAACAGCGCGCCGAAGAGCCCGACGACGAATGATCGAAACGCTCCTCACGCCACTCCACTACCAGTACATGGTCAAGGCCATCCTCGTGAGCGGCCTGATCGGCGCGGTGTGCGCGTTTCTCTCCTGCTTCATCACGCTCAAAGGCTGGTCGCTCATGGGCGACGCGCTCTCCCACGCGGTCGTCCCCGGC
>CAYQBV010000091.1:0-13933 GCA_964415705.1 uncultured Chthoniobacter sp. | reverse complement strand
CGGCGAGGTGGGCGCGGTAGGGTGCGAGCTGGACGGCGGGGAAGTCGGAGTTGTGCCGGAGGTAGCCGCGCAGCTCGGGCACGGAAAGCCCGGCGGGGTCAAGCTGGGAGCTGGCGATGCGCCACGGGGTTTCGCTCCAGTCGGTGAGGAAGCGCTCGCCTTTGGGAAAGTAGTCGGTCGTGCCGATGTCGCCGGCGGGGGTGAAGTTCGCGATCATGCCGTCCACGAGTTCCCAAGAGCGGTCCTCGGGGTGAAAGATCGCCCGCCGGGCGTAGTACTTCCGGGTGATGGCACCGTCCGGGGTTTGCTGGGTGATGTGGACGCCGCTGAGGTTGGCCGAGCCGGGGCGGAGTTTCTGGACGTACCAGGTGCGATCCTCGGCGCGGTTGCGAAAGACGTGGCCGGTGAGAATGGATTTTTCGCCCTCCTTGCCGGGCTTCATCTGCTTGATCGCCGTTTTCTGGATGCCGGCGGCGTGCGGGGCGTATTCCCAATTCAACCACAGGCACAGCCCGCTCAGCAGGACGCCGACGCCAATGAGCGGGAGGAGCACGCGCGCGACGCTGCGCCCGGCGCTGATCATGGAGATGATCTCATTGCGCCGCGACATGGCGCTGAGGGAATACAGGAGCGCGAGGAGCAGACCGATGGGCAGGGAGAGCAGGAGGAGCGCGGGGAGCTGGGTGAGGTAGTAGCCGGCGATCTGCTTGAAGGACGCGCGGACCTGGATGAAGTCGTTGCTTTTGTCGCTGTAATCAAACATCAGCCAGATCGCGATGAAGCCGCCGGAGCAGATGAGGAATGGCTCCATAAAACTGCGGAGCACGTAGCGGTCGAGGAGCTTCATTTTAGGCGGAGGTGGAGTAAAAGGGGGCGCGCGGGACTTTGCCAAGCGAAAGCGCGGAATTGGGCTTTGCGCGAACGAACCGGGGCGCTATTTTCGCCGGATGAGTTTCGCCGAACTGAAAGAAGAAGTGATGAAGCTGACCGTCGAGCAAAAGGCGGAACTGGCGGCACTCCTGCATGGTGGGGAGGATGACGACTGGGACCGGCAGATGAAGGCGGATGCCGAGGCTGGGGTGTTTGATGGGATGGTCGCCGAGGCCAAGGCGGAATACGCCGCTGGTCGGACGCGCCCGCTGCCGTGAAGTCGCATGCCGACGGTAAATTCTGGGCGCTCTCCAATGCGCTGCCCAAGGAAACTCAGGAACTCGCGGACAAGTGCTTTCATTTGTTCTCCGCAGATCCGCATCATTCATCCCTTCATTTCAAGCCGCTGACCGGCGAAATCTGGTCGGCCCGCGTGGGTGCCCACTACCGCGCGCTGGCAATCCGGGAGGTGGACTGCTGGCTGTGGTTCTGGATCGGTCCTCACGAGGCATACAACGGGATCGTGCGACGGCTCGGACGCTGAGCCTTTCCCATGATCTCGATCAGCGACCAGACCGGCGCGACGCCGTTCGCCGACAAAGTGCGGGAGATTTTCTCCGAGACGGGGCTGCTCGCGCAGGCGAAGAATTTTGAATACCGCGCGGAGCAGCAGGAGATGGCCGTGGCGGTGGCGCGGGCGCTGAGCGAGGAGCGGCATCTGGTGGTGGAGGCGGGGACAGGCGTGGGCAAGTCGCTGGCCTACCTCGTGCCGGCGGTGCTGTGGGCGCTGGAGCAGAAAAAGAAGGCGGTGATCTCGACCTACACGATCAATCTGCAGGAGCAGCTCGTTTACAAAGACATCCCAATTTTGCAGAAAGTGCTCCCGCTGGAGTTCGAGGCGATGCTGTGGAAAGGGCGCGCGAATTTCCTCTGCCCGCTGCGGCTGGAGCGGGCGCGGGCACACGCCGGCGAGCTGTTCACCTCGCCGGAGCAGGCGGAGCTGGACCGCATCTGGGAATGGGCGCAGACGACGAAGGACGGGACGCTGTCGGACTTCGCCGTGGAGCCGGACGCGAGCGTGTGGAGCCAGGTGTGCAGCGAGCAGCACATCTGCACGACGAAAGGCTGCGGGACGAATCCGCGCTGCTTCTATCAGGCGGCGCGCAAGCGGCTGCTCACGGCGGACGTGGTGGTGATGAATCACACGCTCTTTTTCATGAATCTCGGCGGACTGGCGGAGCAGGAGGAGGGCAGCGGGTATTTGTTTGTCAATGATTTCGTGATCTTCGACGAGGCGCACACGGTGGAGGGCGTGGCCGGGAAAATGATCGGGCTCGGCGTGTCGCAATACGGTCTGCGCTACGCGCTGCGGCGGCTTTACAACCCGGACACGAAGAAGGGGCTGTTTCAGGTGCATCGGAATCCGGACGGCGTGAAGGCGACCGCCGCGCTGCTCGGGGACGTGGACACGTTTTTCGACAAGGTGGGGACGCGGGCGGATTTCAAAAAGGGCCGCGAGTTCCGCGTCCGGCAGCCGGATTTCGTGGACGACTCGCTGACCGGGGAACTGGCGAAGCTCCAGACGCTGGTCGTGCAGACGCTCAAGGGCTTGGAGGACGAGGTGGCGAAGGCGGAGTTGCAGGATCTCGGCCGCCGGCTGCGCGATGCCCGCGGGGGTATCGCGACGTTTTTGAAACAGGACGCGGAGGATCACGTGTACTGGGTCGAGCGCACCGGCAAGACCCAGCAGTTTCACGCGCTGCACGCCGCGCCGGTGGACGTGGCCGCGCATCTGCGGGCGCTGCTTTTCCGCGAGGGCCACTGCTGCGTGATGACCAGCGCCACGCTGTCGGTCGCGGGGGCCAGCGCGCCCGGCCATGGCGAGGGGCTGGCGTATTTCCGCACGCGCGTCGGAGCCGAGGAGGTGGAGGCGCGGCAGATCGGGAGCCCGTTCGACTACGCGCGGCAGATGCGGCTCTACATCACCCGCAAGATGCCCGACCCGCGCGACGCCGGCTACGAGGCCGCGCTGGCGGAACGCATCGAGCACTTCATCGGGCTGTCGAAGGGCCGGGCGTTTGTCCTTTTTACCAGCTACAAAACGATGAGCGCGGTCGCGTCCGCGCTGCGCGAGCGGCTCGACGACCTCGACTACAAGCTGCTCGTGCAAGGCGAGGGCTTGCCGCGGCACCGGCTGCTCTCGGAGTTCAAAAAGAACGACCGCCACGTGCTTTTTGGCACGGAGAGTTTCTGGAGCGGCGTGGACGTGCCGGGGGAGGCGCTGTCGAACGTCATCATCACCCGGTTGCCCTTTGCCGTGCCCGACCACCCGCTCATCGAGGCGCGGCTGGAATTGATCGAGGCGCAGGGCGGCGACCCGTTCGCGGAGTATTCGCTGCCCGAGGCGATCCTGAAACTGCGCCAAGGCGTCGGCCGGCTCATCCGCACGCAGCAGGACAGCGGCATCGTCGTCATCCTCGACCCGCGCGTTTTGACGAAAGGCTACGGCTCGGCGTTTCTCAAAGCGCTGCCTCAATGCCCGGTCGAAGTAGTCTGAATCGGGAGCGGAAAACTACCAGCGGAGTGGTGATGTTTAGACAGTCCGCTCCGTTTGGTCGCCGGCGAGAATGGCGGAAACCCCGGTTTTACTCGGGATGAACCGCCCCCACGACCATTCGGAAACGGACTATCCATCAGAGTATTGCGGGAACCGGCCCCGAAAATTTCTCAAAAAAATTGTTGCCCGCTGGTAGGGTGGTCGCTAAACGACATCCCGCTGACCAAAAATCGGCACCACCTAATACCAACCAAGAAAACCAAAATAGTCCATTATGACCAAACACAGCATCGCAGCAGCCTGCACGCTCACTCTGGCCAGCCTCGCGCTCGCCTCCACCAGCCTCGCCGGCACCGCCGCCCCCGCCAAAAGCGGGAAGGAAGTCAAAGCCATGAAGGAGACCATCAAGGAATCCTGCATCACCGGCGACATCGGTATCGACGTCACCTCGATGTATATCGCCCGCGGCATTTCGCAGGAGAATCAGGGGGCCATCCTCCAGCCTTACATCAACCTCAGCTTCCGCGTCTATGAAGGCGATGGAGCCCTCTCCAAGGTCAGCGTTGACCTCGGGTTCTGGAACAGCTTCCACAGCCGTAAGACCGCCACGGGCGGAGTCTTCGGCGGCGGCGGCTCCACCACCAACGCCTGGTACGAGTCCGACTTCACGGCCGGCCTGAGCTTCGTGTTCAACAAGAACATCACCCTCAGCCCCTACTACCGCGCCTACATGAGCCCGAATGACGCGTTCAACACCGCGCAGAACCTCGGCCTGCGCCTTGCGTTTGACGATTCCGATCTCCTCGGGGCCTTCTCCCTGCATCCCTACGCGCTGGTCCAGTTCGACGTCGAGAACTCCTCCGGCAACGGCACGGACAGCGGCGTTTACTACGAAGTCGGCATCGCTCCCGGCATGCAGTTCGGCCCCATCGCCCTGAGCCTGCCGATCAAAGCGGGCTTCGGCTCCAGCAATTACTACGCTAATAACGCCGGCTACGGCTACCTCTCCGTCGGTGCGAACGCTGAATACAAGCTGGCCTTCGTCCCCGAGTGCCTCGGCGACTGGTCCGCCCACGCCAACGCGACCTACTACAACCTCGGCAGCGGCACCTCCGGTGCCGGCGTCGATGCGATCCGCGACCATGACCACCATGAAGTGGTCTTCGGCGGCGGTCTGCGCGTCGCCTTCTGAGGCCCGTCATCTAGTTTAGACTGATTCAAAGCTCCTCTGGGATTCGTCCCAGAGGAGTTTTTTTTTGCCCGAAAAGGGCCGGATCCCCCTTCCGCCCAAGCGGTGGCTATTTTTTGCCAGCACGAAACTTTCTCGCCGAAGTCGGCGGCTCACCAGCACCGGGAAATCCCCATCCCGGCGAACGGCTTAAACTTTTTCCAAGTACCTAAACAGCCTCTGACTAGCCTTTTATAAGCGGAGAAAAAAAATCAGAAAGATCATCTCCGCCCCGTGGCAAGCCATTTGCTAAACGCCCGACCGTGCCGAATCACGGCCACAAAAACCAACAACAAACCAACCAACAAAAAAGACCCATGACTAAACACAACATTGCCAGACTCGGCATCCTGAGCGCCGCCATTCTCGCAAACCCCGTAATCGCTCTCGCCGGTACGGCGGCACCGGCCAAGGATACGAAAGTGATGAAGGAAGCCATTAAGGAGTCCTGCATCACCGGCGACCTCGGCGTCAACGTCGTCTCCCAATACGCCTCCCGGGGCGTAATCTTCGAAAATCAGGGCGCCATCGTCCAGCCCTTCGCCGACCTCTACTTCAAACTCTACGAAGGCTCCGGCTTCGTGAACAAAGTCAGCGTAAACCTCGGCATCTGGAACAGCTTCCACTCCCGCAAAACCGACGCCGGCCTCGTCAACGGAGCCGGCACCAGTTCCACGCGTTCGTGGTATGAATTCGACCTCACGGCCGGACTCGCGGTCACGTTCGCCAAGAACTTCACCTTCACCCCGAGCTATTACGCCTTCCTCAGCCCGAACGACGGATTCTCGACGTTCCAGGGTCTGAACCTCGCGCTGGGCTACGACACCACCGACCTCATCGGCTTCAATCTGGCCCCAAAAGTCCAGGTGCTGTTCGAGTTGGAAAACAAAGCCGGCACCGGCTCGGATGAAGGTATTTACTACGAAATCGGCATTGCGCCAAGCTTCCCGCTCGGCAGCACCGGTCTCACGGTCGGCATCCCGATCACCGCGGGATTCGGATCGGACAACTTCTACGGCTCCCTCAACACCAAGACCGGCGCGATCGACAACGAAGCCTTCGGCTTCATCACCGGCGGCGTCACCCTGAGCTACGCCCTGTCCTTTGTTCCCGAATGCTATGGCACGTGGACCGCGACCGCTGGCTACGCCTACTACTACCTCGGAGAAGGCACCTCCGACTTCAACACCGCCGCCCGCGGCGGTGCCGTCCGTGAAGACAAGCACAGCGAGCACATCTTCTCCGGCGGTCTGATGGTCGCGTTCTAAGCGACACTCCACAGGTATCTCAATCCGGGTTCCCCTGGGCTCCGGCCCAGGGGAATCCGCGAGACCCGGCGCGGTCTCGGAAACGTCCAATTCTTTCAGTTCACAACTTCACTCTACAACTCCGTACATGACACTCACTCGTTCGCTCAAATTCACCGCGCTCGCGGGCGCGCTTACCATTGCATCCTTCACCGCCCGTGCAGCGGAAGACACCGTCAAAGTCGGCGTCCTCCACTCCCTCAGCGGCACCATGGCCATCTCCGAGACTTCGCTCCGCGATGTCCTCCTTTTCACCTTCGACGAAATCAACGCCAAAGGAGGAGTGATGGGCAAAAAGATCGAGCCTGTCATCGTGGACGGTGCCTCTAACTGGCCGCTCTTTGCCGAAAAGGCCAAGCAACTCCTGGATCAGGACAAGGTCGCCGTGACCTTCGGTTGCTGGACCAGCGTCTCGCGCAAATCCGTGCTTCCTGTCTATGAGGAAAAAAAGGGTCTGCTCTTCTATCCCGTCCAATACGAAGGCGAGGAAATGTCCAAGAACATCTTCTACACCGCGGAGGCCGTCGGCCAGCAGGCCACACCGGCGATCGACTACCTCCTGGCTCAGGGGAAAAAGAAGTTCTATCTCCTCGGGAGCGACTACGTCTATCCGCAGACCACGAATTTGGTCTTGCTGGAATATCTCGTAAGCAAGGGAGTTCCGCTTGAGAACATCGGCGGCGGTTTCAAAAAGGACGAGTCTGGCAAAATCATCTCGGCCGGAAAGTACACACCCTTTGGCCACACCGACTACCAGCAGATCGTAGCTGAGATCAAACAGTTTGCCGCCGGCGGTAAAGCCTGCGTCGTGTCCACCCTGAACGGCGACACCAACGTCCCGTTCTTTAAGGAGTATGCCTCCACCGGACTTAGCGCTGAGACCTGCCCGGTCGTGAGTTTCTCGATCAGCGAAGACGAGTTCCGCGGCCTCCCGGCCAAGCAACTCGTGGGTCAACTTGGTTGCTGGACCTACTTCCAGAGCATCAAGTCCGAAGCCAACAAGAAGTTCGTCGCCGACTTCCAGAAATGGCTCAAGACCACCGCCGCCGACGGAGTAAAGAAGGAGGGCCGCGTCACCTGTTCTCCGATGGTTCTCAGCTACAATGGCGTCTATCTCTGGAAAGCCGCCGTTGAGCAGGCCAAAAGCTTTGAGGTCGAGAAAGTGGTCGCTGCCTTGGAATCTGGGATCAGCTTCGATGGCCCCGGCGGAACGGTGACGACACAAAAGAATCACCACCTCACCAAAAACGTCTTCATCGGTGAGACCAAGGCCGACGGTCAGTTCAAGATTCTCAAGGAATACAAGAACGTCTTCGGCGAACCTTTCCTCAAGGGCACCTTCAAAGCCAAGGCCGCTGCCAAGTAAGCATCACTGCAGCTTGATCAACACTGTTCATTAGGGGGTGGCGAAGGGCGGGTCCTTGGTTTGGGACCCGCCCTTCAACCTTTTGCAAAGTCATCTGGAAACACCCCACCCACAAAACCGTGAAATCCACCTCACCCGGCGATCCTGGCCTCCAAGGGAAAACCCGCCGCCACGGATTCCGCTTCTACCTCTCGCTCGCCCTCGCCGTTCTCGTGCTTTTCCCCTGCCCCGCGTTCTCCGCCAGCACCCCCCGCCAGATCATCACCGCCGCCATTCTGGAGGAGGATGACGCGAAAAAAGCATCCCTCCTCACCTCGCTCTCCGGCGTCGTCTCTCCGGACATCGCGCCCCTCCTGGCCGCGTGGAAAGAGGACGCCATCTACCTCTACAAAACTTCGGACGAAAAAGTGACCCCCGTCCGCCTCAGCGCTGACAAGGACGCAGACAGCAAACAACTCGCCACCCAACTCATCGACGGCACTCCGCTGAAAGACACCGCGGGCTGGCCGCTGCGCGTGGATGCCTCAGATCTCGATACTGCGGCCCACGATTCCAACCTCCGAACCGCGATGAAGGGCGTTCTCGATCTGCAAGCCCTCTCCGATCCCAACCCCGCCGAGCGCATCCTTGCCATCGGCACTCTGGGCATGTCCCAAGACGCCGCCCAGCTCCCGGCTTTGCTGCTTCGCCAAACCACGGAGACAGACGCAGCAGCCAAACGCGCCCTCCGGGAGGCCATCGCGATCATCCAACTCAAAGACGAACAACCCGCCGCCAGAATTGCCGCCCTCGCCGAGTTGAAATCCCTCGCGTCCATGGCCAGCTACGATTTCATCAAAGCAACCCTCGCAGACGCCACCAGCGAGCCAGCACAACCTGCCGTAGCGGCCAGCGCCAGGGCAGCGCTCGGAGCCATCGACTCGCATCGCACCACCGTCAACACACTCGGCACCGCCTTCCGTGGGCTAAGTCTCGGCAGCATCCTGCTGCTCGTCGCTTTGGGCTTGGCCATTACCTTTGGCCTCATGGGTGTCATCAATATGGCCCACGGCGAGATCATGGTCGTCGGCGCTTACGCTACCTACGTCGTTCAAGCGATCTTCGGCGACGGCCTCGACATCAGCCCCTTCGGCATGCACCTGCCGATCCCCGGCATGCATCTTACCGGCGCGAAGCTGGACGCCTACTTCCTGGTCGCCCTCCCCGCAGCATTCTTCAGCGCCGCTGCGGTTGGCATTTTGCTGGAACGAACCGTCATTCAGTTTCTCTATCGGCGCCCCCTCGAAAGCCTGCTGGCCACCTGGGGTGTCTCGCTCGTTCTCCAGCAGCTATTCCGTCTCGTCTTCGGTGCCAATAACGTCCAAGTCTATTCCCCCGCATGGCTCTCCGGCAACTGGACGGTCAACGACATTCTCTTCGGATGGAACCGCGTCTTTGTCATCGGCTTTACCATCGCCGTCGTCGCCGTCGTCTGGGCGGTCCTGAATCGCACCAGCCTCGGACTGCTTATCCGGGCCGTGATGCAAAACCGCCAGATGGCCGCCTGCATGGGTGTGCGCACGGAGCGGGTGAACATGTTGACCTTCGGACTTGGCTCTGGTCTTGCCGGATTGGCGGGAGCTTTTCTTTCGCAAATCGGCAACGTGGGTCCCTCGCTCGGCCAAAGCTACATCGTCGATTGCTTCATGACCGTGGTCGTTGGCGGCGTCGGCAGCATTGCCGGAACCGTCCTGAGTGCACTTGCCATCGGTGTCACCGATCAGAGCTTGCAGCAGTATCTTGGCAATCCTGTATTGGGAAAAATTCTCGTGCTTGTGGCCATCATCGGTTTCCTGCAATGGCGTCCCACCGGCCTGTTGGTCACCAAGAGCCGCAGCCTCGAAGGCTGACCTACGATGACGCGCACATTCTCGAAGACCGAAACGCTGCTGCTCGCGATCGTCGCGATCCTCCTCATTGTTGTTGTTCCGTTGCTGAACTCTGCCGGCATTATCTCCGACTTCAGCATCAACCTTTGGGGGAAATACCTTTGTTACGCCATCCTCGCGATCTCGGTGGACTTGCTTTGGGGTTACACCGGTTTGCTCAGTCTCGGCCAGGCACTCTTCTTCAGTCTCGGGGGCTACATGATGGGCATGTATCTCATGTTGATGATTGGCAAACTCGGCCAATACAAGAGCGACCTGCCGGACTTCATGGTCTTCCTCGGTCACACTTTCCTGCCGAGCTTCTGGCAGCCATTCTACTCCCCGCTTTTCGCCGGCGCGATGATTCTTGTTCTACCTGGGTTACTCGCCAGCGCGTTCGGCTTTCTCGCGTTTCGCAGCCGGATCAAAGGGGTTTACTTCTCCATTCTCACGCAGGCTCTGACTTACGGAGCAGCGCTCATGTTCTTCCGCAATGACATGACCATGGGCGGCAACAATGGCTTTACCGACTTTCGCTTTATCCTCGGTGCCGACATCCGCGCACCCGGCACCAAACGCGCGCTCTTCATCGCCACCGCCATCGCCATCGTGGGGGTGTATGCCGCGTGCCGCTGGCTCACTCGGACGAAGTTTGGCCTCGTCCAGCGCGCCATCCGCGACAGCGAAGTGCGCGTGCTCTTTTCCGGTTACGCGGCCGCGAACTATAAACTGTTCGTCTTCGCGGTCAGCGCGCTCATCGCCAGCATCGGCGGTGCGCTCTTTGTCCCGCAGGTCGGCATCATCAACCCGAGCGAAATGGACCCGACCAAGAGTCTGGAAGCCGTGGTCTGGGTGGCAGTGGGCGGACGCGGCACGCTCATCGGTCCGGTGATCGGGGCGATCGGGGTCAACGCCATGAAAAGCTGGGCCACGCAGGCTTTCCCAGACCTGTGGCTGATCATTCTCGGCGGCACATTTGTCCTGATTGTCCTGTTCCTGCCCAAAGGAATCGTGGGAATTACCGCGCAAGTGAAAGCTCTGTTGGAAAAGCGGAAAGTCGTCGGTGAGGCGCTGCCCCTTGCGGCCCCGACCAATCCCAAATAGATGAAAATCGAGTCCACCCAGCGTCCGTTCCTCCTCGCCGCTGAAGGCGTGAACAAGAGCTTCTCGGGCTTCAAGGCGATCACCGACCTGAACTTCTACCTCGATCCCGGCGAACTGCGCACGGTCATCGGGCCGAACGGCGCGGGCAAGACCACTTTCCTCGACCTGATCACCGGCCGCACCAAGCCGGACACCGGCAAGATTGAGTTCGACGCCACCCATGACGTGACGCGGATGAACGAATACGAAATCTACCGGCTCGGCATCGGTCGGAAATTTCAAACGCCGACCGTCTATGCCGATCACACCGTTTGGGAGAATCTGCTCCTCAGCCTCGAAGGCAGCCGCGGAGTGTGGGCGAGCCTTTTTCACAAAACGAACAGCACCGATCGGGATCGCATCGATGAAATCTTCGGCACGATCAACCTCCACGCGCAGCGGGACTGGAAAGCCGGCGCGCTGGCCCACGGGCAAAAGCAGTGGCTCGAGATCGGCATGCTGCTCGCGCAAAACGCCCGACTGCTCCTCGTCGATGAACCTGCCGCCGGCATGACCGACGTGGAGACGCACAAGACGGGCGAATTGCTCCTCTCGCTCGCTGGTCGGCACACGATCGTCGTCATCGAGCACGACATGGTTTTTGTCCGCCAAATCGCCGCCGGGCGGAAGGTCACCGTGCTCCACCAAGGCTCCGTGCTTTGCGAGGGCAGCGTGGATGAAGTGCAAAACGACGAGCGTGTCCTGGATGTGTATCTGGGCCGGAAAAAGCGCAACGGCTAAGAACCTATGCTGCACGTCCAAGCGCTCGAACTTTCCATCGGCGGCAGCCGCATTCTCCGCGGCGTCGATTTCGAGGTGCCCGACCACCAGTGCTTCTGCCTGATGGGCCGCAACGGCGTCGGCAAGACCTCCACGCTGCGCAGCATCACCGGCGTGATGAAGCCCAGCGCCGGCAAGATCACCCTCGCCGGACGCGACATCACCCGCCTCTCATCCGAAGACCGCGCCGCCGCCGGCATCGGCTACGTGCCGCAGGGGCGCGACATTTTCCCGCAACTCACCGTCGAGGAAAACCTCAAGATCGGAGCCATCGCCCTCGGCAAGAAAATGAATGGCAGCCTGGACCGTGTGTTCCGCCTCTTTCCGATCCTGAAAGAGTTTCTCCCCCGCCAAGGCGGCATGCTTTCCGGCGGCCAGCAGCAGCAGCTCGCCATCGGCCGCGCGCTGCTCACGGAGCCGAAGATCCTGATCCTCGACGAACCGACCGAAGGCATTCAGCCCAACATCATCGACCAGATCGGCGAAGCCATCCGGCTGCTTCGCCGCGGCGGACATCACAACGAGCCCGGGCTCCTCGCAAAAATCCAGCAGGCCTTCAAGACCCTGAAAGAAAGCCCGGACGCGCCAAACTCACCGCTCTTCGACGAGGCCGCCGAGCTGAATCTCGTCCTGCTCCGCGACGGCTTGGAGAAACACCCGGCGCTCCTTTCGCGTTTCGCCGAATGTGTCGAAAAGTTGCAGGCCGAGGAGCACACCGGCTCCGCGCTCAACAACGAGATCGGCCACGCGCTCAAGCAACTCCGCGGCGAGTCGAAGATGAGCATCCTGCTCGTCGAGCAGTATCTCGATTTTTGCAAAGAACTCGCTGACACCTTTGCCATCATGGACCGCGGCGTGGTCGTGGTCGCGGGTCCGGTGGCGGACTTGACGGATGAAGTCGTGAAGCGGCACCTCGTCGTCTGACATGCCCGCCGAACGCACCCTCCTCGCCGTCAACGGCACGCTCATGCGCGGGCTCGAGCTGAACCCCAACATGCTCGCCGCTGGCGCGGAGTTCGCACGCGAGGATCGCACGGTCGCCGCCTACCGGCTCTCTTCGATCAGCGACCGTCATCCCGGCATGGTGCGGGTCGCGGAAGGCGGCGTGTCCGTCGCCGTGGAGGTCTGGAGTGTCCCGGCGGAAGGGCTGGCTTCGATTCTTCTCAAAGAGCCCGCGGGCCTGAGTATCGAAAAGGTGAGCCTGCTCAGCGGGACGGAAACGCTCGGTGTCTTGGTGGAGCCGATCCTTTGCGCGGGGCAGCGGAAAATCAGCGAGTTCGGCGGCTGGCGGGAGTACTGCGCATCACGCGCCTCGCAAGAGACCGGGCTCAAACTGAGAAACGCGAAGGGGAGCGCGGGCTTCCAGCCCGTGGCAGCCGGCATCCTGCCGGATGCGGATGGCGCGTGACCACATGCCCGATTCGCTGCTCGGATCACGCGCGCGGTCGCCGGCTGGAAGCCGGCTCCTGCGGCCAGGATGGCCGCGCTCCCCTTTTCCCAACGGCCGCGCTCCAGCCTTCCCCCTCGATCAGCACCACCAGCGCCTGCCCCGCCTCCACCGTCTTTCCCGCCGCCACGAGAATGCGCCCGACTTTTCCCGCGCACGGCGCGCAGATCGCCGTCTCCATTTTCATGGATTCGAGGACGATCAGCTTCTCGCCCGCGGCCACCCAGCGCTCGCGCTCTTCCGCAAACGCGGCGCGCTGTGTCGCGCGAAACGCTGCGATGTCCTCCGCATGCTCGCCGAGGAACGCCTGGTAGTCCTTCAGCCGTAACGTCGTCACCTCCGTGCGAATCTGAAACCGCCCCGTGAGGAAATCCGCGTGATGCCGCAGCAGCGCCTCCGCGCTGACCGGATAGAACCGCACCTGATCGAAGAACCGCAGCAGCCACGGCTTCCCCGGCTCGAAGTCGCGCGTGGTCCGGTGCGTCTTCCACACCTGCACGGTGCGCCCCACGAACTGATATCCGCCCGGCCCTTCCATCCCGTAGATGCACATGGAGGCGCCGCCGATGCCCACCGCGTTCTCCGGCGTCCTGGTGCGCGCCGGATTGTATTTCGTGGTCACCAGCCGGTGTCGAGGGTCGAGCGGCGTGGCCACCGGCGCGCCAAGATGCACGTCGCCCAGACCGAGCACCAGGTAGCTCGCGTCGAGGATCGGCGACGCCACGACCTGCCGGAGGTGGAGGAGATTCGACTCGATCCCGCCAAACTCCGTCTGCTCCAGCGCGCCCGACAGCCGACCGATCGCCGTCGCGCGATCGTCCGCGAGAACGATGATCTTCGCCAGCATCGGATCGTAAAACGGCGTGACCTCCGTGCCGTTCTCCACCCACGGCTCATTGCGCCCGTCGTGATGAAACGCCACCTCGGTGAGCACGCCGCAGCTCGGCTGGAAATTCTTGTGCGGGTCTTCCGCGTAGATGCGGACCTGGATCGAATGGCCGCGCGTCTCGGGCGTGAAGCCATCGAGAAAGATGCTGTCGCCCGCCGCGAGCCGCACCATCCACTCCACGAGATCCAGGCGCCTCACCTCCTCGGTCACGCCGTGCTCCACCTGCAGCCGCGTGTTCACCTCGAGGAAATAGAACACCCCGCTGTCCGCATCGAAGACAAACTCCACCGTGCCCGCCGACCGATAGTTCACCGCCTCGCCCAGCTTGATCGCCGCCGCGAAAAGTCCCGCCCGATGCGCCTCCGAAAAGCCCGCCTTGAGTTTCTTGATCACGCCCTCGATGCCGGCCCGCCCATCGGCGTGGGCTCCCAAGGGGTTG
>CAYQBV010000090.1:0-14076 GCA_964415705.1 uncultured Chthoniobacter sp. | reverse complement strand
ACACCGCCGACGGCGACGCGATGAGCGGTTCGCTGGCGACGACCTCCATCCGAAAGCCCTCCGGCAACTTGAACGCCGCCGCGCTTTGCTCGGGCGTCATCGGCTTCGGCGCGTCCGTCGGTTGCGGGATTTGCCCGAGCGCGTGGGGGGAAAGAGGCACCCACAGCAGAAGCAAAGCGGCAAGAGGCAGACGTGGCATGGTTCGCGGCGACTATGGGCGAGCTATCGCGCACGGCAATTCATTCGTCGCTCCGAGTCCCCATTGGCCTTCTTCCGTTGCCTTGGATGACAAACGGTTCCGCGTTCGCCCCGACCTCAGTACATCCTCTGCGAATCGGGGTGGCTCTCGTAATACTCCCGCTCCACTTCCTTCAGCCATGCGTCGTGCACGGCCTGGAGGCGCTGCGCCAGCTCGGGTTGTTCACTGAGGTGATTCTTTTTCTCCGGCTCGGGGTCGGCGAGATTGCCGAGATGCGTGGCTTTGCCTTCCCGCCCGATCAGTTTCCAGTCGCCTTCCCGCACCGCCCAAAACCACTGCCACTGCCAGTGCATCACCCGATGATGACTCGGCGCATCGGCCGATCGGATGATCGGCACGAGGCTGCGTCCGTCGAGCTTCACCGCGGGCAGCGGGACTCCGCAGAGTTCCAGCAGCGTGGGAAACCAGTCCTCCCCGGCCACGGCCTGCGCGCGCACCGCCCCGGCGGGCAGCTTCCCCGGCCAACTGATGATCGCCGGCACCCGGATGGCCCCTTCCCGGAAATCATTGCCCTTCTGCCCGATCCACTTCCCCGTATTTCCCCCGCCGCCATTGGCTCCGTAGTTGGCTCCCTTGGCCAGGCCGCTCTGGTGGTTATCCACACTGATCCGGTAGTCCTCCACCGAGTGCCCGTTGTCGCTCAGGAAAAGGATGATCGTCCGGTCCCGGAGACCGTGCTTTTCCAGTCGGGCCATGATCTGTCCCATGCGATCATCCGTCGTGGAAATCATCTTCGCATAGGCCTGGCGCGGCATCTTCATGTCCCGGTAGCGTTCGTCAAATTTCGCGTCGGGCTGCTCCGGGTAATGCGGGATGTTAAACGGCACGTAGAGAAGGAACGGCACGTCCTTGTTTCGATCCACAAACTCCAGCGCCCGCGCCGTCATCAGGTCCGGGAAATACTCTCCCGGTGCCCAGACCTCCTTCGTCCCATCGTAAAGGTCATGGTTCCCCGCACCATGCAGGAAGTGGTGGTTGTAGTTGTCGATGAAGCCACCGAGGAGGCCAAAGAACTCAACGAAACCCTGCTTCGTCGGGCCAAAGTCCGGGTGCGCCCCGAGATGCCATTTGCCAAACATCCCCGTCTTGTAACCCGCACCTTTCAGCACCTCCGCCAGCGTCACTTCCTCCAGAAACATATTCCGTTGCTTGCCCGCCTTGGCGTCCCCTTGCGTCCAACTGTTCACCCCCCCGCGCTGCGGATACCGTCCCGTCAGCAACATCGCCCGCGCCGGGCAGCACACCGCATGGGCATACGCCTGCGTGAACCGCACCCCGGTCTTCGCCAGCTCATCCATCGCCGGCGTATAAAGATCCTTCGACCCATAGCAATTCACGTCCAGCGTCCCCTGGTCGTCCGTCAGGAAAATGACCACATTGGGCGACCGCTCCACCTTCGCGCCCGCTGCGCCGACGGAATCGCCCTGCCCCTGCGCCCCCGGCATCGGCTCCGCTGCGCCGCCTGCCGATAAACCCAGCCAGCAGACCACGACGCCGAGCAGGGCTCTCACGATTCTGCTCACGAAATGCAGATCGCCTGCCGCCATTCCCGGCGGAACATCACGTGATCGACGGCTCGTGCATACTGGATTCGTACCGGTGTGGGCATGCCCACACCGCAGCGTCCCCGCCCACGACTGTCAACGTTCCTTTGCCCATACGCACGGACTGCCCCCTTCCCTCTGCGTGCGTCTCCTGAAAGCGCCGACGATCCGCGTCATCCCTGAATATCGCCTCCCGGCGATCTCCACGGTCCAACACATGATACACTGCCGCCATATTCAACGCGCGCTTTGCGAGCCATGACAACCACTCCTACCCGCTCCCCCACTTCCTGCCGAGCGCGAGATTCTAGCAGCGACCTCTTCTCCCGCGCATTTTCCCATTGCTCGTGATGTCTAAGTCCAGCCCAAGCGAATCCCGGAAACAAATTAGGCTGTTAAGGACACAGCAATACAAGTTCAGCCCACCATTTTCTCCAATCGGATCCCTAGGTAGCCATCACCATTTACAAACCATTAACTCTTTTATACAATCCATTTCTTATAGATTCGATAGACCATCCGCTCGCCAATAAATAATCCAAAGGTCAAGGCAACATAAAACGAAACCATCGTTAGATCTTGACTGTTGAGCTTCCAGAAGGCGAACAAAGATCCGATCAAATTCAGAAATGCGCCAACAAGTGTGATCCGAATAGGCTGGAGAGTATCATACCACCAACCTAGTGGATGTCGTCTCAGCGAGGGACGTTTTAGCATCTGCGTTTTTTTATATCGACCATAAGCCATTGCCGCTATCGGAGTAAGGAAAGCGCTTACGAAGACAAATGCAATAAATGCCCAATCCAAATCTTTGATAGGTAGCTGCTGGATTGCCATGCTGCTATAGCCACTCCATAAACAACCAACTCCACCAACCAGATAAAACCCTTTCCAATAATTGTGCATCACAATCATTAACTACTGGATTGACACGTATTTTCAAATATTAACATCACCAATTGTAATTAACTCCCGCACCAAGGAAGTAACCGGCACCTCCACTAAGTTGCCCGCCATACGCCTCTCCTTTCGCCCAAGAAGGATCACATAAATCCTTTTCATGGATTGAGCCACGCAACCCGCCTTGGGCTCCTAAAACACTGCCAGATACATCTGCATGAATCCCTTCATACGCGTATCCCACTTCTCCTCCGAGGCTAAGAAATCTTCCTAAGCCAAGACTTCCAGATAATGTCATAGCACCCGAGAATCCTTTTTCGCGACACGCTTTAGAGTCCTCTGTATCATAATTCACTGTCACTCCTCCGGCAGCACCACCTTGGAGACCAGCGTTCCAGCGCCCGTTATTCTTTCCGATAGTGAAACGCCCTCCCCATCCCGCTCCCGCAGTTATTGTAATCTGCCACAAACCTAGCGGATCAAAATTCAAAATGGGGTCATTGCCGACATACCCGTATAAATAGATTCCTCCGGCTTCCTCAATCGGATCCCTGCTTAGCCACCTCGCAATATTTGCGTCATACGGGCGATACAGAGTGAGAATTAGCCCGGTGCCGAGATGGGTGTAGTGGCCTGTAAAACCGAAGTCCGCATCAAACCCCGTGCCCTCCAGCGTGGTGCGCCGACCGTACGGATCGTAATCATAACGCACCGCCAGGCTGGCGGTCTCCATCTTCCACGCCTCGCGGATGCTCCCGAGATGATCGCGCGTGTAAACATAGCGGCCGGCATCGGGGCCGGTCAGCACCTGCATGCCGGTGCCGTAAAACCTCTTGGTCAGCGCGTTGGTGGAAGCGACCCGCTCTTCGGCAATGTCCACCCCATCCCAAACCAGCCGCTTGGCCGAGGTCACGGTGCCATTGATCTTCTCCGTGATTTTCGTGCGCCGGCCCAAGCCGTCGTATCGGAACTCCGTCCGCTGCACCCCGCCGATCACCGCCGTCAACCGGTCGAGCGAATCCCATTCAAAAGTCCGCCCGCCGCCGTTCAGCATATTGCCGGAATCATCGTAGCTGAAGGCTTGATTGGCGCCCGCCGCCACCGCCACCTGATACTGCCTGTTGGTGGTGTTCGGCGGCTGCCCGTAGTCCGTCGCAGCCACGGTCACGGTATTGTTTCCGGCGGTGACATTGGCCGTTCCCTCAAAGCGGTTGCCGCCGCTGATTTTGGCCGGCTGCCCGTTGATGGTGACAGCGGAGACGGGTTCGTTCGTGGTCCCGCGAATCGGCAGCGCCGTGCCACTGCTGCGTGTGGCGAGTTGATTGAGTCCATTGGTGTGGGCCGTTTCCGCGGTAAAGGCGTTACCGACGATCTCCTTGGTCCGATTGCCTGCGGAGTCATAGCCGTAGCCGTAGCTCTGGAGCACAGTCTGGCTGGTCACCCCACGCAGGACCGCATCGAGCAACTGGCCCGCCGGATCATAGCCGAAGGCGTATTCGGTCGCCTCGCCCGCGGCCAGCCCCTCCCGCCGCCAGGTGGTGATCTGCCCGGCGGCGTTGTATTGGTAGTTGAATTTGGAGAGCGTCGCCCCGCCGGGTGCCTTGTTCCAGATCTCGCTGAGGCGCTGATCCTGCGCGGAGGGATGCCAGCCGTAAGACATGGATGGCCCGCCGGTCATCGCCACCGTGTCCAAGTGGCTGGAAATGGCGTTTTACCTCTCGTTCCCGAAGTTAGCGCAGCGCTTTGGGAACGGATGCGGGAGGCGAAACTCCGTTTCGGTGGCAGGCGGGTGATCATGGTGGGCCGCTTTCGAGGTCGTCGTGCGCGGAAGGGAGACAGAGTCTCGCCGGGACCTGCGTGCCCAAAGCGCTGCGCTAACTTTGGGAACGAGAGGCAAAAGATCTCCTCCCGCCGGTCCCCGCGGCCCATCACATGATGGACGGCTCCTGCATACTGGATTCGCACCGGCCTGAACATACCGCCACCTCAGCGTCCCCGCCCACGACGGTCAACCTTCCTTTGCACATATGCACAGACCGACTCCTTTCTCCCTCTGTCCATTCTTGCCGTGCCGTGGATTTTTCCCTCTCGTTTCCCTCTCGTTCCCAAAGTTAGCGCAGCGCTTTGGGAACGGATGCGGGGGGCAAAACTCCGTTTCGGTGGCAGGCGGGTGGAGCACTCGACCCGGGGGCCCTCAGCGGCGGCTCGCGGTGTGTGCCGCCCAAAGAATAGTGAGAGGTCGTTGCCTCCCCGCCTCCGCCCACTCGGCTGTCTCGCAAAGCCTTGGCTCGACTGCGTTCCGTTCCGCCTTCGCCCGCACGGAACTCCGCTCGGGATGACGGCATGGGCGCGGGCCAGCCCGGCTCAGCGTGGCAGCTCGGCGGTGTTGAAGGGGGAGGCGGGGAAGCCTTCGCGGTTGCCGAGGTTCGGGCGGGCGAGTTGATCCCAGCCGAAGCGCACATTGGCGGGAGCGGGCACGGCTTCGGCGGAGACGACGACCTGTTCGCCGACCATCGCAGCCTTGGCGGGGACAAACTTCCCGTCCGCTCCGGCGATCTCGAAATGCGTGAGGTCGAGGTCGTCGATCGCGTCGAGGCCGGTGCCGACGTGATCGAAGGTCAGGACGATTTTTCCGCCGTCGATCTTCATGCTGCGGTAAAGCGGACCCGAGTAAACGTATTCCCGTTTTCCGTAGGTCCGTGCCAGGGCCCAGAGCGCCTGGCGGTGGCCGACTTCCTGTTTGTTCGGCGGATGGATGTCGTTGATCGTCGTGACATCGGTGGTCACCGCCATGCCGGTATTCGGGATGGAGAGCGCGGCGAACTGCGCGTTCCAAATCGCCGGGAGATGGGTCGGCGGCGCGCCGTATTTGTAGGGCGCGAGCTGCACGAAGTAGAAGGGGAAGTCGCCCTGCTGCCAGACCTGCCGCCAGCCGCCGATGAGCGCTTTCATCTTCTCGAAGTAGAGCATCCCCTCGCCGTTGTTCGACTCGCCCTGATACCAGATCGCCCCGCGCATGGCGAAGGGCACGAGCGGGTGGATCATCGCATTGTAGAGGCTCGTGGGATCCTGGTTGCCTTCGAGCCGGTGCTTGACGTTCGGCGTCGGGATGGCGGGGATGCGTTTCCCGTCGGCCAGCGCCTGCCGCGCGGCACGGATCGCCGCCTCGGTCTGGTCGAGCCCCGCCGCCATCGCCCGCGCTTAGTCGGCGTTGGCCTGCTCCACCTTGGCGGCGATGTCCTTCACCGCAGGCACCGCGGCAAAGCCCGCCGGCGGCGTCCACGGCTCGATGCGCGTGCCGCCCCACGACGACTCAATGAGGCCGACCGGCACTTTCAGCGTCCGCTGCAGCTCGCGTCCGAAATAGTAGGCCACCGCGGAGAAACCGCCCCAGCCGGCTTGCGGGAAATTCGCCGCGATGCTCGCGGGAGTGCAGATCCGCCAGGTCGCCTCCACATCGGTGAGCGGGCGGCCCGAGGTTTTCTTCGGCACGAGGAAAAGGCGGATGTTCGGGTGGTTCGCCGCCGCCACTTCCTTCGGCGCGTCCTTCGACATGGCCACACCCATCTCCATGTTCGACTGCCCCGAGCACAGCCAGACCTCGCCCACGAGGATGCCCGTGAGCTTCAGCGAATTCTGCCCGCGCACCTCCATCTCGAACGGCCCGCCCGCCGCCATCGCCGGCAGCTTCACGAGCCACTCGCCCTGCGCGTTGGCCACCGCCGTCGCCTTGGCCTGCCCCAGCTCACACGTCACACTTTCCCCCGGCTCCGCCCAACCCCAGACCGGCACCGGCACATCCCGCTGCAAAACCATGTCGCTCCCAAAAATCCGCGGCAGCCGCACCGCGGCATCGGCCGGCGAGCCGGTAAAAATGGCGAGCGCGGCGAAGAGCGCGGCGGCGAATGGACGACAGCACGGAAGTTTGAGTCTCATGGGGTTCTGTGGTGCAAAGTTCGCCTCCCATTGTCGAGGGATTAGTGGCGCGGGCGGCCCGGCGTCGTGAGCGTTTGCGCAACCCGGCGCGCTGTCCCCGCCCTGACATTTTTTTGACAAACTCCGCACACCGCTCTGACACAAGTTTCTCCGGGCCGGGGTAGCTTGCGGACATGAAGAAACTCCTTCTCCTCGCATCGTTGGTGGGCCTTTTCGCCCGCCAGGCCACTGCGTCTCCGGACGCCGATCTCACCCTCCGCGTCGCGCCGGAACGCGATGTCGTTTACAACGGCGGCTCGCGCGAAGTCGTGGTGCAGATCGATCTCGACGCGCGCCGACCGGAGCAGGGCAAACGCGCGCCGATGAACCTCGCCGTGGTGCTCGACCGCAGCGGCTCGATGGAGGGCGCGAAGATCGAGAAAGCGCGCCAGGCGGCATGCGTGGCCGTGGACCATCTCGGCGACGGCGACTTCTTCTCGCTCGTCACTTTCGACAACGCCACCGACGTGCTCCTCGCGCCGGAGCGGGTGGGCAGCGCGGGGCATCGCGAGGAGCTGAAGGCGCGCATCAATCGCATCCGGCCCGGTGGCGGCACGGCCATTCATGCGGGGGTCACGGTGGGTGCGAAGCAGGTGCGGAAGTATTTGGAAAAGGAATACGTGAACCGCGTGATCCTGCTCTCCGACGGCATCGCCAACGTGGGTCCGAGCCGCACCAGCGACCTTTCAGAACTCGGCCGCGAGCTGCGGCGCGACGGACTTTCCGTGACCACGGTGGGTCTCGGCGACGACTACAACGAAGACCTGATGACCGCCCTCGCGGAGGCCAGCAACGCCAACTACTACTACGTCCGCGACGCCGAGAAACTGCCGGGCATCTTTGCCGAGGAACTCGGTGCGGCGCGTTCGCTCGTCGCCCGCGGCGTGATCCTCCGCATCCGCGTGCCGGCGGGCGTGCGGCTGAAGGAAATCATCGGCCAGCCGCAGATCAAGTGCGAGGGCCGCACCGCGGACATCGCGCTGCCGGAGTATTTCGGCGGCGAAAAGCGGCGCTTCCTCGTGCGCTGCGTGGTCGAGGAAAAAGCCAGCGCGCCACTCGAAGTCGCGGCGGTCGATTTGAAGTATGAACCGGCTGCTGGAGGCAAGGCCGAGCCACAACTCCAGGCGGCAAACATCAGCTTCACCGACGAGGAAAAGAAGGCCGACGCCACCGTGCGGATGAAGGTCGCGAAGGAAGTCTCCATCGCGGAGAACCGTCTCGCCAAAGAGCAGGCTGTGAAGCTCTCCGACGAAGGCAAGGCCAAGGATGCCGCCGATGTCCTGCGCGCCCAGTGCGCGAAAAACGCCGCTGCGCCCGAGGCGGCGCGCGTCCCCGGTTGGAGCGTGGAAAACCAAAAACTCGAACAGGCCGCCGCGGAGGTGGAAACGAAAGGACGGCTCGGCGCGAGCAGTCGCAAAGGCATCCAATACGAGAACTGGCAGGACAAGAATCAGAAGCGGTAGCCGCGCGCGCAAAGTAGCTTGGACCGCAGTCCAAAGGCCCGCTGACTTTGGACTAAAGTCCAAGCTACTTTGAGCCGCGCTCGCGGATTTTTCGCACGGGTCAATGGCCACGCGCCCTGCTAGGTTCGCTCCGCACCTTTCGATGAAAAAAAGCATCTGGATTTTCCTCCTCGCCGTCCTGCTGCCGAGCGCGGTGCTCGGGTGGCTGGCGCTGCGCAGCGCGGAGGAGCAGCAGATCATCCTCGAGAAGAGGACGACGGAGCTTTACCAGGCGCAGACGGACGAGGCGGCGAGCGCGGCGCGGGCGCTGATTGATGACCAGCGCCGCGCTTTCAATGACACCGTGCAGCGGCTGCTCGGCGGGAAGAATGCGCAGGCCGTGGCGAACAACTTCACCGCCGAACTGGCGAAGGAATGGCCGCGCAAGGCGATCGGCTTTGCGCTCGGGAAGGAGGGGCAGTTTTGCGCGCTCCAGCCGCAGCGCGCGGCGGGGACAGCGGAGTGGGGAAAGTTTCTCCTGAACAACGGCGCCTGGCTGGCTGGCACGACGCCCGCGACGGTTTACTGGGTCGCCCCGGAAGACCTCAGCCGGCCGGAGCAACTGCGGAAAAACAAAGAATTCACCGACAGCCAAAACGCTTACGGCAGCAACGTCGGTCCGAGAGGTGGCACCTACTCCGGCGACAAAATGGTCGCGCGGGGACCGCGGGCGGTCGTGCCGCAGATGACGAAACAGGCGACGCCATCGGTCGAGCTGCAGTCGGCGGAAAGCAAGGGAGCGCCGCCCAGCAGGCAGGCCGCGGGTCCGAGTGGCAGCCCGATTCTCGTCGGGCCTTTCGCGGCGAATCCGGCGACCGAGCACGCCAAGGACAGCCCGCCTGAGCCGGTGGGGTCGGCCAAGCCGCAGACGAATTGGGAAGCGCAACCCCGGCAGGTCGAGCCGCAGAAGAATTGGGCTGATAACAACGCGATCTCGCAACTCACGCCGACCACTTCCGATTTCCGCGCACTGACCTCGGACGCGAATGAGGGCGTGATCACGCGCTTCGTGCAGGACCAGCTCAATATCATCTTCTGGCTCCGTCCGCCGCAGGCGCCGGACCTGATTTTTGGCTGTCTCATCGAGGCCGACAGTCTGCGCGATCTCTGGCCGGCGGCGCTTCCGCGTCAGGAGCGCGGCTCCCGGGAAAAATGGGCGAGCTCCGAGCAGCCGGAGTTTGTGCTCGCGCTGCTCGACGACAAGGCGCGGCCCGTCGCCACGCAGCCGCCGGGCGAAACCGGGCGCGACTGGAAGCGGCCGTTTGTCGCCTCCGAGATCGGCGAGGCGCTGCCGCATTGGGAGCTGGCGCTTTATTTGCAAAGGCCCGAGCAGCTCCGGGAATCCGCCCGGGCGCTGCGGCGCACGCTGAGCTTTCTCATCGTCGCCGCACTCGGCGCGATTGCCTGCGGCGGCTGGCTGGTGGTGGCCGACGCCCGCCGGCAACTCGCGCGCGCGCAGCAGAAGACGGATTTCGTTTCCAACGTCTCGCACGAACTCAAGACGCCGCTGACCTCGATCCGCATGTTCGCCGAGTTGATGCAGAATGGGAACGGCAACGCGGCCAAGCATCCGCAGTATCTCCGCATCATCATGGTCGAGGCCGAGCGGCTCACGCGGCTGATCAATAACGTGCTCGATTTCGCCGGGCTCGAGCGGAAGCAGAAGCGCATCGAGCGCAAGCCGCTCGACCTGCACGCGGTCATCGGGCGCGCGTGGGAAGGCCACGCGCTGCACCTGCAGGAGAGCGGCTTCAGCACGCGCTGGGAGGCCGCGCCGCCGCCGTATCCCGTGGTCGGCGACGACGACGCGCTCGCGCAAATCCTCGTGAACCTGCTCTCCAACGCGGAGAAATATTCCGGCGAGCGCAAGGAGGTGGAGCTGCACACTTACCTCGACGGCGAGCACGTCTGCGTGAGCGTGCTCGACCGCGGCTGCGGCGTGCCGGGCAGCGAGGAGCGGAAGATCTTCGAGGCGTTTTATCGCGCGCACGATTCGCTCTCCAGCGGCATCCAGGGCAGCGGCCTCGGCCTCACGCTCGCGCAACGGCTGGCGCACGAGCACGGCGGGGAGATCACGTATCAGCCGCGCGCGGGCGGCGGGAGCAACTTCACTTTGCGGCTGCCCATTGTCCGCGAAACATAGGATTTCAGATCGCAGATTTCAGATTTCAGATTTGGCACCGCAGCAGCGTTTCAATCTGAAATCTGAAATCTGAAATCAAAAATGAAGAAGCACCTCCTAGTTGTTGAAGACGACGCCCACATCCGCCTCGGTTTGTGCGACGCGCTGCGGGGCGAGGGCTACGAGGTCAGCGAGTGTCGCGACGGCCTCCAAGCCACTCCGATGCTCCGCCAGCGTCAGCCCGACCTCGTGATCCTCGACATCATGCTGCCGGGGAAAAGCGGTTACGATCTGTGCCGGGAAATCCGTGCGGGAAAGAGCCGCGTGCCGATCCTCATGCTCTCCGCCAAAGGCCAGGAGATCGACAAGGTCGTCGGCCTCGAACTCGGCGCGGATGATTACGTGACGAAGCCCTTCAGCCTGCGCGAACTGCTCGCCCGCGTTCACGCGCTACTCCGCCGCGCCGAGCCCGGCGGCGGCGCGACCGACCTGCCGGCGGAGATCGCTTTCGGCAACGTGCGCATCGACTGCAAATCGCTCCGCGGCAAGCGCGGCAAGGAAGCCATCGAACTCACCCCGCGCGAACTCAAAGTGCTCGCCCTGCTTTTCCGCGAACGCGGCAACGCCGTCTCCCGCGAAACCATCCTCCGCGAAATCTGGGGCATCGACTATTACGGCACCACGCGCACGCTCGATCAGCTCGTCGTGAAACTGCGCCAGAAAATCGAGGCCACGCCCGGCGAGCCGAGGCACCTCGTGACCGTCCACAGCCTCGGCTACCGGCTGGAGGGATAGGCGCCGGCCTACTCGTTGTAGGCGCTTTCGCCGTGCTCGCTCACGTCGAGGCCGGCGTGCTCGGACTCGGCTTCCACGCGCAGGCCGACGATCGCGCCGATGATTTTCAGCAGGATGAAAGTGACGAGCCCGGCGGCGGCGGCGGTGAAGACGACGGCGATGAGCTGATTCACGAACTGCCCCGCGCCCCCGACGAGCGAGACGACGGCGTCGCCTTTTTTGAAGGTGGTGGCGATGGCCGGATTGACCTCGGCGCTGGCGAGGAAGCCGAGCATGAGCATCCCGACGATGCTGCCGCAGCAGTGGACGCCGAAGACATCGAGCGAGTCGTCGTAGCCGAGTTTGGCTTTGAGTTTCGTGACGGCCAGGAAGCACACCGTGCCGCCCGCCAGCCCGATGCAGACCGCTGCGGGGATGGTGACGAAACCGGACGCGGGGGTGATCGTGGCCAGCCCGGCGACCATGCCGGACGCCGCGCCGAGCACGCTCGGGCGGCCCTTTTCCCACCACTCGATGAAGGCCCACGCGAGCCCGCCCGCCGCGCCCGCGAAGTGCGTGGCGGCAAAGGCGCTCGTGGCCAGCGTGCCGCTGTTCAGCGCGCTGCCGGCGTTGAAACCGAACCAGCCGACCCACAGCAGCCCGGTGCCGATGAGGCTGAGCACGACGTTGTGCGGGAGCATGGGTTCGCGGGGAAAGCCGCGCCGCTTGCCGAGCACGAGCGCGCAGACCAGCGCGGACGCGCCCGAGCTGATGTGGACGACCGTGCCGCCCGCGAAATCGAGCACGGGAATCTGGCCGCCGAGCGCCCAGTTGAAGAAGCCGCCTTTGCCCCAGACCATGTGGGCGAGCGGGAAGTAAACCAGCGTGGTCCACCCGATGCTGAGCAGCACGAAGGCGCTGAATTTCATCCGCTCGGCAAAGGCGCCGGTGATGAGTGCCGGCGTGATGATGGCGAACATCATCTGGTAGAGCATGAAGGTCTGGTGCGGGATCGTCGGCGCGTAGTCGGCGTTGGGCGCGCCGCCCACGCCTTTGAGGAAGAGGTATTGGAGCGGGTTGCCGACGAAGGCGTTGCCCTCGCCAAAGGCCATGCCGTAGCCGAAGACGAACCACATGATGCTGACGAGCGACATGAGGAAAAAGCTCTGCATCATCGTGGCGAGCACGTTTTTCGTCCGCACGAGCCCGCCGTAAAAGAGCGCGAGGCCGGGGCCGGTCATCATCAGGACGAGCGCGCAACTGGCGAGCATCCAGGCGTTGTCGCCGGTGTCGATTTTCGCGACGGCGGGAGCGGCGTCCTGCGCGTGCGCGCTGAGGGCGAGGAGGGAAAACAGCACGCCGGACAGGCCGGCGCACCGCGTGGAGCGGGGCGTGGAAAGCATAGGGGCAGACGGGGATGAGGTTTGGGAAGCCCGCCGGGGAGGGCAGGTGACGCGGAGTAAAGGCGCTCGCGTGGGAAGAGCAAAGCGGGAAATGAAAATCCCCGCGGGCGGCGGGGATCGGGCTTGCGGGGCGGGCGGCGATGAGGGCAAAACTCACGCTGTGAGCGGCGTCCCCAAATCCAACAACCTCTGCTCCGGGATGCTCCGGGTGTGGAATGACGAAAAGGGCTTCGGTTTTATCGCGCCGCGCGCTGGCGGGGCAGATGTCTTCGTCCACATTTCAGCTTTTGAAGATCGTAGTTTCCGTCCCTCCGTCGGCGGGTTCATTGCCTACCGCCTGGGGAGAGACGAGTCCGGTCGCCCGCGGGCGGTCAGTGCCCGCCGGGCCGACATGGACACCGGAACACGCAAGACGTTTGCCCCCATCATGGACCGCCCATCGCCGGTCCAACAGCCGAGGTCCACGCCCGCGCGTCCCCGTCGCTCCAACAAAACGAGGCGTTCCACGCTCAAGCTCGAAGCAACTCTCTTCGTCCTGGCCTTTCTCGGTGCACTGACCGTTGCCGCGTATTTGCACGTGATTCCAGCTTGGGTGCCGATCGCGTATTTTACCGCGAGCTTCGTCACGTTTTTTGTCTATTGCTCGGACAAGGAGAGTGCTGAGGCCGGCGACCGGCGGGTCGCTGAAAATACCCTCCATTTCCTGGACCTCCTCGGCGGCTGGCCCGGCGCGCTCCTCGCCCAGCAATACTTCCGTCACAAGACGGCCAAGCTCGGTTTTCAGATCATCTTCTGGCTCGTGGCCCTTGCCCACGTGGGGTTCTGGGTCTGGCTGGCCGTCGGGCGACCGGGGTGGTGATTAAAAGTGGTGCAATCTGGATGCGCGCCAGGTGTCCCGGAGGGACAGCGGAAATTAGAATGTGATGTCGTTTTATACCAATTCGTGAGCCTTCTGTGTAGTGGGTTGCAATCGGGGCGCAGTTGCGAGTGCCTCCCCGCAACCAGCGGTCGGCCTGCGTCTGCATGAAATGCTCCGCGCGGCGGAAATCGCGCAGAGCCGGCGGTCGCGACTTGCGCGGCTCGGATGTGCCAAAGCGGGTGAGCTGCGCGCCCTCATCCCATGAATCGCGAACACCAGTGAATTCCTCGCTCTTTCCCCCGCATCGCTGCGTGACTTTAGCTACCGGCTCCAAGTAAAACAACGCTGATGCCCTGCCGTCGCCAAAATCCCCATTCTCCTGCCTTCGGGCAGCGCCTTGTCGGGCAGCGCGCATACGGCTCGTGCTCTCGGCTTCCGGGCACCTCTGGAGGGGCGCTCCTTCCAGGTTGATTTCCCTATGCTCCCCTACGCACCCGGCGCGCGGGTTTTGATCCGCGACGAAGAATGGCTGGTGCGCCGCGTCGATCCCTCGAACGACGAAGGGCACCTGCTTTCTTGCGACGGCGTTTCCGAGCTGGTGCGTGGCCGATCCTCCCAATTCCTCACCGTGCTGGAGGAGAAGATCGTCGTTCTGGATCCGGCGAAGACCGAATTGGTGGCAGACGGAAGCTCCCACTTCAACAGCACCTTTCTCTATCTGGAGGCGCAGTTGCGCCG
>CAYQBV010000089.1:0-14150 GCA_964415705.1 uncultured Chthoniobacter sp. | reverse complement strand
GCTCGGTGGCCTTGCGCACCCAGAGGTCCGTGTTCTCGTGCAACTCGTGAATCGAGCTCGACTACCTCAAGGACGTGCCGCTCGTCGGCGACAAGATCGGCGACGGAGCCCGGAAAATCCGTGAAACGGCGCAGGGCTTCCGCGACGCCGGCTGGGAGCAGCGCGATACCGGCACCGATCTGGTCACGCCTTCCGTGGACAAGGCCCGGTGCGGACGAGGGGTTCTCCACCGCCTGGCTGCCCACGGACACCGGGCCGATCAACAGCCTGCTCAGCCATGACAACGATGACACCAACGACATCCCGGCTGCCGCCACGATGGCCCAGATCGACTGGCGTCCGGACATCAACACGCCGCCGAGCAAGAGCCAGTCTTGCACCATCAATTTCCAAAGCGCCGTCAACAAAGGCGACGAGACACCGAGCGCCCCGGAGATCCTGTTCGCCGCGCACTTCATCCAAAACCGGTTCGACCTCACCGGCTTCACCGGCGATCTCGCGAACTCGATCCTGGATCGCCACACGCCAGCGATGCTCGACATGCGGACGAGCTTCGCCGCGTCAGCAAGTGAGTTGATAAACCTTGCCCTCACGCTTCATCGCGACGAAAGCGTCGGGCGTGATCGCGGATTGGCGCTTTTTGAACGTCTCCTCGCCTTAAACGTGTATGGCACGCGCCAGAGTTTGCTTTCGGTCGATGCGCGGCCGGTGGTTGGCGCGGCATTCATCTTTTGGAGGCGAAAGCGACGTGTCTCGCGCACAAGAGGGCGATGACCATGGTGTCCGACAAAGCAGTCATTCTTGTTCGGCCACGTAAACGGGTGTGGTGCGGGCGGACAGCACCGAATCGAGCACCTCTCGATTAACCATTCGATTCTTCAACACTGCCTGCTGCAAAGGTGCCGGCAGGCATTCGTGAAACTTCAGAGCTTCAATCGCCTGCTCATCGAAGGCTGCGTTGTCCTCGATTTGCTGGGTCTCCAATGCACTGAGCTGCTCCAGGAGCTTTGTTGCGTCGGCGCAGGCGGGGAAAGAAAGAGCGAGGTCGTTCGGCTGACAGGAAATGCCCGCTGTTCGCGCGAGATGGCTGCTGATGATGTCGTTGGCCACGCCGCCGGCGAAGTTGAACCAGTCAATTCTGCCACCATCCTGCTGCACGGCGAGCGTGTGCCCGTCTGCCTTCACGTAGCTGAATTCGTTGCGGATCTTCTCCATCGCAGCTTGAGCACGAGTGCTCCAAATACTTGAAACTGTCGATGAGGTGAGGACTCGTTTGACGGCTCCAGCGATGAAATGGCTGAGCCCTTGACCGCTCCCGATCCAAGCACCACGGCCTTTGTCGGCGCATTGCTCGACATAGACCCGGCGCGTTCGCCAGTCGATCTCGCGGACCAGCCAGGAGCGTCCGCCCAGTGCTATTCTGGAAGGATTCCCGTCCTGAGAGCGCACGAGGTATCCGGCTTCGATCTGACCGAGTTCGCGGGTTCCGTGAAACGCGGTGAGCATCGAGGGCGTCGTGAATACGGAGAGGATTTCGAGAAAGTGCCGCCGTCCGAATCGGGCTTCTCCCTCCGAACCGAAGCCGAGCTTTCCCGAGTCCTCGAAGAGGATGCCTTTCTCCTGCAAGAACTGAACGACCGCACCCACCTGTGCGGCGTCCAGTGCGGCGAAGGGGGGCAGCCGTCCAATCCATTCCTGCCAGTCGGCGACGCCGAGGCCGCTGAGTTGGAGCGTGAGCGCCATCAATTGCTGCGAGAAAATGTGCAGCGGGTGCGGCGGTGTCACGATGGGTTCGACGAAACCAGTGCTCCACAGCTCCAGCAGTCCGGCGGCCTTGAGCAGCGCTCGTTCACTGGTCGCCAGGAACAGGCAGTTCCGGCTGGTTTCCTCGCGCCGGCCCGTCCGACCCAATCGTTGCAGGAACGAGGCAACTGAACTGGGCGCGTCGATTTGAATGACGCGGTCGAGATCGCCCACGTCGATCCCCAGCTCCAGCGTGCTCGTCGAAACGATGACGCAGTTGCGCGATTCCATGAACGCCTTCTCCGCCGAACGACGCTCCTCAATGCTCAGTGAACTGTGCGAGAGATAGGTTTCGACGCCGTGATTCCGCAAGGCGCTGGCCAGTTCCTCCACCCGACTTCTGCTGTCACAAAACACGAGCCGCTTCTCGCCGCGATGCAGCCGGGAAATGACCACGGAGGCGTTTTCCAAGCTGCCCACGAAGTCGAGAGTGACCTCCGGTGCCTTGTGGCTGTTGACCGGAGGCGCCACGACCTGCCGTTCGCCCTGGCAATGCCCGGTAGCCCAGGTCAGCAAGCCGTCAGGATTTCCCACGGTTGCCGATAAGCCGATGCGCTGAAGCTCGCGGCCTGCAAGGTGAGCGACTCGTTCGAGAACGGAGAGCAGATGCCAGCCGCGGTCGCCGCCAGCAAAGGCATGGATTTCGTCGATGACCACGGCGCGCGCTGTCGTGAGCATTTGGCGACCGCGCGGATTGACCGACACGAGCATTCCCTCCAGCGACTCCGGCGTGGTGAGGAGAATGTCCGGCGGTGTGTCGCGGATGTTGTCCTTCCGACTGCCGGAGATGTCTCCGTGCCACACCTCGCAACGGCGGCCCATGAGCGTTGCGTAGTGGCTGAGGCGCTGCTGCAGGTTGTTCAGGAGCGCCTTGAGGGGACAAACATAGATGACACTGAGCGCGCTCCATTTCTCGCCGATCATCCGCGAGAAGATGGGAAACATGGCGGCCTCGGTCTTGCCGCCGGCGGTGGGCGCGAGGAGCAGGCAATGCTTGCCGTCGAGGATCGGGGCGATGCTCTCCTCTTGCAGCGGCCGCAGTGACCGCCACCCGAGAGAATTGACGATGTGGTGCTGAACGAGCGGGTCGAGGCGGTCGAAGGTGCTCACACGTCGAGGGAGATGTCCTCGACTGAGCCAGCCGCGGTGAGATTGCGCTCTTCCAGCGTCAGTTCCTCGCTGCGCATCGTCAGCCGGTAGTCGCGTGCGGGATCGAAATCTGGATGCAGTTCGATGCGGTCCAGTAGATCAGCGACCAGCTTCTTGAGGTAAATACGCGGGGCGATCCCGATCTTGCCGCCGAGTTGTCCGGTCACGGCGTCGGCCAGCGATTCGAGGAGAGTATCGTTCGCCCGCCGGGCGACGCTTTCCGCGTCCTTCGATCCATTGACGAAAATGTCCCGCACCTTCACGCCCACTGCTACCAACGCGAGTCGGTCGAAAGCACGTAAGCGAATCTGCGGCGCACGCGGATTGTCGAAACGAGGATCGGTGTCGAAGTCGGTTTGCAAACGCTGCGCGAGTGGCGGGAGTTTTTGCAGACCCTGGGGGCCGTCGAAGAACGCGGGCGTTCCGGTGATGACGAGGAACAGACCGGGGAAGCGACCGGCGTCGATTTCGTCGATCAACTGGCGCAACGCATTCAGACTCTTCTCCCGAACGTCAGCCCGAACGCGCTGGAGAGTTTCGACTTCATCGAGCACCACCAGCAGTCCCGGATGCCCGGAGTCGCGGAGCACGACCAGCAGACCTTGCAGGAAGCTCAGTGCGGCGAAGTGGTCCACGTCACCCTTCAAGTCCGCTGCCCGCTTGATCGTGGCGGCAACATTGGGCTGGCCCGCAACCCACGCGATCAGTCCTTCTGCCGTCGCATTGTCACCGTTGGCTTGCGCGGTTCGATAGCCACGCAGCGCCGCAGCGAAACCGCGCGCGGTGCGCGAAATGGAATCCAGCCTCTGCTCCATCAGTTCATTCGTGGCGGCGACCAGCGCCGCCTGGTCGTTGGCATCCACTTTGCCGCTGCTGAGCACGTCCTCTTCGAGCGCATAGAACCAAGTGTCGATGATGCTGCGAAACGCGCCCGACGATCCTGCCGCCGTCGCGATCCGCTCCGTCAGCCGGCGATAGACGGTTTCCAGGCGATGCAGTGGCGTTTCTGATTCCGAGATTTGAACTTCCGCAGTCGCAAATTTTTGCGCACGAGCCTGCTCTTGAAGCCATCGAGAGAAGAAAGTCTTTCCACATCCATACTCGCCGCGAATCGCCTTGAATGCTCCGCCGCCTGCTCCCACGCGCTCCAGGTCTTCTGCAACCGTGCTCTGAAACCGTTCCAAGCCGACCGCGAGACTCCCCAGACCTTCCTGCGGGACGGTTCCCCGCCGGAGGGCGTCCAGCACTTGTTCTCGGCGACGTGGGCTAATGGTTGGTGTCATGCGTCAATCCACCACGGCGAACTGCTTCTTTAGGAGTGCGACATTGAGCGCAATCGTGCCGCTCGTGGCGTCTAGGTTCACCACGTCGTAGCCGTCCACGTTGAAAATGCGAGCCAAGTCCGCAACGACGCCGTTGAGCCGCATGAGTGGCAGGCCCAGACGTTCGGCCATCGCCTCGCGCGGCATTGTTCCGCCGCGAGAGCTGAGAGACTCGAGAAACACGGCGACCCGCTTTCGGTCCTGTGCACCGCGCACCGCCAGCTTGCACTGCGCCGCGTAGATTTCTCCATCGAGCAGCTTCTCGATCCAGTCGTTCGCCCGCACCTTCGTCGCTGCGTGGGTGAACAAATCCAGTCCGGCAGTATCTTTGGTGACCACTTCGGGTGCGACCGTGATTGCCGGGCTGGGAACCGGATCGAGCGTGAGCCGCCACCAGGCGGGCAAGAACGGAGAGGGTGCGGCCTCGGACCAACCGTCCGGTGTTACGCTGCTTCTGTGGTGAAGGACCGCGAGTGGACTCACGATCTCCAGCGGGCTGGCGCCTCCGTGGTAGCCGCGCTTTTTGCTCGAATATCGAATGTTGCGGGACCAGGCGACGGTGACCTCCGCGCGGCCAACCGCTTGCTGAACCCGTTGGCCGGCGACCCGCAACTCCCCATCCGTCGCTGCTCCCCCGTCCGCGCGATACCGATCCCCGCCCGTCGTCATGCCGGACTTGAGCGATGTCTGATGTTCCAGAACGTGCCCGTGATCGCTCGTGAGGATGATGGCGCGACCGGCTTCGGCCGCGAGTTGGAGGAGTTCACGCAAGGGTCGGACGAAATCGAGATCCCACCTCGGGGCGATCTGGTCCGAGCCGCTGAGGTGGTCGTCGATGGCGTTGAGCACCGTCGCCACCACGCGGCACTTCTTGTTGGCGATGGCATCCTTCACGTCCGACGCCAGCCCTGCCTCACCCGATGTCTGGAGATCGCCTTTCAGGAAAAGCACGGGCGGGGTCTGTCCGCCACAGAGCGAGAAGAGCCGGTCGTTGGTGCTGAACGCGCTTTGCTCGGTCGGCGTGGATTCGGGATGGAGTTTTCCGCGGAACAAGGCACGACGCGAAACCTCCGTGATGGATGGCACCGTCGCGAGCAGGGCCGCCGGTGCTTTGGGCTGGCTTGGGTGGCACTCCAGCCAATTGCCGCGCTGCACGATGTCGCCGATCAATTCCCGGAACACCGCGACACTCATTCCATCCATCACCAGCAGCAGCACGGGCACCTGCGCTCCGAGCGGACCGACGACATTCTCCAACGCGTTTTCAATCGGAACAAACGACGAGCTGGGGGCGGCACCATGGAGCGTCCATTCCGCAAGCTTCGTCGCGAAGTTCGCCTCAAACGCCGCGCAGATTTCATCCACCCGCGCGAGCAACCCGTCGTAGGCCTTGTTCAGGACGGGCTCGGAATCGCCCTCCTGAACGATGGTTCGTGCCCAATCGACAAAGCCCCCGAGCCGCGCATAGCCCGCGACCATTTCGTCGAGCGAAGGACCGTCGGTCAGCTTCGCGCCTTCGCCCAACCAGCACGCCAGACGCGCCGCCATCTGGCATCGCTCGATTCTTCGCTGGTGTTCTCCGGCGAGCCGGTGGTTCTGCAAAGTGTCGATGGCCGCGATGAGTTTCTTGGCGTCGCGGTTGGGTGTGGCTCCCGGCTTTTCCGTCTGGGCGAGGATGCCGGCAAATTGACGAACCCGCTGCTCGAAGCCAAGCGGTGAGAAGTCGCTCTTCGCCGCTGCTTCCGAGATTTTGAATTCTGCGAGCAGCGCATCGAATCGGCTCAGGATGGTCGAAATCAGCGGACGCGAACTGGCTCGCTGGCGGAGGGATTGAATGACGGAACGGGCGGCGGCGGCCCAACTGCGCGCCGCGCCCACGTCAATGTTATGGCCACCGAACCAGCTCTCCAGACGCACCCGCGCCGAGGCGGTTTCGGCGTGCGCGTCCAAGGCCGGATCGAAGGCCAGTTCGAGGAGCAAACCGAGCGAAATCAGATCCGAAGTTCTGCCGGCATTGACCAGGTAAGCTATCCACTCCGCCGAGCGATCGACGTTCAGCTTGGCCCATTCAAAGAATTCCCGCCGCAGTTCAAACGGGAGCTTTTCGAGCCGGCCCCGGAATCCGGCATCGAGCGTTGCCTCCAGCAATCGGCCGATGCTCGTTGCCACTTCGCGATCACCCAGCGCGCGGCTCAGCAGTTCGCACCAGGCCGTCTGGAGGTCGAGGACTCCGCCGGCCACGGGCGTGTAGCCGTCCGACGGCGCGTGCTCCACGAGAGCATTGGTCAGCGGGACGTTCGTGAGGATGCGCGCATCGACGGACGTAGCCTGGAAGAGACTCCCAAGAATCTCCATTTGCTGCGGCGGATGCACACGACGCTTGGCCAGACGCGCGAGGACGTCTTCTCCAAGTTGAGCGCTGTCGAACGGACACAGCGCCACCAGCGGCTCGTTATCGGCGCTGGTGGAACGCAGCAGTTCGCGCAGTTCGAGGTCCGACCGGCAGAAGGCCACGCGATGGGGCTGCCCGTCGATCGTGAGCCGCGGCGGTCCGCTCCACGGTCCGTCCGAGCGCAGTGCGAACGCGACTGCGGAGCGATTCGCTTTTTTCCGAATCGCCCGCACCTGCGCTTTGATTTGGCCTTCCGTCAGAATCACGGGTTATTCCTCGGTGCGGGTTTCGACTTCGACCGCACATCCCCATTGCGGAAAGCGCAGTTTCCCCGCTTCGTAAATGGCGTCGCCCGCCAGCTCGATCAGCCGCGCGGTCGTGCCGGTGACCACGATCTGCTCGGTGCCGCCAGTCGCGCGCGGAACCTTCACTTCGACCAAGGCGAGGCTGCGCTGATCCTTGGGAACCCACGGTGGAATGGCGTCTCCTGTAATCTGGCTGCGGCGGACTCGCTTCGTGATTGGAGGCGGCTGCGGAACGATTGGCGGCTGTGGCGGGATGACCACCGGTGGCTCGACGATCGGAGGCTCCGGCGGCAGCGGCGGAGGCGCGGGCGTCGCCGCCAGCAGTTCCACCGCCCGGTTCACCAGGTCTGTCGATTTCGCCTGGAAGCCGACCGCAATCTCGTCCCGTGTAAAGGCGTCAGAAAGCTCGGCGACCAAAGCCTTGGCGCTGGTGGCGCGAGCGTCCGTCACCGATTGGAGAGCCTTGAACACGGCCCACTGGATGCCCTCCACCGCACGCGTCACGTGAGTCGCCGTCTTCATGCTGTGACTCAAGACGAGTGGCTTTGCGGTAAGCTGGTGCGTGACCAACGCCTTCACGAAGGGCAGTTCACCCGCTGTGTTCTTAAGCGCCTTGAGCAGCACGACCGCCTCGCTGGTCGTTTGCACCCGCGAAAAACTCCGCGGTTCGAGGCCAAACAGCCGCCCGGTTTTATCGAGTTCCGCTTCGAGCAACTGCGAGTTCGGCAACAACTCGTCAATCCGCGCGCGCACCTTGCCGCAAAGCACGGAGACGTTGTTCGCGTTCACGAGCGGAGACGTGTCGTCGAATCCGAAGATCGCTTTCACGCGCTCCACCGCCAGTTTCCATTCGTCCCCGCTTGGCAGCGCGACCTCACGCAGCGTCATGTCGTCCTGCAACTCACCGAGCGCGGGCGGCGGCACGGCCGCAGTGCCGATGGCGAAGGAATGATTCGTTTGTTCGGCCCAGGCCCGGATGACGAGATCCTGCGCCAGACGGGGCAGACCCATGCGGAGTGGCTCATCAATCCACGCGCGCAACTTCGCGACCGTTACCGGTTCGCCCGCTTCGCGAGCCTGCCTTTGCGCGAAGTGCTGCCGCCAGTGATGTCCCTTTTCAAAACGATTCTCGTGCATCACCCCAAGCCGGAGCGGATTCGCAATAAACCGCGTGAGCTTGCGGACCGGCGGATCAGTCACCGTGACGCTCGGATCTGTCGTTGCAAGAGCCTGTTCGACGACCTCCAGCACTTTCGACACGTTCGCTTTGGTGAAGCGCGTCTCGTCCTCAAAGGTCGGGTGTCCCGGATTCTGGAATTCGAGAGCCTGATTGAGCAGGCCGTTGAGCGCGTCGCGCAGATTGGGTGCGACCGGCGGCTTCAGCTTGAGTTCGCAGAGCGCCTGGAAGTGATCCACCTGCTCGAGCTGATTGGTGGTGTCCGCGTATTGCGGCATCGCCGGCCTCAGCCCGTAGAGCGCTTCGATCTGGTTGCGGAGCTGGTTGTGAAGCTGGTCGCGTTGATTCTGGAGCAACGGCTTTGCTGCCGCCTGATCCTGCTCCGTCAGGTGCGCCACGAACGTCTTGAAACGATTCTCCGAAAGGATGTGCTCCAAACGCACCAGCGTCCCGATGGCCTTCTGCGCCTCGTGATTCAAAAAGCTCGGCAGCCAGCAAATGGTGCGCTGCGCCGGAAACGTCGCGCGGAAAGTTTCGAGCCGGTCGAGGTCTTCGTTCAGATTGTGGCCGTCGCGGTCGAACGGATAGTCGATCACGACCTTCCACTCCTCACCGCGCGACTCCAATTGGTCTTCACTGATCTCGCGGATATTGCCAAAGCAAACCTCCGCCTGACGGTCGGTGCCGCGCCAGCGAAACTCGTGACGGAAGAATAGCTCCTGATGCTCCGGCATGCCGAGCGCCTCGAAGACCAGCATCTTCAGCCGCGCCACTTTGTTGCCGTAGTTGTCCACGTTCTCGGCGTTCTCGAGGATCGGCTGCAAATCCACGCCGGTGATGCGGATCGAAATCGTCTGCGTGCCGCCCACGCCATCCTGCACCTGAAGCGCTCCGCCATGCGCCGCCCACTCCTTGCATTTGCGCAGCACCTCGTTCGCTTCCTGACCCGGGATGAACGACTTGATCGTGCCGTGGTTCAGCGCCGCGAGACGCTGCGGCGTCATGTTTTTCAGCGACTCCACTTCCGGCGCGAGCGCGGCGAGGAGCAGCGTCTTGATGAGCCGGTCGTCGTTGCGCAGCGCCGTGCGCTTCGCATCAGCAATCGGGAGCGCCGTCGCAGCCTCGAAGGTCAGCGCGTGCTGCGCTTCCAGCATCGGCTTGAGCTTCTGCTCATACAGCTTCTTGGCCTCGTCGAAGTAAGCCTTCATGCCGGCGCTGAAGGCGTCGTCTCCCTCGGAGATGAGGTCGAAAAGATCGCCGACCGGAATGATCTGGCCGAGTTCAAGCGTGTCGCGCTGCCGCGAGAGGAGCTGCACCATCACCTTGATGGCCGTGCGCTCGCGCTGGAGCAGTGAGGAGACAGCGACGAGCGTTTCCACGAGCGCGGGGCTGAACGGATACAGCTTCCGGAAATCGTCGGGATTGCTCTTCGTCGTCAGCAAGACCTTCATCACTTCGTCGCGGAACTGCGTCGTCTGCGCAAATGCCTGGTCGATCTGCGCACGTGCGGCGTCCGACTGCGGCTTGAGGATGCGCTTCTCCGCGATCACCGGCAGGTTGCGGTCTTCCAATCGGATCGTGTCCAAGCGCCCCTCAAAGAAGTTCAAAACATCGACAAAGCCGAGTTTGACGGTCCCGGCAACATGCTCTCCCACGAGATCGCGTAAGTCCCGTTGCCGCGCGATGAACGACACGATCGGGATTGGCCGATAAGCGTTCTGCGACTCCACCAGCTTCGGCAGCTTCTGCGCTTCGCGGCTCACGAAGTTCACGTCCGCCGCGTGGCTCGCCAGCCAGAGGATGAGTTCGTCGAGGAAGAGAATCAGCGCATCGAAACCCAGCGCCTTCGCGTGCGCGCTCATGATCGAGAGCCCGTCGTCGATGCTCACAAACTCCGAAGTCGCGCGCATCGCCGGGAAGTGCGTCTCCACGAGATCGCTCACCAGCCGGCGGCGCTGCTCATCGGTCGGAGCCGCCTGACACGCCTGCTTGAACGAAGCTGCGTCCCACTTCGCAGCCAGGCCACCCCAGCCTCCACCATCGCCCGCACCGGATTTTCCCTCGTTCAGCTTCGCGAAAAACTTCTCGTCCCCCATGCCCGCGCACTGCTGCTTCGCATTCGCGAGCAGCGCGGCGGAATTGAAGAGTGCCGGATACGGCGCGTTGGGGAAGTGCTTCTGAACGTAATCCGTGTAGCCCTTGAAAATTGCCGACTCGAAGTCCTTCGCCGCAATCAGATGGAACGGCACCATGAGGAATTTCTTCCCGGTCAGCCATTCGTTGTGCTTCGCCACCACGTCGCCCAGCTCTTTGATCGAGCGTGCGTCCGCATTTCCCGCCAGCAGGAAATTCAGCACCGCCATGAAGTGACTTTTACCGGAGCCGAAACTCCCGTGCAGATAGGCCGCCTTGCTGGAGCCTTGGAGTGCCGACTGCACCAGCTTCAGCGATGCGTCGAAACACGCCGCGAGCTGCGGCGTCACCACGTAGCTATCGAGTGTGGCTTTGACCTTCGCCGGGTCGGTGCCTTCCGTGAGTTTCAGCACGAAGTCGCCCTTCGCAACGTGCTCGGGAATAGTGATTAAGTCGCGGAGCAGGGTCGCCATAGAAAAGTGATTTCTCCTCAGGCCTTGAGGCGGCGAACCTTGGTCTTGATGACAAAGCTGCCCTGAAAAATGCACCGGGCTTCTTTCAATTGCCCGCCAACTCGATTCTCCGGCACGTCCGTTTCGAGGATGACGGGAGCCGTTTGGGGAATCATGTCGGCCACCTTGAGGAAGGCTGCGTGTGACGACGCGCTAAACGCGCGATGCTCGCAGTCATCCGAAACCTCACTCGCATGGACGTGCGCAATGCGGTTCCGGTAGCGTCTGAGGATCTCGTATCCGACGGACATACTGCGGTCGATTTCGTGTGCGTGGCCGATGTCAAAGCACAGGCGGGCTTTCGGCAGCTTCTCAAAGACCACGTCCAGTTCATCCGCGGTCCGCCCAATCGGCTTGCGATGATCCATGTTCTCGACGCAGAGCTTGTCGCCGAAGCTCTGCCAGAGCTTGTGGTCGTGAATGGCGTCGGGATGCACCACAATGTGAAGAGCTAGCTTTTCCACGAGCTTCCGCAGCAATGTCACGACCTTGCGCTCTTCCAATGCAGTGAAGCGGCTTGGTGCGTGGAAAGCAACGTAATGGAAGTGCCCGGTGCCGTGCTTCACCAGGTAGTTCACCATCGTCTCCAGTTCGCCGATGCGCAGCGCCGAGTATTCGACCGCATCGGTATCGTGCTGTGCCGCCATGTGCAGCGCCTTGCCCACATCGCTTCTCGCGAGTGCTCCAGTGGAAAATCCAAATGTTCTCATCAAAAGATTCCGTATCTCAGGGTTAAGTCGCCAAGCTTTGTTGCCGGCTTCAAGAACAGGTGTTCCAGAGCCGCCTGAAAATCATGGCCGAGCTTGCGCACCTCCAGAAAAACGGGGTGCAGTGGTGCATTCTCGAAAGTTAGCTCCTTCAATTGCTCACGCTTTTTCTTCGATTTCAGCATCGCAAGAAACTTGTCGTAGGTCTTGAAGAGAATCTTCACTTCGGCCTTCGGAAGATCGAGTTTGATGCAGGCGCGAGCGAGTAGCTCCAGCGGCGTCAGTCGCAGCGCGTGGAAGCAATGCTCCGTGCTCGAAAGCTGCGGCTCCGCTTTGTCGAAGAACGAAAGCTGCGTGCCTTCCTCCTTCGGAATCAAATCCGTTTCGGGAAACAATGTCGTCTCGTAGGTCAGCAGCAGACCGGCGATGTAGAGCAGCTTTCGCGAGAAGCGCAGTTTTGCATTTCGGAGCGCCCAACCTTCGGCGCCGCGTTCGTTGTTCTTGGCGGCGTAATCCACCGCGATCGTCCGCCAGTAGCGCACTACGTCATTGAGGAAGAACCGGGGAAAGAAATCCTTCCCCGGAAAGTTCGCTTCCTCTTCAAAGTAGCGCTGCAACACACCGCGCATCAGTCGCAGACGCGGGCTGAGTTGGGAATGCGGCGACGTCTCCGCCGATTCGAGCAGGAGCAGCAGGCGGCGGGTCAGGTTGGCGTTCGTATCAGCGGAGCCGCCGATGCAGTGGATGAGTTCGTGCCCGAAAACCAGTGCGCCGAACGCCCCCGTGGGAGTTGGATTCTTGAATTTGGCGCTCTTTTTCAGGGCGCGCTTCATTTCCCGCTCCAAGTCACGGTGTCCGGCATCCGCTTTCCCGTCGATCATCAGGCACCAATCGAGGTCGCTTCCGGCTGTAAATTCCTTTCGCGCCAGTGAACCAAAGACGACGAAGCTCGCCTCGGCGGGCAGCTTGTCGCCAACGGCTTTGGACAGATCCTTGAGCGTCTTCTCCGACAGCTCGTAGCACGTCCGCATCGTGGCGAGTTTCACGCCGACGTGCAGTTCGAGTTTGTGAAGATAACTGCTAGACCAGGGCATTGGCTGTGAATGTTCGGATCATGTGAAAATTGCGCATCGCTTTAGAGCACCGGACGGCTGACGAGAGCGAGACAAACTGGTGGACGCAACCGACCGAGTGGCGCGAAATTTTCACTGTCGCTCAGGATGGCGAGAATCATTCCCAGAAGCGCCCGGACGAATAAATCGGACCGTTGGGGTGCGGTTGCAGGCGGAAGGGCGGCTGCGGAGGACGGATGAACGTCTGCGCGTGGGCGTCATCTGCCAGGCGGCGGAAGCCATTTCGCTTGAGCGCATCGGCAGCGGTTTCCGTGTCGGCAAAATCGATCTGGTCGAACACGCCCGACGTGTCGCCGACAAAATAGACGGTCACGCTTCCATCTGTTTTTGGATCAATGAGCGCCCAGTTGTGCTGGAGCATTTCGATGATCTTGAACCAGTAGTCGCGTGATTGGATGTCGGGGGCGTTCGTGTTCATTTTTGAGGTTGGTTCATCCGCCCACCCGCACCTTCTCCAAATCCTCCCGCGTCACGCCCAGCGCGTGGCATTCGCTGTCCAGAAAGCCGCGGATGGCTTCGGCGGGGCTGGTGCCGTAGGCGGGGTCGAGGGCGGCGTGCCATTGGGTGAGCCAGGGTTGCAGCTCGAGGAGGGCGGCGAGGAGGAGGGTGAGTTGCGCGGGTGGGAAGCCGTAGGTCTGTTTGGCGTCCATGTAGTATTCGGCGAGGGCGCGGGCTTGTTGGGCGTGATCCCAGCCGGCCCAGGCGATGACGGGGCTGGGGTCTTCGGTGCGTTCGGTGCCGGGGTAGGTGGTCCAGCGCTCTTTGGGCACGTCGAGTTTGCCGCGGAGGCTCCACCAGACGCTCTTTTTGAAGTCGCTGCTGGCGTATTTCGGCGGGACGGGGATGTCGCCCAGCTCGGCGCGTTTGCGGGCGGCGGCGGCGGCTTTGCGGCGGGTGCGCTCGGGGTCGGGGAGGCCGGGTTCGTCCACCTTTTCGGCGGCGTCGATGGCGTCTTCGCGGCGCTGGAGTTCCCAGACGTGCTCCCAATCGTGGCGCTTGAGCAGGCCGCTGGGTTTGTAGCGCTGGGCGGGGAGTGCGGGGACGGAGGCGCTTTCGACGAGTTCGCGGACGAGCTTGGGCACGGAGAAGCCGGGGCCGCCCATGAGCTGCTCGGCCACGGCTTGGAAGGCGCGGTCGGTCTTGGCGATCTCGGCCAGTTGATTCGTGGTGGTAAAGGCCGGGCGGGTCGCGGGCGCGAAGGTGCGAGCCGCACGGGCGCTTTCGGCGTCGGACTTCGACACTCGTTCCCCTTCGAAGAAGTAGCCTTCCAGCCGGGCGAGCAGCCAGTCGCGGGCGGCTTTGGTGAACTGCTCGTCCCACGGCTCGGTGTTCCAGCGGCGCTTGTATTCGGGCTGCTCGATGAGGCGGATGGCCGGGTCGTCGGCGATGCGGCGGAGGCGGCGCTCGACCAGCTCCCGATACGCGGCGGGCCAATGGCGCGGGAGTTCGGTGAGGGGCGTGGAGCCGTGCCGTTCAAACCAGGTGGTCTGCACCTCGCCGGCGGCCATGCGCCGCGC
>CAYQBV010000088.1:0-14335 GCA_964415705.1 uncultured Chthoniobacter sp. | reverse complement strand
GCCTGCGCGCCGAGCGCGAGCAGGGCATCACCATCGACGTGGCCTACCGCTACTTTGCCACGCCGCGGCGGAAGTTCATTGTCGCGGACACGCCGGGCCACATTCAGTACACGCGCAACATGGTCACGGGCGCGAGCACGGCGAACCTCTCGGTCATCCTCGTGGACGCCCGCAACGGCGTCATCGAGCAGACCCGCCGGCACACCTGCATCGCCGCGCTGCTCGGCATCCCGCACCTCGTCGTCGCGGTGAACAAGATGGATCTCGTCGGCTGGAGCGAGGAGCGCTTTCTCGAAATCCGCGATGCCATCGAGGGCTTCCTGCCCAAGCTCGACGTGGCCAAGGACGTGAAGTTCGTCCCGATCAGCGCGCTCACCGGTGAAAACGTCGTCACGCCGTCGGACAAGACGCCGTGGTATCAGGGGCCCGGCCTGCTCAGCCATCTGGAGACCGTCCACATCGCCAGCGACTGGAATCTCACCGCCTTCCGCATGCCCGTGCAGTGGGTCAACCGCCCGAACAATCCGACCGATCATTCGCTCCACGATTTCCGCGGACTCAGCGGGCAAGTCGCGGGCGGCATCGTGAAGCGCGGCGACAAAGTCATGATCCTCCCGAGCGGATTGAAAAGCACCGTGCAGAGCATCTGGACGCTCGACGGCGAACTCGACGAAGCCTTCGCCCCGCAATCCGTCACCCTCTGCCTCGCGGACAACGTGGACGTGAGCCGCGGCGACATGATCGTGGGCCTGGAAAACCTGCCCGGCATGGGCACCGACCTGCGCGCCCGCGTCTGCTGGATGCACCAGCGCGCGCTGACCAAAGGCGGGAAGTATTTCCTCAAGCACGGCACCCAGACCGTGCAGGCCATGGTCACGAGCATCGAGGGCCGGATCGACATTCGCACCTTCGAGCACGAGCCCGCGCCCGCGCAGCTCGCGATGAACGACATCGGCGAAATCCGCGTGCGCACGGCCAAGCCGATCGTCTTCGACGGCTACGGATTCAACCGGCTGACCGGCTCCTTCATCCTCATCGAGCAAGGCACCAACCACACCGTCGCCGCCGGCATGCTTTTCCCGCCGACCGAGGCCGTGAAGCCGGAGTACGACGACTTCGCGATCTGAGCGGGGCTTCGGGAGGCGTTGCGGATGCCCGCGCGATCAGTTTTTGGGAAGAGGTGTTTTTCCACCCCAATCCGCCGCCTACTTCGCCGCCGGGCCGTAGCCTGCCGCGGGTGTGCCGTCGTCGTTGAGTTTGCCAGCGGCCCAGAGCACGCCGCGGGTCACGAGGTCGAGGTAGCGCGCATCCGCCACGGTCACCGTGTTATGGCCGATCGACGTGGAGAAAACGCGGGTCTTCTTCGGGCCATATTCATTGGTCCACGCGACGACGGTTTCGGCATTGCCCTGCTTGCCTTTGGCCAGCGTCTTGGCGGTGAGAATGGCGATGTTGTTGTAGAGTTCCTCGTTGCCCGTCGTCCAGTCGGTCAGTCCTTTCGTCACGGGTGACGCTGTATCGGTGAACGTAATGGCGATTGGTTGCTGCGGGCCGTGGCCGGTGGACTGCAGCCCGAGGTATTCAAACCAGCGGGCGTTGTCGGCCCCGGCGGTCACGGGTTTTCTGATCTCGCCAAACCGGTAGCTGTGCATCGCGCAGTGCAGGTTCACGCCGGGGATGCCGTCCACGTGCGGCTGGAGCACGGCGGTGATGATCTCGGGACTGTTCTGGTTCGAGGCACATTCGTCGTGAATGACGAGGTCATAGCCTTTCGCGTAGTCCGGATTCGGCTTCTCACCGGGTTTCCCGTAAATCTGCTCGATCGGCGGTTTGACGCTGCCATCTGCGGAGTGGGCATGCTCGACGATGACGTTCGCGCGCGCTTCGAGACCGGCCTTCAGCACGTCTTTTTGCTTCGCGTATTCGTGGCAGCAGCCGCCGGTGATGAGCAGAATCCTGAGCGGCTTGGGCGCGTCGGCGGCGAAAGCTTGGAGACTGAGGGCAGCAGACACGACGAGGGTGAGGAATGAGGAACGGTTCATGAGTTTGAGGTGAGAGGCAGGTTGGGCGGGCGAACTTAGACGGAAAAGGAAATTCGTTGGCGCGTCGCCCGGGTTTCACTTCGTGCGCTTGCGTCGTTGTGGTGAAATGTCCCCCCTCGCTTTCATGAAAACTTTCCTGCTCCGCCTCCTCGCCGCCGCTTTTCTCAGCCTCACGCCGGTCGTGGGCGCGGACGAAAAATCGGCAGACACGCAACGCAACTTTGCGCGATGGGAGGAGGAAATCGCGGCGTTCGAGCGGGCCGAGGTGCAGAGTCCGCCGGCAAAAGGCGGCATTGTGTTCGTTGGCAGTTCGAGCATCCGGCTGTGGAAAACGCTCGCCCAGGATTTTCCGCGGCATCGCGTGCTGAACCGCGGCTTCGGCGGCTCGCAAATCGCGGACAGCGTCCACTTCGCCGACCGCAGCATCTTCCCCTGCGAGCCGCGCATGGTTGTGCTCTATGCCGGAGGCAATGACCTCAATGCCGGCCGGTCGCCGGAGCAGGTGGTCGCAGGTTTTCGGGCGTTCACAGCGACCGTGCGCGCCCGGTTGCCCGAGGCGGAAATCGCCTACATTTCGATCGCCGGCAACCCCGCGCGCTGGGCGCAGGTGGAAAAGGTGCGCGCCGTGAACGCGGCCATCGCGGCTCTCATCAAGGACCAGCCGCGCATGAAATTCATCGACGTCTTCTCCCGCATGCTCGGCGAGGATGGCCTGCCCCGGCCTGAGATTTTCAGCCACGACCGCCTCCACATGAACGCGGAAGGCTACAAGCTGTGGACGGAAATCGTGCGCCCTTTTCTGCCAGCGCCCGACCAGTAGGCGCGCGCCGCGAAGGCCGTTACGCCTGCGCCGGGCGGCACGGCAGGAGCAACTCGAAGACGGTTTTTCCCGGCTGACTCTCGTAGCGGAGGAGGCCGCGGTGCTGGGAGACGATCCCGGCGGTGACGGTGAGCCCGAGGCCGGTGGCAGTGGGCTTTTTCTTCGTGGAAAAGAAGGGCTGAAAGATGCGGTGACGAATCTCTTCGGGGATACCCGGACCGTCGTCGGTCACGCGGACGGCGACCCAAGTCGCAGGCTCGGCGGGAAAGCTCGGTGGTGGGGTCTCGGGGCGCAGGTCGATGGCGATGGAGCCGGCGGTGGAAAACGTGGCTTCGAGCGCGTTGCGGACGATTTCGAAGACCGCGGATTTCACCCGCGTGGCGTCGGCCCAGACGGGCGGGAGATCCTCGGCGACATCGATGGTGAGCTTGGTCTTGGGGCCACGGAGGCTGTCGAAAGTGGGGCGCAACATACGCACGAAATCGCCGAGCTGAACCTCGCGCCAGACGACGTTCGTCGGACGGACGATGGCGTGCGCGCGGTCGATGAGATGGCACGCGGCTTTGGCTCCGTCCTGGATGCGCCCGAGGCCGTCCACGGTGCCGCGGTCGAGATTCTTATTGTCCAGCAGCAGGCCGACGTAGCCGTGGAAGAGAGTCAGGATGTTGTTCATCCGGTGGGCGAGGCCACGGACAAGTTGATCCTGGAATTCGGAGTGTTCGATCTGCATGGGGCGGAATTTGAGAAAGCAGGTGGTGTGCGCAGGTTCGGGGATTTTCTCGGGAAATTCCCGGCACAGAGGCAGCGTGGTGTTTTGCGTGGTGGAAAAAATCTCCGTCATCCTGAGCGGAGTCCCGGTGGGCGGAGGAGGGAAGAGAGTGGCGAATGACGAATTCGTCAGGCTCCACGTCCTTCGTCATTCCCCATCCGTCATTTGGCCGGGCGCGTCCTACTTCCTCGCCTCCGGCGTCACCGTCACCTCCACACGCTGGCCGTCGCGCTCGACGGTCACTTTCACGGGCCTACCGATCTTCACGGCGTCGAGGGCGTAGGTGTAGTCGTAGATGTTGGCGATTTTCTGCGCGCCGAATTCAACGATGACATCGCCGCTCTTGAGCCCGCCTTTTTCCGCAGGGCTGCCGGCGCGGACGCCGCTGAGCTTTACGCCTTTGACCTCGGTGGAGTAGTCGGGGATCGAGCCGAGGTAGGCGCGCAGGGTGTCGCGCGAACCGGTGCCGGTGTCGCTGCGCTCCACGCGCGCGAGGTCCGGGCGCTCAGCGGCGGCGGCGAGATCGGAAACGAGGTGCCGGGCGAATTGCGCGATGCGTTCCAGGCCTTCGAGGTTCAGCTTGTCGGCGGTGTCGGTGGGGCGGTGGTAGTCGTCGTGCGCGCCGGTGAAAAAGTTCAGCACCGGGATGCGTTTCGGATAGATGCTCGTCGTGTCGGTCGGCAAATACGGATCGTCCTGGAGGGTGAGGCTGAAACCGGCGGCGACGTTGCGTTTCTCGATGAGTTTCCGCCACACCTTGCTGCTGCCGACGCCTTGGAGTGTGAGCTTGTTTTCGCGCAGGCGGCCGACCATGTCAAAGTTCACGTAGGCGGCGATCTTCGCCAGCGGCACGGGCGGTTTTTCGGCAAACGACGCCGACCCGATGAGGCCGATTTCCTCGCCGCTCCACAGCGCGAAAATGAGGCCCCGCTGGGGTTGGTCGCGCCGGTCGGTGCGGTCGTGGGCGAGGGCGGCGGCAAGTTCGAGGATGGCGGCGGTGCCGGAGGCGTTGTCGTCCGCGCCGGGGTGAACTTTTCCCTCCTCGCCCGCCCGCTGGAGCGACGAACCGGTGCCGCGGCCGAGGTGGTCGTAGTGCGCGCCGACAAGGATGTATTCGTCGCTCCCGCCGGTCGGGGGCAGGTAGCCGAGGACGTTGCGATCGGCTTTGCGGATGTGCTCCACGCCGGTCGCAATTCGTACTCGTGTTTTCGGCAAAACGAAGCCGCCTTCCGCGTGCGGGTTTTCGCTGTCGAGCGCGGTCTGGAGGTCTTTGAGTTTCTTGCCGGTTGGCGCGAGCAGCGTTTCCGCGACCGCGGCGGTGATCGAGGCGGCGACGATGCCGCTGCCGGTGTTGCTGCCGTCATTGGTCAGCGGGAGCAGTTCGCCGGCGTTGGGCGAGTTCGGCCCGGTGACGACGAGCACGGCTTTCGCGCCGCGCTCGCGGGCCATCATGGCCTTGTAGCGCAGGCCGGAATAGCGGTTGAGCTGCGCGCGGCGCGGCGGCTCCACGGACTCCGGCACGTAGCGCAGGAGCAGGACGATTTTGTCCTTCACGTCGAGGCCGTCGTAGCTGTTGTAGCGCCCGTTTTTCCCGTCCTCGGGCACGCTCAGCCCATAGCCGGCGAAGACCACTTCGCCTTCCGCGTTGCCGTTGTCAGAAAAGGGCAGGGGACGAAAATCCTTGTCCAGCACACCGTTGAGCGTGGCCGCACCGGAAACGGCGAGGCGGCAATTTTCGGGGACCACGCGCTCGCCGGCGGTGAACTCGAACGGCTGAAAGTAGCCGTCACCGAAAGGTTTCAGCCCGGCTTTTCTGAAATACTCTGCGAGCCAGTCCGCGGCGATTTTCGCGCCGTCGCTGCCAGTCGCGCGGCCCTCGCGGGCGGGGTCGGCGAGCCAGGCGGTTTGGGTTTGCAGGTCGGCGTGGGTGATCGCGGGCGCGAAGGGGGCGGCGGCCGGGGCGTCCGCCGGACGGATCGCAGACGGGGCGTCTGCGCCACGGGGGGGAGCTTGCGCCAGCGCGCCGCGGGCGGCGGCGTGGTTCCAGTCGGCGAGGAAAAGCTGCGACTTGCCGTCGGCGGTGCGGCCGCTGGTCCAGCAGAGCTTTTTGCCGTCGGGCGAAAAGACCGGCAGGCCGTCGAAGCCGTCCGTGAACGTGACGCGCATCGGCTCGCGCGTGCCCGCGGTGTCCACGATGAACAACTCAAAATTTCCGAAGCCGAGTTTGTTCGAGGTGAAGACGAGATACTCGCCGCTCGGGTGGTAGAACGGCGCCCAGGACATCGACTTGAAATCCGTCATGCGGCGTTTGTCGCTGCCGTCGGTCTTCATCGTCCACACGTCGGCGATCATCCCGCTTTCGTCGAAATGCCGCCAGACGATGCGCTGGCCGTCGGGCGAGAAAAACGGGCCGCCGTCGTAGCCCGGCGCCTCGGTGAGCCGGCGCACGTTGGAGCCGTCGGCGTTCATCACGAAGATCTCGCCGAACCACGCGGGATCCTTCTCGTAGCGGGCGCGCTGGTCGGGCGGGAGCTGCTCCAGCGGGAAAGCGGAGCGGAGCGAGCAGAAGACGATCTGCTTTCCATCCGGCGAGAACGCGCCCTCGGCGTCGTAGCCCGGCGAGTTCGTCAGATTCACAAGCTGCTTGCCGCTCTGCTCCGCCGACCAAATGTCCATCGCTGCATCGTAATCCCACGCGTAGCGCCGCTGCTTGCCGCTCGCGCGAAACTCGATCTCCGCCTTTTGCTTCGCCGCGCTTTCCGGATCGGCGTGCGTGGAGGCAAAGAGTACGCGTCCCGTGCCCGGCTGGAAAAATCCGCACGTCGTCTTGCCCGTCCCTGGCGAGACGCGCGCCGTTTCACCCGAGGCGAAATCGAGCACGTACATCTGGTAGAACGGATTCCCCTCCTCGCGCTCACTTTGGAAAATCAGGCGCTGGCCATCCGGCTGAAAATAGCCCTCGCCGCTGCGCTTGCCCTGGAAGATGAGCTGGCGCGTGTTGCCGATGAACCGCGTTTCCTGCGGAGCGTCCTCCGCCCACACGGGTGCAGCGAGAAGAGCAAGGAGGAAGAGCAAGCGGACGGGCGCAAACATGGCGGTGCGGGTTTGGATCAAGCCAACTCCATGAAAGGACTGTCTGGCGCGCTCCTTACCAATTCTTGAGCCAAACGGGGGTGATATCGTCGGGTTGCCCAGGGTTCGGTTTCACCGTCTTTCCCCCCGTGGACCACAGATCGTAGGTTGGGTTGTAGCCTTGGCCGCTCTGCCGCGCGACGGTCGGGGCAGTCAGGACATCGACGCGGTATTTCTGCTCCGCCGCGGCGCCTTTGGTGGAGTAGCCGTAGCTGTTGCCCCACGGGTCCTTGATGAATTTGACGTAGCCCGCGGTTCCGACGCTGCTCGAATTGACGCTCAGGTTGTTCGGTTTGAAGAAATCCGAAAGGTAGCTCCTGGGCTCCGGCGTGGAGGCGTTGGGGTCGTTGCGCCCGTTGGCGTCGAGGTCGCCGCTGATCTGTTTGTAGAGATAAAGCGAGGCTGCTTCATAGGAGGCGGGCGTGCCCGTGGCCCGGGGATCGAGCGAGTCGGTCAGCGGTGCATCCTGCGGGAAGGAGCCGTTGTCCGCCTTGTAGGCGTCGCAACCACCGGCCAGCGCCTTGATTTCCGCCTCCGCGCGCGAGCGGGCCGCTTTGTTTTGTACGAGGCCGGCGATCGAGAGGACGATTCCGGCGAGGATGGCGATGACCACCATGACGACGAGCATTTCGATGAGCGTGAAGGCCGCGCGGCGGTGAGGGAGAGGAGACATAAGGGAAGGTATGGGGCGGCCCACGATGCGCCAATGGAAAACCAGCTAGCTGCCCGGCGACTTGCCCATTTTCTCGATGATCGAAATCAGCGGCATGAAGAGCGCGATCACGATGGTGCCGACGATCAGCGCGAGGAGCACGATCATGATCGGCTCGAGCAGCGAGGTCAGGCCCTCCACGGCGTTATCGACTTCGTCATCATAGACCTCGGCGATTTTCAGGAGCATCTCCGGGAGCTGGCCGGTCTCTTCGCCGACATCGACCATCGAGATCACCATCGGCGGAAACACGCCGCTGGCTTCGAGCGGCTGGACGATGGACTCACCCTCTTTCACCGCGTCATGCACTTTTGAAACGGCCTCGGCGATGACCACGTTGCCGGCGGTGTCGCGGGTGATGTTCAGCGCCTGGAGGATCGGCACGCCGCTCGTCACGAGGGTGCCGAGGGTGCGGCTGAAACGGGAGATCGCCCCTTTGCGCAGCAGATCGCCAAAGAGCGGCGTCGAGAGAACCACGCGGTCCATGAACCTGCGTCCGCCCGCGCTGCCGCTGATCATTTTGTAGCCGATGACGATGGCGAAGGTCACCGCCACGGTGATCCAGAGATACGGGGGGATGAACATCGCCTTCACGATATTACTGATCGCGATCACGAAGCGCGTGATGCCCGGGAGCGGTTCGCCGCCGAGCATGTCGTTAAAGATCAACTCGAACTTTGGCACGATGAAGGCCATGAGGAAGACCATGATGAGCATGGCGATGATGAGCACGATGACCGGGTAGGCCATGGCCGAGATGACCTTGTTCTTCACCTTCTGCGCCTTTTCCTGAAACTCCGCGAGGCGGTTCAGTACGAGTTCGAGCACGCCGCCGAGTTCGCCGGCCTTGACCATGTTGATGTAGAGCTTGTTGAAGATCAGCGGGTGCTGCGCCATGGACTCGGAGAAGGTGCTGCCGCCCTGCACGGCGTCGGCCAGCGCATGGATCGTCTTGTGCAGCACGGGATCTCGCTCCTGCTTCGCCAGCACCGTGAGGCTGCGCAGCAGCGGCAGGCCGGCGTCGATCAGCGTGGCGAGCTGGCGGGTGAAAATCATCAGCGTCTTGCTCTTCACCGTCTTCTTTTCAAAGAGCACGATCCCGCCCTTTTTGCCCCTCACCGCGGGCGCTCCGGCCGCCTTTTTCTGCACCGCCTTCGTGCCCTTGGCCACGACCTTTCCCTTGCCCTCTTCGACCACGCTCGTGGGGAAATAGCCCGCCTGACGGAGACTCCCGACGGCCTCGTTGGAGTTCGAGGCCTCGATGACCCCGACCGATTCCTGACCGCGCTGGTCGAGTGCGACGTAGTTAAATTTTGGCATAAGAAAAGTGGGGGCTGGGGGGTTGAATTCTGACGCAAATTAGAAGCGCCATTCTGCGTTGTCGAGGCGCAGCTTTGAAAAATGTCCGACGCGCGAGACGTGCGGCGATTTTCGGACTCCCGCCGGATACGCAGCCCGCAGCCTACCGCTCCAGACCGCAGGCGTAGGCGAACCACGCGGGCTTCAACTCGGCCAGCGGGCCCTTGAGTTTTTCCAACTCGGAGGCCGGTCCGTGGATTTCCAGCCGCAGGAGATCAGACAGTTTCAGCATCTCGCCGAGCAAAGCCCCCACGTTTTCCAAATGCGCCAGCGTGCCCTCGGCATCGGCGTACGCCTCGCGGCAAAAGACCTCGTCGCCATTGATCGTGAACTCGTAGTAGCGGCACTTCGCTTCCGTCGCCGTCCGCGCCACAAACTGCGGGAGCAGCGCACGGGCGGCCTCGAGTTGGCCGGGGCGGACTTTGAAATACGGATGGATGCTGACGGTGGCCTGGCTCATGGGTTGGTGATCGGTGAAAATGGAATGGTTTCGCTTCTCGCTGATCGCACGCCTGCAAGGCCAGCCCCATTTTCGCGTGAGGCCCCGGAGCGGAACACTCCAGGGCTCACGCGGTGCCCTTCGGCAGGGGAAAGACCCATTTGTGGTAGAGGAAAAATTTCAGCCCGGCCAAAAAAAACTGGGTGGCGACGATGTCGAGATCAAGGGGGATGCTGCCGATGCTGAAGGCCATTCGGGCGTCGTGCCCCTTGAGGTAGGCGAGCAGGTTCGTGCTGAGGAGGAACATGACGGCCACCGCCGTCAGATAGCGCGGGAGGGCGTCGCGTTTGCGGCTGTCGCCGCGGAAATTGATGAAGTAATTCCAGACGAAAAAGAAACTCGCGCTGACGCCGAGGCTGCACGCGGAGACCGCCAGGAGCGACCACTCGGGATGGTGCAGACGCAGCCATGTGAACGGCGTGGCGATGAGCAGGTAGTTCACCGACGCTCCGGCGAGGAACCAGAGGAAGCGGGCGCGCGTTTTCTGGCGGCGCTTCGGCGGTTCGCAGTCGGTGAGATCTTTCATCAGCGCGTGTTTTAGGGAGTAGGCGAGGGGGCAACAAATAGAAATGCCGGTGGCGCAAAGTAGCTTGGGCTTTAGCCCAAACCCCCCTTCACTTTGGACTAAAGTCCAAGCTACTTTGCGCTAATGCCCGATCCTTCCGAACCTCCGCCGCGCCGCGTCGCCATCACGGCGCTGGGCGTAGTCAGCCCGCTGGGATTGGGCGTGGAGGAAAACTCGCGCGCGCTCCGGGAGGGGCGGGATGGCGTGGGGGCGGTGATGGGGTTCGATGTGAGCCGCACGCGGGCGAAGACGGCGGGGCAGGTGGGGGAAATGACGCATGACGAATGTCGAATGACGAGGCGGTTGCATCGCGCCAGCCGGATGCTGATCGCGGCGGCGCGGGAGGCGCGGGCGCAGGATGCGGGGTTTGCGCCGGAGCTGGCGGTGATGGGGACCACGAGTGGGGGGATGAGTTTCGGGGAGCAGTATTTCCGGGCGCAGGTGGCCAAGGCGAAGCCGCAGGAGCGGGCGGCGTGGCTGGCGAATTATCTGCCGCAGAAAGCGGTGACCGATGCGCTGGAAGCGTGCGGGTGGGCGTGCCCGAGTCAGATCATCGCGAACGCGTGCGCGTCGGGGACGAACGCGGTGGGGCACGCGTTCCGGCTGGTGCGGGCGGGCTTGCACACGCGGGTGCTTTGCGGCGGATACGATGCGCTTTCGGAGATGGTTTTCGTGGGCTTCGATTCGCTCCAGGCATCGACGCCGGAGAGGATCCGGCCTTTCGACAAAAACCGCACCGGGCTGGTGCTCGGCGAGGGCGCGGCGGTGCTCGCGCTGGAGGAGATGGAATCGGCGCGGGCGCGCGGGGCGGCGGTGCTGGCGGAGGTCACGGGCTACGGGATTTCGACGGACAACCATCACCTCACGCAGCCGAACCCCAGCGGCATCGGCCCGCGGCAGGCCATGGAGCGCGCGCTGGCGGATGCGCGGCGCACGCCGGGCGAGGTGGATTACATCAACGCGCACGGCACGGCCACGGCGTTCAACGACGCGACGGAAGGCACGGCGATCGCGCAGATTTTCGGCGACCGCGTGCCGGTGAGTTCGACGAAATCCATGATGGGCCACGCGCTCGGCGCGGCGGGGGCGATCGAGGCGGTGTTCTCCGTGCTCGCGCTGCGCGGGCAGTTTCTCCCGCCGAATATCAACTACGCGGAGCCCGATCCCGCGTGGGTGCTGGACATTGTCGCGAACGCAGCGCGCGCGGCGCGGGTGCGCTGCGTGGTGTCGAATTCGTTCGGCTTCGGCGGCACGAACGCGTCGGTGGTTTTGGAAGGCGTATGAAGTGCGCAGCATCGAAAAGCCGTCATCCTGAGCGGAGTTCCCGGTGGGCAAAGGCGGGACGGAAAGGAGTCGAAGGACCTCTAGCTATTTCTGCCGGGCGCAGGCGGTGGGAGTTTTGCGTCCTTTCACCCGCCGCCTCCGCCCGCCGAATAGTGAGAGGTCCTTCGACTGCGCTCCGCAAAGCCTCCGCTCCGCTCAGGATGACGGGTAGAGGGAGGGCGCGCTTCGTATGACCGCGCATATCGCCGGCTTGGGCTGGGTCACGCCGCTGGGGACGGACCTCGTTGACGTCTTCGCGCGGATCGGGCGCGGGGAGCTCGCGGAGGTGAAAGCGATCGCCAATCCCGAAACGGGCCGTGCCCTTTCCTATCTCCCGGTGCCGATGAAATCCGTCGAGGCGCTCGGGCGGAATCCGCGGCTCCGGCGGGCGAGCGCGATCTCGTATTTCGCGGTCGCGGCGGGGCTGGCGGCGCTGGCGGATGCGGGGATCGTGATGACGCCGGAACTCGCGGCGCGGACGGCCGTGGTCTTCGCCATCTCGAATGGCGGGGTGATCTACACGCGGAAGTTTTTCGACCAGATCGTGAAGCAGGGCGCGCACGCCGCCAGCCCGGCGCTTTTTCCCGACACGGTCTATAACGCGCCCGCCAGTCATCTCGCGGCGCTGCTCGGGATCGACGGCGCGAGCTACACGCTGGTCGGCGACGCGTCGGTCGGTTTGTCGGCGTTGCACTTCGGCGCGCAGTTGCTGGCGACGAGCGACATCGAACAGGTCGTGGTCGTCGGCGCGGAGGAGTGCGACTGGATTCTGTGCGCCGCCTACACCGACTGGCGGCTCGCCCGCACGCCGCTCGCGGAAGGCGCTGCGGCGGTGGTGCTGCGGCGCGCAGGTCGCTGGCGTGTGCAGACGCATCCGGGCGCGACGTTTCTGCGGCGCACCGAGGCGGCGGCGGCGCTCGCATCGGTCCTCGCGGATTTCGCGGGCGCGAAAGTGGAACGCGTCGTCACGAGCGCGAACGGCACCTTCATCGACCGCGCGGAAGCCGCCGCACTCGCCGCACATTTCCCAAATGTCCCGGTCTTCGCGCCGAAGAAATCATTCGGGGAATCGCCTGGCGCGAGCGCCCTCATGCAAACCGTCGCCGCCGCAATAACCGGTGAAACTGCGCTCGTGACCGTCGTCGGTTTCAATCAGCAGGCCGGCGCGGTGCTGATCTCCGGGTAGCACGCGCGTCCCGCGTGTTGGTCGAGGCGTCCCCGCCTCGACGGACTTCCGAAGCGCGGCGCTTGCGGTTGGCGCTCACGTCGTCGGTTTGCGGTGCGTCAGAAAAGTTCGTCTGGGCGGGACGCCAAGACCAACACGCGGGACGCGTGTGCTCCCCGGAGTGCGCGGCGCCGCGTCATCCCGTCCGCGGAGTCACGCCGGCTCGGTGACGCGCGGGCGGGCGAGCAGGCCGTGCTTGGGCGCGAAGGCGAGGGCGGCGAGGAAAATGATCGTCTGCACGAGGACCATGCAGGCGGCGGTGGAGCCGTCGATGAAGAAGCTCACGTAGACCCCGGCGAGGCTGGAGAAAACCGCGCTCGCGGTGGCGATCCAGAGCATGCGGCTGAAGCGGTCGGTGAGCAGATAGGCGATGCAGCCGGGCGTCACCAGCATGGCGATGACGAGGATGATGCCGACGGCTTTGAGCGCCGCGACGATGGTGGCGGCGAGGAGCGCAAGGAGCAGATAGTTGAGAAAGCCGGTGGGCAGGCCGATGGCGCGCGCGTGGCTGGGATCGAAGCAGAAGAGCAGCAGATCGCGGCGCAGCGCGAGGACGATGACGAGCGTGACCGTGGCGACGACGACGCTCTCGATGAGGTCGCGGCGCTCGATGCCGAGGATGTTGCCGAAGAGGATGTGGTCGAGGTGCAGGTCGCTCTTCACTTTTGTGAAAAGCACCAGCCCGAACGCGAAGAGGCCGGTGAAGACGACGCCCATGACGGTGTCCTCTTTCACGCGCGAGTTGGCCTTGATGAAGCCGGTGGCGACGGCACAGAGCAGGCCGGACGCAAATGCGCCGAGCGCGAGCGGCGCGCCGACAGCGTAGGCGATGACGATGCCGGGCAGCACGGCGTGCGAGATGGCGTCGCCCATGAGCGACCAGCCTTTGAGCACGAGGTAGCAGGAAAGCACCGCGCACACCGCGCCGACAACCGCGCCGACGAGCATGGCGTCGCGCATGAAGGCGTATTGGAAGGGTTCGAGGAGAGTTTCCATCAGGCGGAAAATCCGAAATCCGAAATTCGAAATCCGAAACAAACCCGAAAAATTGGAAACGGTCGAAAAATGGATTTGGCGCGCGTCTCTGCGTTCCCGCTTTCTGGCCTTTCGGAATTTGTTTCGGATTTCGCCATTCGGATTTCGAATTTTCCTACGCCGCGAGGCGTTTGGCGCGGGCGGCGAGCATGCCGTGCTTGGGCGCGAAGACGAGGGCGAGGAGGAAAAGCACGGTTTGCAAAACGACGATGCAGCCGCCGGTGGAGCCGTCGAAAAAGTAGCTGGCATACGCGCCGACGAGCGAGGTGCCGGTGCCCATGGACACAGCGATGGCGAGCATTTTGCCAAAGCGATCGGTGAGCAGGTAAGCGGTCGCGCCGGGCGTCACGAGCATGGCGACGACGAGGCACGCGCCGACGGTTTGCAGCGCGGCGACGGCGGTGGCGGCGAGGAGCGTGAGCAGGGTGAAATGGAGCGCGGTGACATTGAGGCCGAGGGCGCGCGCCTGATTCGGGTCGAAGCAGAAAAGCAGGAGGTCGCGCCATTTCAGACCGAGCACGGTGAGGGTGACGGCGGAGATGATGACGATCTGCCAGATGTCGGGATTGGCGATGCCGAGGATGTTGCCAAAGATGATCGTGCGGAGGTCGATGCCGCTCGGGTAAAGCGAGATGAGGAGCAGGCCGAGCGCGAAGAAGCTGGTGAAGACGACGCCGATGACGGCGTCCTCGCGGAGCCGCGTTTTCTTTTTCACAAAGCCCATGCCGACCGCCGCGAGCAGGCCGGTGAGGAAGGCGCCGAGGGCGAAAGGCAGGCCAGCCATGTAGGCGATGGCGACGCCGGGGACGACCGCGTGGGAGAGCGCGTCGCCCATGAGCGACCAGCCTTTGAGG
>CAYQBV010000087.1:0-14437 GCA_964415705.1 uncultured Chthoniobacter sp. | reverse complement strand
GCCGATGTCGAGGTGCGTCGTCGGCTCGTCCATGAGCAGGAGATTCGGCGGATCGAGGAGCAGCTTGACCAGCGCGAGGCGGGTCTTTTCCCCGCCGCTGAGGACGCCGACCGGTTTGAAAACATCGTCGCCGCGGAACAGGAACGAGCCGAGCACCGTGCGCGCCTGCTGTTCGCCGACGGGATTGGGCATGTCCTGCACGCTTTCGAGCACGGTCTGCTTCGCGTTCAGGTTTTCCATCCGGTGCTGGGCGAAGTAGCCGACCTTCACGTTGTGGCCGAGTTCGCGCGTGCCGCTCTCGGGCGCGAGCGTGCCGGCGAGCAGCTTGATGAGCGTGGATTTGCCCGCGCCATTCGGGCCGACGAGCACCGTGCGCTGGCCGCGCTCGGCCTCAAATTCCAGCCCGCGGTAGACCGCGAGATCGCCGTAGGAAAAATCCATGTCCTTCAGCGTGATCGACCGCGAGCCCGAACGCGGCGGCTGCGGGAAGCGCATGTGGACCGTCTTCTCCTGGCTCAGCGGCGCCTCGATTTTCTCCATCCGGTCGATCTGCTTCAGCTTGCTCTGCGCCTGCGACGCTTTGCTGGCCTTGGCGCGAAAGCGGTCGGCGAATTCCTGGAGCGACGCGATTTCCTTCTGCTGGTTCTTGTACGCCGCGAGCTGGATTTCCTCACGCTGCACTTTCTCGACCACGTATTTGTCCCAGTTGCCGCGGTAGCGGTTGAGCTTCTGGTGGGAGATTTCGAGGATGGAATCCACGAGTGCGTTCAGGAATTCGCGGTCGTGCGAGATCATCAAAATCGCGCCGGGATAGGACTGGAGGTAATCCTGAAACCAATAGAGCGATTCGAGGTCGAGGTGGTTCGTCGGCTCATCGAGCAGCAGCAGATCGGGCTCCATCACGAGCAGCCGCGCGAGGTGCGCGCGCATGATCCAGCCGCCGCTCATGGTCCGCGCCTCGCGGTCGAAATCCGCCTCGCGAAAGGCCAGCCCCTTGAGGATCTGCTTCGCCTTCGGTTCGAGCTGCCAGCCCCCCAGCTCGCTGAAGGTCCCGAGCGCCTCGTGGTATTCCTCCTCGTCAAAAGTCCCGGCCAGTTCGTGCCGCTTGATGGCCTGCTGGGCCTTCGCCATTTCCGGCGAAATCGCGCACGCCAGCTCCAGCACCGTCTCATTCCCGGCGGGCGCGGTTTCCTGCGGCAGAAAGCCCAGCGTCGCGTTCCTCTCCAGGATCACCCGGCCCTCGTCCGGCGTCGCCTCGCGCAGGATGAGGGAGAAGAGCGTCGATTTCCCCGCGCCATTGGGGCCCACGAGGCCGATGCGGTCCTCGCGGTTCACCTGCAGCGAAACGTCGCTGAAAAGCGTGCGGCCGGCGAAGGCTTTACTGACTTGGGAAAGCGTGAGCATGGCGGAAAAAAGGTGCGGAACATCGCGGGCCTCGCCCCGCCGTGCAAGCGCGGTTATCCCCGCCGCCGCCCCGCGGGCGCGATTGATTTCCGTTCCACCCGCGGGCCGGCGGCGGGGCGTGTGGACTCGCGTCGTGGCGCAGGCGTCTGCGCCTGCCGTATCGCAGTGCGTGCCGCGGCCCCGCCTTTGCCAAGCGCGGGCTCCGCAGTTATAGGGAGCGCCCATGAAGACCATCCCGCTGCTGCTCGCGTCCTGTCTCGCTGCCGTTTCCGGCTTGGCCCAGGACCCGGGGCCGGGGCCGATCAATGCGCGGCTGATGCAGATGCCGGCGGTGTCGCGGACGCAGATCGCGTTTGTCTATGCGGGGGATATTTGGATCGTGCCGAAGTCGGGCGGCGCGGCGGTGCGGCTGAGCAGCCCGCGCGGGGCGGAGTCGTTCCCACGCTTTTCGCCGGACGGGACGCAGCTCGCCTTCAGCGGGAACTATGATGGCAACGAGGATCTCTACGTAATGCCGGTGAGCGGCGGAGAACCGCGGCGGATCACGCATCACGGCGCGCGGGACCGGCTGCTCGGGTGGTATCCGGACGGGCAGGCGCTGCTTTTCGCTTCGCAAATGGCGAGCTTCACCGACCGCGCGGCGCAGCTTTTCAAGGTCGCGGTGGGCGGCGGGCTGCCGGAGCAGCTGCCGGTGCCGTACGGGGAATTCGGCGCGATCTCGCCGGACGGAAAGCTGCTCGCCTACACGCCGATCTCGACGGATTTCGCGACGTGGAAGCGCTACCGCGGCGGGATGGCGCCGGACGTGTGGCTTTTCGATCTGGAGAAAAAGACGGCGGAGAATATCACGCGGAACGACGCCAACGATTCGCAGCCGATGTGGCACGGGACGACGCTCTATTTTCTCTCGGACCGCGGCGCGCAGTCGCGCGCGAATCTCTGGGCCTACGACGCGGGCACGAAGCAGACGCGGCAGGTCACGAAGTTCACGGACGCGGATGTGCGGTTCCCGAGCATCGGGCCGGACGACATCGTGTTTGAAAATCACGGGCGGCTGCACCTGCTGGAGCTGACGGGCGAGAAGGTGCGCGAGGTGGAGATCACGGTGGTCACGGATCGCGCGACGCTGCGGCCGCGGGCGGTCAACGTGACGAACTACCTCCGCAACGGGGCGCTCTCGCCGACCGGGAAGCGGGCGCTTTTCGAAGCGCGCGGGGAGATATTCAGCGTGCCCGCGGAACACGGCATCGTGCGCAATCTCACCGAGTCGAGCGGCGTGGCGGAGCGCTACCCGGCGTGGTCGCCGGATGGGAAATGGATCGCGTATTTCTCCGATCGCTCCGGCGAGTATGAGCTGACGCTGCGCGCGGCGGATGGCACGGGAGCGGAGCAGGTGCAGACGCAACTCGGAGCGGGCTGGCGCTATCAGCCGCAGTGGTCGCCGGACGCGAAGAAGATCGTTTTCATCGACGGCGCGATGCGGGTGCACCTGCACGATGTCGCCACGAAACAGACGGCGGTCATCGACCAGGCGCAGTCGTTTTACCACGGCGAACTCGAGCGCTTCGGCGTGGCGTGGTCGGCGGACAGCCGCTGGCTGGCGTATGGGCGCGATCAGGAAAATGACCACACCGTGATCGTGCTCTACGACACCCAGGAGAAGAAGCGCCACGTGGTGACGAGCGGCTTTCACGACGATGATCTGCCGGTCTTCGACCCGGACGGGAAGTATCTCTACTACCGCTCGAAGCGCGTCCTGGAGCCGCTCTACAGCCAGTCGGACAACACCTGGATCTACGCCAACGGAGCGTCGCTGGTGGCGGTGCCGCTGCGCCGGGACGTGGCCTCCCCGCTGGCCCCGCGCAACGACGACGAGCCGGTGAAAAAGGACAAACCCGACGCGGAAAAGAAGGACGAGAAACCGGCGGAGGAACCGAAGCCCGAGGAGAAAAAGGAGGAGCCGAAAAAGGACGACGAAAAAAAGAGCGAGGTGGCGTTGAAGGAGCAAAAGCCGGCGGGTGAGCCGGCGAAAGCGGCCGAGCTAAAGCCGGGCGACAAACCCGCGAAGCCTGACGAGAAGAAGCCGAAGTCCGTGCTCATCGACCTCGACGGTTTTGAGGCGCGAGGCGTGGTGCTGCCGGTGGGTGGCGGAAATTTCGACAATCTGCTCGCAGTCGCGGGCAAGGTGCTCTTTCGCTGGCCGCCGCGGGTGGGGGCGCGGGGCGGATCGAGCCCACTCTCCTCCTGGGATCTGGAAAAGCGCGAGGAGAAGCTGATCATCGACGATTGCGGAGGCGCGGAGCTTTCCGCCGACGGCAAAAAGCTGCTGCTCAAAAAGGGCGCGACGTGGGGCATCGTAAACGTGGCCGACGCGCAGAAACTGGACAAGCCGCTGGCCACCGGGAGCTTTGACATGACGATCGACCCGGCGGCGGAATGGCGGCAGATCTTCAACGATGCGTGGCGGATCGAGCGCGATTTTTTCTACGATCCCGGCATGCACGGGCTGGACTGGAAGGCCCTGCGCGCGCGCTACGGCAAGCTGCTCGATGACGCAGTGACGCGCTGGGACGTGAACTATCTGCTCGGCGAAATGCTCGGCGAACTCAACGTGTCGCACGCTTATCGCGGCGGCGGCGACGTGGAGGAGGCGTGGGTGCGCGGCGTGGGTTATCTCGGTTGCGATTTCACGCTGGAGCAGGGCGCGTATCGCATCGCGCGCATTCTGGAAGCCGCGCCGTGGGATGGTGCGCGCTCGCCGCTCCGGCAGCCGGGCGTGAACATCGCGGCGGGCGACTGGCTGCTCGCGGTGAATGGGCGCGCGCTCGATCCGAAGGAAGATCCGTGGGCGGCGTTCCAAGGGCTCGCCGACCGCACCGTGCTGCTGACCGTGAACGCCAAACCAAATCGCGAAGGCGCGCGCGACGTGCTCGTGCAGACGCTCGGCAGCGAAGCGACGCTGCGGCATCAGGCTTGGATCGAGGCGAATCGCCGGCGCGTGGACGCGGCGAGCGGGGGCAAGATCGGTTACGTCTATGTGCGCAACACGGCGGTGGACGGGCAGAGCAATCTCTACCAGCAATTCCGCGCACAGTTTTCCAAGCCGGGGCTGATCATCGACGAGCGCTGGAACTCCGGCGGGCAGATTCCCGACCGCTTCATCGAGCTGCTCGGCCGGCGCGTGACAAACTATTGGGCGGTCCGCGATGGGCGCGACTGGCAGACGCCGAACGTCGCCCACAACGGCCCGAAAGCCATGCTGGCCAATGGCTGGAGCGGCTCCGGCGGCGACTGCTTCCCGTGGCTTTTCCGCAAAACCGGGCTCGGCCCCGTGATCGGCCAGCGCACCTGGGGTGGGCTTATCGGGATGACGGGTGCGCCGCTGCTGATCGACGGCGGCCACGTGACCGTCCCGACTTTCAGCATCTACGACACCGCCGGCGAGTGGATCATCGAAGGGCATGGCGTCGAACCCGACATCGCCGTGGTGGACGATCCCGCCGAGCTGGCGAAAGGCATCGACCCGCAACTCGAACGGGCGATCGACGAGGTGAAAAAATCGCTTGAAGCGAAACCGGTCAAGGTGCCGAAGAAGCCCGCGTATCCGAACCGCGCGCCGAAGTGACTACGCCGCCAGCGCCTCACCGGGCAGCGTGGTGCACCAGGTTTCCACTTCGTTCGTGAGCCGCATCCGCTCCATGTAATCGCGGTCGTAGGAAAACATCCCGGTCTGCGCGAAAGCGTCCACCGCCGTGGCGGCATGCACCGCCGTGAGTGGCGAAAATGCGGTGTCTTCGGACGCGGACGGCATGGGATGCCAGCCCACGGCATTGACGATCGGGAACGGAATGCCCCACGCCGCGAGGATGGCGCCGGCCACTTCCGCGTGGGTCGCGCCGAAAGCCTCCAGCTCCGTCCACGCGATGCTCACGCGCTGCTCCTGCGCCGTGCGGAGCACCTGCTCGTAGGCGTCCGGGACATTCGCGGCGAGCATCAGCACGCCGAAATTGTGCAGCAGACCGGCGGTGAACGCCATGTCGGCGATCTGCTTGTCGAGGGTTTCGCCTTTGGCGATGGCCGACGCCCATGACGCGATCTGGAGGCTCGTGGCCTCAAAGCGGCTCATGGAAAATGTCGGACACTTCGAGGCATCGAACTGCCGGAAGAGGCACGTCGCCAGCACCAGTGAACGCAACCGGCTGAGGCCGAGCAGACTCGTGGCGTCGCGCACCGAGGTCACGCGTCCGCGCAGCGCGAGCAGCGGGGAGTTCACCATCTGCAAAAGCTTCGCGGTCACCGCCGGCTCGCGGGCGACGAGTTCGGCCACAACCTCGATTCCGGCGTCCTGATTCTGCAGCGCGGTTGTGATCTGCGTGTAGATCGTCGGGAGTGTTGGCACCTGCGTGATCATCTTCAGGAGCTTGGTGAAAGCCGGCTTGCTCTGCCAAGTCGCGGCGGCCAACCGCGTCCGCAACTGATCGTCGAGCACGTCCACCGCGTTGACCCGCGGGAGCACGGGAAAGGAATTTGCGACCCCGGCCAGCTCCTTGCCATTCGCGCGCAAAAGGGGGACGGCCGTCGGATTCGACGTCGCCGCCGCGCGCAGAAGCGCCACGCTCTTGTTCACATCGGTGTAACTCGCCACCACACCATCCAGGGGCTCCGCCGCCAGTGAGGTCAGCGCATCCGCCGCCGGGGCGGCGACGAGAATCCGCCGTCCTGCCAGCTCACGGTGCCCGGCGAGCCAGGCGAGGTCATCGCCGAAAAGCAAAATCGGGCGGGGCTGTTTGGATGGCGCTGCCGTGGGTGCCCCATGCGAAGAAAAAATGGCGGGCGAATCGGTCATGGAGACGATCTGCCATAGCGAGAAGCGTGCTAGCTGCCCTCGGCTGAAACGGTCTCCAAAATCGAGCCGCCGGGGTGCAGCGAGCGGAGGGCAGAGTCGGAGAAGGCGACGGGGGCGGCGAGGGCGAGGGCGAGGCGGACGGTGGAGCGGGGAACCTTGATTTTCTCGGTGCTCGCGAGCGGCGGAGTTTTCACCATGAGATCGAGGGTCTGCACGCCGAGATACCACGGAAGGAAACAGCCGGCGCGGAGGCGCGGCGAGCGCAGCGCGGTGATGTAGCGGTAGCCGTCTTCGAGATACGCGGCGGCGCGGGCGTGCCAGTGGTCAAAGACGGGCTGGGCTTTGGTGGGGTCGTGGGCGAGCGGCGTGGGGGAGGTGCCGGCGGCGCGGAGTTCGGGCTCGGGGAGGTAGCAGCGGCCGGCGCGGAGGTCGGCGGGGAGGTCGCGGAGGATGTTCACGAGCTGGAGGCCTTTGCCGAAATTCGTGCCCAGCCGGCGGAGGTCGGCCAGGCCGAGGTGGGCGCAGTTCGGCAGGTGGTGAAGGCACAGGCGGGTCCAGAATTCGCCGACGCAACCGGCGACGAGGTAGGTGTATTCGTCGAGTTCGGCGGCGCTTTGGAGCGCGATGACGCGGCCCTCTTCGCCAAAGCGCGTAAGGTCGAGGGTCTGGCCGCGGATGATTTTGTCGAGCACGCCGACAATCTCGCCGCGCTCTTTTTGTTCGAGGGTGGAGAGCCAGATGAGGCAATCGCCGAGGCAGGCGATGAGGGTGCATTCGCCGTCGTGCGGAGAGGTGATTTCCTGGCGCAATTCGTCGAGGCCCTCGGGCTCGCCAGTGCGGACCATTTGCCAGAAGGCCGCGAGATGTTTCAGCCGCGAGGCGACGGGCACGGTGGGGCTGTCGGCGATGGTGTCGCTGGCGCGGGCGAGCAGGTAGGCGAGGCCGATGGGGCGGCGCAGCACGGACGGCAGCAGCCGGATGCTGAGGTAAAACGAACGCGAGACGCTGGCGAGCAGCGGCCCGCCCAGGTCGGTGGTGTTGATCCGCGCGGATTCCATGAGGCGGGCATCATCGCGAGGCGCGCGCGAAAATCAATCGGGCTCGGCCTGCCGCGAAAAAAACCTCTGCCGCCGCTACCGGGATTCCACCGGACGGAGCATGATTTTTTGCTCGGCGAAATTTCCGAGCCCGGCCTGCGCGGCGCTTTCGAGCCACTCGGCGCGTTTGCCGACGGGCGGCAGCTTGGCGTCTTTGCGCCAGCCTTCGATGAGCCGCAGCGCATGGGCATCGAGCGCCACGGGGTCTTTGCTGGCGAAAATCGTGTGGAGGGAAAAGGCGTAGTTGGGATTGAAATGCGGGCCGGCGGCGTACTGCGGGCGGAGGGCGTCCATGATCGTGAGGACGACTTTCGGGCCGAGGTGGGCGTCGGCATAGAGGTCCGGGATGGAGTCCGCGCCGCCCTCGGGTTGGGTGAAGCGGCGCCAGTTGTCCACGTTGGGCACGGTCATGTTGTAGAGCGCGCCGGCGACCCCGCAGCCGCTTTCGTCGGAGAGCACGGGGACGTTGATGATCTTGGTGATCTCGCGGCTGACGACGCTGGCGATGTGACTGGTGGAGCTGACCTGATCGGCGGTGGCGATGCGTTTGCCGTCGCGCTTGCGCGGATCCTGAAAAAGCAGGTCGCCCCAGATGAGTTTGCCGAGCGTGGAGGCGGTGAAGGGCGCATCGCGATCGTAGCCCGAGACGGGCGCGATGCCGCGGACTTGGAAACCATCGCGGCGCGGGATGAATCCGGCGGCGCGAAGTTCGGGGAGTTCGCGGTCCCAGACGATGATCCGCGCGGCGGGCACGCCGGCCTCCTCGAGGCCGGAGGCGATGGCCTCGACGATCCCGCGATGCGAGGCAAAGTAACGTCCGCCTGCCGCGCAAACCTTGATGCCGACAACATCCGCAGGCGAGACGAGGGAGCGCCAGGCTCGCGCCACATCCGGCTGCTGGGTGATGGCGAGGACGAGCTGATCGACCATGCGCCGGGTGACGGCGGGGTTTTCCTCGAGCTGATCCAGCGCCGCGGAATCGGAGGCGACGAAGATCGTGGAGGTCGCGGGGACGGACGGCGGGGCGGCCTGCTCGGCGGCGCGGATGAGCCCGAGAGAGAGGAGGATTGCGAGAGCGACCGGCAGCGAGCGGAACACGGGCGGGACTATTGGAGGCGTGCTCCGGGGTGTCAAGGGGCGGCCCGGCGGCCGCCCGCGGCGCTAGCTCAGGCCGAGCGCGCGGAGCAGCGAGCTGTCGATGCGGCCGGTCACGGTGAGTCCGCGGCTGTATTGGAACGAGCGAATGGCCGCGCGGGTGCCGGGGCCGACATCGCCATCAATCTCGCCGCGGTAAAACCCGCGGCGGGCGAGCGTGCGCTGGACATCGACGGCGAGATCGTCGCTGGAGCTGGAGCTTTCCCGGTAGCTGTAACTCGCCCGCGGGATGCCGCGATAGTAAGTCCGCGTGGGATAGGAATCGTCGTAGTAGCTCGACGAGCGGTAATACGAAGGCGCGGTGTAGAAGCCCACGCTGACCGACGGGCGGGAGGAGTAGTAAGGCCGGTAACCGTGACTGCCCTGGGGCGCGCAATAGGGCTGCACATAGACGGCGCGGCTGTGGCTGTGATCGTGGTGCTTGTCCTTCGCGAAACCTGTCGCCGGTGCGGACAGGGCAAGCGCGGCGACGGCGAGAGTCGGGAGCGAAATGAGGTAATTCATAACGATGGGGTTGCGGGCGTTGAGACGCGTTTGATTTCTTTCTTGTTCAAGAAAACATCCGACCGCCTCCATGCGGAGCAAACGCTCATTTCGCCGCGGTTGGATTGAGCGTCACCACGGGCCAGTAGAGGCTTTTCTTTCCCTCGTCCCGGTACCACCACGCGCCGCCTTCGTCGGAACGGGCAAAACGGTATTCGTAAAGCACGGCTCGCACGTAGCGCGGCGGCTGGCTGGGAAAGGGATTCACCTCCAGCAAGCCGAGCGTGTCCGGCTGGCCCTGGAGGAGGCGGCTGAGGAAGACGCCGAACCACGGATTCCGCTGGGCGCCGCCGAGCGCGGCGAACCACATTTGCCAGTCCAGCCGCGGCTGATGCGGCGCGACGAGCCGGGGGCGGTCCATGACGTCGCCGGGCTTCCACGGAAACTCGTATTCCCGCCACGTCTCGCCGTCGTTGCTGCCCTCCACGATGATCTCCGGGCGCTGGGTGGTCATCACCGCAAAAAGCCCGTAGCCATTGAAGCTGCGGAACGCGGCGAGCGGGTTCGACCACTGGTCGATGAGCCGGGCCTGGCGCAGCAGCGGCGGCAGGGTGAGCAGCGCGCAAACGGCGGCCACACTCCCGCAAACCCACACGAGCGCGGGACGCGGACGCGACGTCCAATGCGCGGACGGCACCACCCTTTTGCACCAGCTCCGGGGCCAGACCGAGGCGGCGTCGTCGAAAAGCAGCGCGCAGAGGGCGATCGTGAGGAGGTTGAAAAAAGCGAAATTGCCCGTGGCGAGGATGGCGAACTGGAGGGCAATGAGCACCCACGCGCCGGCGTGCCGCCAGCGGCGCGGCGCGACGATGAGGAACGGCGCGAGCAACTCGATGGCGAGCATCAGGCCCGTGGCTCCGCGCAGCAGCCAGCGCGGCGAAAAATGCGCGAACCACGCGGTCCAGAGCGGCAGCGGTTGCGTGGCAAAATGAAAATCGAGCGCGGAGAAGTTGTGCCAGTTGGCATCGCCGCTGGTCAGCTTGACGAGGCCGGATTCAAACATCAGCCGGAAGAGCAGCCACCACAGCAGCCAGCGGCCGAAGCGCGGCAGCGGCGCGTCCGTTTCCCAAACCGGACGCAGCCGCCACGGCAGGGCCAGCGCGGCGAGCAGCGCGGTCTCCAGCAGCAGGCCGTCCCACTGGAAATCGAGGAACGGGCTGCTCACCGAAACGAGCGAAAGATAAAGCGCCCACAGGGCCAGCGCGCACCCGCCCGGCGTCACGCCCGCGGCCATGACGACCGACACGACGAGCCCCGCCACGCACAGCCCGACGAGCATGCCGTCGCTCACGTCGAGCCAGCAGAGCGACGGCACTTTCCAGAGCGCCTCGGTGCCAAGCTGCCGCGAGGCTGCATCGAGAAACGCCCACGCCGGGGCGATGCCGTTTTTCCCGATCAACCCGCGCACCTGCACCAGCAGAGAAGCGAACGCGCAAAAGAAAACCGCCGCCAGCGCCCGCGCAAAAAACCAGCGCGCGACGATGAACGCCGGTGGTCGTGGTTTGGGCAGGTACATGCGGCCCGCAGGTCATCCGGGAAAATCGCGCCGCGGGCAAGCCTCGGTGTCGGCCATGTCTTCCATGGCTGACCAACCGCTAGAAACTGCTTCCAAAGACGGCCGCCGTGACGTATTGGCCGACACCGTTACGCACCACTTCTGAAACCCTATGAGAGCCTTGATTTTTGCGATTCTGATTCCCGTGTTGATCTTGGGTGCGCTCCGCGCTGAGCTGACCCCGTGGCGGCTTCTCTCGGGCCAAGAGCACGCCGCTTTGCAGGCGAAGATCGCCGGGCTGGAGCATGAAGTGGCCGAGGCCAAAAAGGTCGCGGCTGAGGCGAAAAAAGTGGTGCAGGCGCAGCAGGAAAAAGTGGCCAGCGGAGCGTGGATGCGGGATGGAAATCACCGAAACCCACTGGATAAAAGCGGACCGGCCGGACCGGCGGTTCCGGGGAAATCGAAGTGAGTTTCTCAGCCTTGGACTAGCTGGCAGCGCGCTCCGACAGCCGCACGATCTCGTCATACTCGTCCGCGTTCAGCGGGAGCACGGAGAGACGCGACTGCTTGACGAGCTTGATCTCACGCAGCTTCGCGCTGGCCTTGATCTCTTCGAGCGTGACTGGGCGTTTCAGCCCGCGCACCGGCGCGAGGTCCACGCATGACCAGTCGCCCTCCGGCGCGGTCGCGTCCGGGTAGGCCGTCGCCACGACCTTCGCGATGCCGACGACTTCCTTGCCCTCCACGCTGTGATAGAAAAGTACCATGTCGCCCTTCCGCATCGCCCGCAGATTCAGCCGCGCCTGAAAATTCCGCACGCCCGTCCACGCGGTGCGCCCGTCTTTCACGAAATCGGCCCACGAGTAGGCGGTCGGTTCCTGCTTCACCATCCAGAATTGCGCGGTCTTGCTCATGCCCGCGAGTCAGCCGCAACCCGGCCCGCGCACAAGCCAAAAAGCGAAGGCGCCCTCCTTGCGGAGAGCGCCTTCCTTCGGTGGCTGGCGATAAGCCGAATTCTGTCCCGGCGCGGTCGCCCGCGCCGGGTGATGATCATTTCTCTCAGCCCGCCGAAGCGGACCGCCGCGCCCCTTGCGGAGCGCTGGTGCGACTATTACCCGGGAGTTGCCACGCTCGCGCGCGGCGGGCAGGCGGCCCGCACTCCCTGTTATGTCTTGCACCGCATGGGGTTTTTCGTGCCCCGGAGCTTGCGCGCCGGGCGGTGGGCTCTTACCCCGCCTTTTCACCCTGACCCGCGACCTCATCTTTCGACGCTGCCGCGGGCGGTCTGATTTTCTGTGACACTTTCCGTCGCGCCCGGCTTGGGCCGTGCGCCCCCGCGTATTTTACGCGGCATGCTGCCTTGTGGTGTTCGGACTTTCCTCTGCGGAAAAGCTCGCGCCTTTCCGCAGCGATCATCTGCCAGCCGCGGTGAGGTTCGCTTGGGAGCGGGGAAAAGACCAGCCGTGTTTTGGAGGTTGCCGGCCCGGCAGCGGTCACTTGACTTCACGGAGCCGCATTTTACGCTCGCCGCCCTCGCTGTTTTTCGTCTTTTCCTCCTCATGCCCCGCATCCTCTTTCGCCTCGCACCGCTCATTGCCGCAGTAACTCTCGCTGTCAGCATCCCGGGGGTGGCGCGCGGGCAGGAGGTGCTCGATGGCATCGCGGCAGTGATCAATAACGACGTCGTCACTTTCTCCCAGGTCCGCGAACTGGTGGCCGCGAAAGAAAAGGCGGCCAAGGGGATTTACATGGGCGAGGAACTGGTCGCGAAGATCAAGGAGATCCGCCTCGCGGCGATTAACGACCTCATCGACCGCCAGCTCATCCTGCAGGAATTCAAATCGAAGGGCTTTCAGATTCCCGACTACTTCATCGAGGAGCGCGTGACGACAATCATCCGCGAGGAGTTTGGCAATGACCGTTCGGCTTTCGTCCGCACGCTGGCCGCACAGGGCTTTACGCTGGAAAAATTCCGCGAGATGGAAAAGGACAAGATCATCGTGCAGGAGATGCGCCGGCAGGCGATCAAGGGCACCCCGACCGTCTCCGACGCGCAGATTGCGGAATACTACAAGACGCACGCCGAGGACTACGGCACGGCGGAGCAGCTCAAGCTGCGGACGATCACCATCCGGCGCACCGGACAGGGCGACGCCAAGCGGAAAATGATCGAGGAAATCCGCGAGAAAATCATCGGCGGGGCGATGTTTGGCGACCTCGCGCGGATGTATTCCGAGGACGACAAGCAGGAGGCTTATGGCGACTGGGGCTGGATCGACAAACGGACGCTCAATGAAAGCCTGTCGAAGTTCGCCTTTGCGCTGAAGGCTGGCGAAGTCAGCAAGGGCATCGAAATGGCGGGCAGCTACTACCTGCTCTGGGCCGAGGCGAAAAAGCCCGCGCAGATCAAACCGCTCAAGGACGTAAAGCCCGAGATCGAGAAAGGCCTGCTCCAGCTCGAACGCCAGAAACAGCAGACGGACTGGCTGGCGAAGCTGCGGAAGAAGGCGTTCATCAAGATGTACTAGGCGATGCCGGTCATCGGCATCACCCTCGGCGACGCGGCAGGCATCGGGCCGGAGATCGGGGCGGCGGCGCTCCGCTCGGGGAAACTGGAGCGCGGATTCGAGTACCGCGTCATCGGTGAAACCGGGGACGCCCGCCCCGGTGAACCCACGCCCGCCAGCGCCCGGGCCGCCCGCGCGGCGCTGGAGGAAAGCGCGCGACTGGCGCTCGCGGGGGAAATCGCCGCCGTCGTCACCGGCCCGATCCACAAAGCGCGGATGCAGGCGGAGGGCTTCGCCTTTCCGGGGCAGACCGAATTTTTCGCCGAGCGTGCGGGCGTGAAGAACTTCGCCATGTGCCTGACTGGCGGCGCGCTCACCGTCGCCCTCGTCACGGCCCACATTCCACTGCGCGAGGTGGCGGCCAACCTCCGCTCCTCCGAAATCATCCGCATCGGCCAGCTCCTCGCCGCCTTCCTTACCGCCCGCCTCGGCCGCGCGCCGCGCATCGCCGTCGCCGGCCTGAACCCCCACGCCGGCGAATCCGGCGCGCTCGGCCGCGAGGAAATCGAACTCATCGCCCCCGCCATGACGCTCCTCACGAATCACCCATCACCGGTCACGCCCGCCGCGTTCACCGGCCCGCTTTCCCCCGACACCGTCTTCCACCGCGCCGTCGCCGGCGAATTCGACGGCGTGCTCTGCATGTATCACGACCAGGGCCTCATTCCGCTGAAGCTCCACGCCTTCGACTCCGGCGTGAACGTCACCCTCGGCCTCCCCTTTCCCCGCACCAGCCCCGACCACGGCACCGCCTTTGAGATCGCGGGGAAAAACCTCGCCCGTCCCGACTCCATGATCGCCGCGCTCCGCCTCGCCGCCGAAATGGCGCGGGCCAAGTAACTCGCCAGCATGCTTGCCCGACTCACTGCCGTTTTCGGCTGCGCCCTTCTTGTCGGTGCCGCCCAAGCGCAGGAGATCACCATCGAGAAAGTGGCAGGGCAGGAGATTTTCGGACTGAAAAGCGACGCCGTCACCGACCTCAGCGGCCTCGTGTGGACGGGCGGCGATTCTTTTTGCGCGGTCACCGACCACCCGAACACCCTCGTCCCGCTCACGCTGAAAATCGACCCCGCCACCGGGCGGATCGCGAGCGGCGAAATCGGCGGTGTGATCGAATTCGATGCCGACGCCAGCGATCTCGAAGGCATCGCCTACGTCCGCGCGACGCGGACTTTCTACCTCGCCGCCGAAACCGGCAGCGCCGTCCTGCGCCTCGGCCCCGGCCAACCGCGCGCGCTGCGCCTGCCCGTGCCCGCCGTTTTCGCGCGCGCGCGCAAAAACCTCAGCCTCGAATCCCTCACCTGGAACGACACCGCGCAGCAATTCTGGA
>CAYQBV010000086.1:9580-14497 GCA_964415705.1 uncultured Chthoniobacter sp. | reverse complement strand
GCCGGGGGTGATCTGGCCGAGCTGGCCACGGCGGCGGAGGGCGCGCGCGGGGTTCACGGTGACGGTGCGGAGGAGTTGCTCGGCGGTGAGCCAGGGGTCGGTTTTGCCGAGCGAGCGGAGTTCCTCGAAAAGGCTGAGCGATCGCGTGCTGGCGAGGCTGTCGGTGCCGGTGCAGAGGTTCACGCCGAGGTCGTGCAGGCGGCGAAACTCAAACGGCGTGTGCTCGAAGTAGCGGTGCGAGCCGGGGCAGTGGACGATGCTCGGCGCGCCGCCGGGCGGGAGGCTGGCGAGCAGCGCGAAGTCGTCTTCGGTCAGCTCGTTCATGTGCGCGAGCAGCCAGCGGCGGTGGATCGCCCCGCTGCGCCAGAGCCGGCCAAAGGGCGTGTCTTTTCCGCAGTCGCCCATGGGTCGCCCGAGCGCGGCCATGAAGTCGTGGAGCGGCCCGCACCCTTCGCGGAACATGGCGAATTCCTCGCGCGATTCCGCGACGTGCGTGGTCAGCGGCATGGCGAAGGCCTCGCCGCAGGTGTTGGCGAGCTGGTAGAGCGAAACGGACGCGGTGTAGGGCGCGTGCGGGCTGAGGCCAAAGTGGTCGAGCGAGTTTTCGCGCTGGTGAAAAAAGGCGAGCGCTCCCGCGACCACGTCGTCGGAGGTGATGCGGTGGCGGATGTCGATCATCTCGTAAAACCACCAGGTGCGCAGCGGCGAGGGGCCGAGGTGCGGCATGAGTTCGGGAAAGGCCTCGATGTTGCACACGCTGGTCGTGCCCCACTGGCGCAGCTCGGCAAAACCGCGCCGGATCGCGGTGAGGTAGTCGTCGTTGTCGAGGCTGCGCTTGAGGGCGTTGATCCGCTGCACCCACGCGGTGAAACTTTTCGGCCGCGAGATCGCGTTGCGCATCATCGAGTAGTCGAGATGGCAGTGCGCGTTGATCAACCCCGGGAGCAGCGCGACCTCGCCGAGATCGAGCACCGGCCCGCCCGCCGCCGCGACTTCCGCGAGCGGCCCGACGGCGATGATGCGGTTGCCCTCGATGGCCACGGCCCCGTTGGCAATCGGCGGGCCGTCCATCGTGACGATGGCGCGGGCGCGGAGAATCATGCGGCGCGCTCGGCTTTTTTCACGACCTCGCGCGCCTGGGCGACGAGGAGATTGCAGGCTTCGTGGCAGAGCAGCGGGAGGCTGTTCGCGGGGAAAGCGGGTCCCGTGGGGTTGGTCGTGGCGATCTCCCAGAGGCGATGCTTCAGGCAGCCGGAGCACACGCCGTCGATGAGTTCGCGGGCCTGCGGGTCGGTCAGCTTTTGCGTGACGCGATACATGCCGGTCTGCCGCCCGAGCGTCTCGCGCAGGACCACCGGCACCAGCTCGCCGTGGGTGTGGCTGAGCCAGACGCCGGTCATCGCCGGGTAAAAATAATCGAGCGCGCGCCGCACCGCCGCGAGGTCCCCGAGCACCAGCCGCCAGCCGCGCACGAGCGTCGGCGCGGTCTTGAGCGGGCGGAAGTTTCCCGCGGCGTCGAGGTTCGCCAGGTGCCGCGCGGCTTCCGGCTGCGCGTGCGCGGTGAGATCGGCGCGCCCGGCGTCCTCGGCGTGCCGCAGCTCCCAGCCCGCCGGACCGCGCGCGATGGCGATCTCGCCGATCCGGCCCCCGCCGCCCGCCAGCCAGTCGGCGAGCGCTTTTTCCACGTCCCGGCTCACGCGGCGTGGACGGCGTCGAAGGCCGCGACCTGCTCCAGAATCACGTCCGCAAAAAGCGGCTCCGTGCCGATGGCGCTCGCGTAGCAGAGCGTGCGTCCGCGGAGGTGATACGGGTTGTGCTGGAAAACCTCCCGCCCGCCCGCGCTGGCCGCGCCCGGCGACGCGCTGGCGATGCCGAGCAGCACGGGGATGTCCTCGTAGCTGTGCAGTCCGTCAGAGATGAAAAACGGGACGACCACGACGTTCGGCTGCGTCGAGTATTCGTCCCATTTCGCGATGAGCGGCTCCTCTTCCATGTAGGCGCTGCGCACCTCGGCGTAGAGCCCGAGCGCGGCGATGCGCTCGACTTCGCGCTTTGCGGCGGCGGCGGAATTGTCGTTCAGATTCGTGCCGTGCCCGACGATGAAAAGGCTCGTCTGCGCCGGGTCCACGCCGGGCGCGATCTCCGCCGCGCGGCGGAGCAGCAGCTCGGTCATGCGCGCGTCATTGCCCACCGGCTCGCAGTATTTGAGCACGCGCCCGCCGCGCCGCGTGAGCGGGCCGTCGAGTTCGAGTTCGCGCGGGATCACGGTCTTCGTGAAGTAACCTTCGCTGATGAAATTTGGCACCACGTAAATGTCGTCGCGCCCGACCATGTGCAGCACCTGCCGGAAGCTCGGCTCCTCTTTCCAAAACGCGCAATGCACTTCGCCGAAAACCCCGCGCGCGAGCAGCGTCTCGGCGTGGTCGAAAGTGGGGGCGCTGGAGTCCGGGTTGGTGGTCGAACCGTGGCCGATGATGACGAGGGCGCTGTCGGGTTTGGAGAGCATCGAAAGGGATTGGTGGGTAGTGGCTACGTCCGGCGAAGTCCAACGGATTAACGCCGCGCACCGGGAGGCTGATTTTTTGGCTCCGCGGTTGCCGCGAGTTGCCGGATGCGGGCGCGGGTTTCCTCGTCGTGGACGTCGCGGGCGAGGGCCTCGCGGTAGGAGCCGATGGCGAGGTCCGGGCGGTTGATGGATTCGGCGAGCCGGCCCATGAGTTTCCAGCACTCATTGCGAAAGCCGTCGGCCCGGAGTTGGTCGCTCAACTCACGCATGGCCTCCTCCTCTTCGTCGCGCTCGATGAGATATTCGATGTACTGCTTGCGGATGGACCAGTTGTCGGGGTCGAGATCGAGGGCGTCGCGGAGGATGTTGCCGCTGTCGGCGCCGCTTTCGAGGTGGGTGATGGCGGCGAGGGTGCGGCGACATTCGCCAGCGAGGCGGCGAGATTTTTCGGCATGGCCGAGAGCCTCGCGCGCGCCGGTGAAATCTCCGGCGCGGAGGAGCACGTTGGCGTAGCCGAGCCAGATGATCGGCTGCTCGGGGGATCGGCGCAGGGCTTCGCGGTAATGCCGGACGGCGAGTTCGTGGTGGCCGGCGGCGGACTCCACGTTGCCGAGGTTCATCCGCATGCGCGGGCTGTCGCCACCGTCGGCGATGGTGTGCTCGATGAAGGTGCGCTGGTCGCGCCAGTCGGCTTGCCGGAGAAAGGTGCGCGCGCCGAGGAGGAGCGTCCAGACGGCGAGGACGGCGAGGACCGGGCCGCGCGGCAGGCGGCTGTGGGCGAGGGTGCGGGCGGCAGCGAGAAAGAGGAAGGCGCTGGGGACGTAGAGCCAATGCTCGGCGGCGGTGGCGTTGAGGGAAAGGACGTTGCTGATCGGGAGGTAGGCGACGAGGAAGGCGCCGAGGGCGAGCGGGATGAGCGGATCGAGGCGGCGTCCGCGCTGGCCCCAGGCGAGGAGGCCGAGGAGGAGGAGGGCGCCGGCGAGGGTTTGGAATTCGCGCAGGCGGGCGTTGCGCAGGGTGGCGTCCACGCTGTCCTGCGGACGGGTGCTGACATCGCGCTCCATGTGCAGGCGGAGCGGGGCGACGAGGAGGCTGGCGTATTCGGCCACGGCGCGCGCGACGAGGATCGGACGGACGGCGAGCGGGGTGGCCGGCGGTGGTGGCGGGGAGGTTTTCGCGGCAGTGAAACGGAGTGCGGCATAGCTGCCGAGCACGAGGACGGCGAGTGCGACCCATTTCACGAAAACCCGCCCGGGCTCGCGCCGCCAGGCGAGGATGAGGAACCAGATGAGGAGGGCGAAGATGCCGGCTTCTTTCGCGAGCAGCGCGCCGAAAAAGCACCAGGCGGCGCCGAGCGCGGGCAGCCAGCGGCGGCGGCCCTTTTCCAAACTCGCCAGGCCGAGCGCCAGCCCGCTGAAGCCGCACAGCGCGGCGAGCGGATCGGCGCGGCCGGCGATGTAGGTGACAGCGGAGGTGTGCAGCGGGTGGACGGCCCAGACCACGGCGACGCCGAGCGCGAGCCAGTCGCTCACTTCGTTGGCGAGCGCTTTCGCCGGAAGGGAGGTGCTGAGTTTGCGCACGAAGAACCACAACGCCACGGCGGCGGCGGCGTGCATGAGGATGCTGGTGAGGTGCCAGCCCCACGGCTGCGCGAAGGAGTAAAGCTGGTAGTCGGCAGTGAAGGTGAGGCGCTGGAGGGGGCGGTAAAAGTCCGAGGCGGTGGCGTCGAGAAAGAGGAAATGGCGGAAGCCTTCGGGGATGAGGATCCAACTGCGAATCAGCGGGTCGCGGAAGCAAAGGGCGGTGTCGTCCCAGACAAAACCGTTGCGCAGCGCGGGCCAGTATCCGAGAAACGTCGCCGCTATGATGACAATAATGGCAACGGTTCGCGGCAGCTTTTTCAAGGCGGCGATGATGCAAAACAGAACGCGCACGGGCAAGCGTGCCGTGGGGCTGGCGCTGCTCGCGCTGGGGCTGATGACCCGCGCGTGGGCGGGCGAACTGGACGGGGTGAAGCAACTCGTGGTGAGCGTGGCGCCGTCGTGGGACGCGACGAGCGGGCGGCTGCAGCGCTTCGAGCGGCAGGGCGCGGGCTGGGTGGCGAGCGGGCCGGCGTGGCCGGTGCTTTATGGAAAAAACGGGCTGGTCTGGGGTCGCGGGGTGCTCGGCTCGGGCGAGCCCGGCGCGCGCAAGGTGGAGCGCGATGGCCGTGCGCCGAGCGGGGTGTTTCGCATCGGGAAAATCTACACTTACGACTCCGCGCTGCCCGCCGGGGCGCAGTATCCGTTTCGCACGGTCGGGCTCGGCGACGCGTGGGTGGATGACGTGAATTCGCCGGACTACAACCGGCATCTCGTCGTCGATCCCGCGAATCCGCCACCGTGGTTTGCCAAGCAGAAAATGCGGCACGG
>CAYQBV010000086.1:0-9480 GCA_964415705.1 uncultured Chthoniobacter sp. | reverse complement strand
TCGTCGATCCCGCGAATCCGCCACCGTGGTTTGCCAAGCAGAAAATGCGGCACGGGGATTTTGCCTACCGCTGGCTCGTGGAGATCCGCCACAATTCCGATCCGCCGGCGCCCGGTGCCGGGAGTGCGATCTTTTTCCACATCCGCCGCGGGCCGGACCGCCCGAGCGCCGGCTGCACCACGATGGCCGAGGGCAATCTCGTGAATCTGATGAAGTGGCTGCGCGCCGACCAGCGCCCCCACTACGCGCTGCTCCCGCGCGCCGAGTACCTGGCGAAGTGGCAAGCGTGGGGGCTGCCCAGCCCGAAGGAAGCGGCGGCGCTGCTCGGCGGGAAGTAACTTGGGCTAACAAATTTCCCCGCCCGGCGGTTGTCAGATTGACCGTTGCAACTTCCGCCTCCGGGTGTTAGTTCCGGCTCACAACCCACCACCGCTTATGAATATCGCCAGTTTTGGAAATTTTATGGGAGTCGATTCCCTGCTCATTTTCGTAGTCATTTTGCTCATCTTCGGAGCGAAAAGGCTTCCCGAACTTGCGAAGGGCCTTGGCCAAGCCATCCGCGAATTTTCGAAGGCGAAGGACGAGGTGCATAACGAGATCACCCGCCCGCCCTCTCCCGAACAGCAAAAGCTGGAGGAGCACAAAACGGAGAGCGACAGCCAGACCCACGACTCGCACACGCGGGTCGTTTGAGCGGGTGCCGGTCTGAACAAAGCGGGGTGCGCGGCTCAGGTCCGGGTGTCCAGAGGCGTGGCGGTTGGTCGGAGTTTGGACAAAACGGGGCGGTTTGTTCGTACGGACAAGCGGAACGGGATTGCCAAATTAACGGAAGGGGAACGGCCAACGGTGAACTCGAGGGGTTGTTTCCCGTAAATTTCACTCCCTTGGCATGGCTGGATCCGTCGCCTCTATGGCCTTCCGTTAATCTGGAAAATTTTGGCAATCCCGTCCTGCCTTTCCAATCTCAGGGTCCGCAGTCCATCCCCTCGTCGCGTCGCTAATGCTTTACTTCGATCATAACGCCACTCATCCGGTCTCCGCGGCGGCGCGATCCGCATGGCTGGAAGCGGTCGAGCGGCAGATCGGCAATCCCTCCAGCCCACACCGGGTCGGGGCGCGGGCCGACGCCGCGCTGACCGCGGCCCGGGAGCAGCTCGCCGCCCGGTTGGGGTGCGGCGCGGGAGAGATCGTCTGGACGAGCGGCGCGACCGAGGGAAACAACGCCGTCCTCTACCACGCCGCCCGATCCACAGATGGGGAGGCGTGGATTTCGGCCATCGAGCATCCTTCGACGATCGCGGCGGTGCAGCGGTATTTTCCGCAAAGACACCGTCTTATCCCGGTGAATGGCGGCGGCGTAGTCGATCTCGACTGGCTGGCCGACCGCCTGAAACAAGCGCGCCCGGGAATCGTCGCAATCATGGCGGCGAACAACGAAACCGGGGTGCTTCAACCGTGGCGGGAGGCTGCTGCGCTCTGCCGGGAAAAGGGCGTGCCGTTTTTCTCCGACGCCGCGCAGTGGGTGGGAAAAAGGGCGTCCGCCGGGTTGGGTGAGTGTGATTATATGAGCGGATGCGCGCATAAATATGGCGGACCGCAGGGCGTCGGCTTCATAAAATGTCCGAACCGCTTGCACCCGCTGATCGTCGGTGGCCCGCAAGAGGACGGGCGACGGGCCGGGACCGAAAACGTGGCCGGAGTGCTGGCCGCCGTCGCGGCTTTGGAAGAACGCGAAACCGCGCTCATCGCCACCGACCCGGCAGGCCGCCTCGGCTGGCGGACGGCTTTCGAAAACCAGCTTACGCGGGAGTTGCCCGGAACCCGAATTCTCGGCACCGGAGCTGACCGGCTTTGGAACACGGTCTCCGCCGTGCTGCCGGAGCTGCCGGACTGTCGCCAGCGGGGGGGTGTGAAACTGGACAAGCTGGGGGTAGCCGTCTCGACCGGCTCCGCCTGCGCCACCGGCCAGGAAGAGCCATCGCACGTCCTGACCGCCATGGGCCTCGGCCCCGCCGAAGCATCCCGCGTCCTGCGTTTCAGCAGCGGCTGGGAAACGACTGAGGCGGACTGGCAGCGCTTGATCGAAGGTCTGCGGCGGGCTTTCGCAGAGGGAACGGACCGTAAAAGGAGCGCCTGATCGGCCTGCGGCGGATGCGGACGGCGGTGCTCGCCATGCTGCTGCCGTCCACGCGGTGCGCGCCGGACGCGATTCGTCTCATCCGCGAGAATTCCAAGGAAGAAGCACGGTTTTTGAGCCTCGAAGATTGCGAAAAATTTGGCTTTCCACTTCTCAGACGTGCGATTATCTCATTTCCGCGAAATACCTATTCTATGGCTCGAATTCTTATCATCGACGACGACCCTGCAATGGTGTCGGTCATTTCCGACATCTGCCAGGAAAGCGGACATCAAACTGTGGCCTACTCTTCCGGGTCGAAGGCGCTGGAGAATCTCTCGGCACAGACTCCGCAGCTCGTGATTACGGACCTCAAGATGGATAAGGTGGGCGGTCTGGACATTCTCCGGGCGTGCCGCGAGACGCTGCCAGGCACGCCGGTGATCCTGATCACGGCTTTCAAGACGGTCGAGACGGCGCTGGAGGCGATGAAGCTCGGGGCGTACGATTACATCACGAAGCCGTTCAAAGTGGACGACCTGCAATTGACGATTCAGCGGGCGCTGGAGAATCAGAGCCTCGTGCGGGAGAACCAGAATCTCCGGCAGATCGTGAAGGAAAAGTACCGGTTTGAAAACATCATCGGCACCTCGCAGAAGATGCAGGTAATCTACAACCTGATCGCCAAGGTGGCGGACACGGACAGCACGATTTTGATCCAGGGAGAAAGCGGGACGGGTAAGGAACTGGTGGCGCGGGCGCTCCATTTCAACAGCAACCGGCAGCATCAGCCGTTCGTGGCGATCAACTGCTCCGCGCTGCCAGAGAATCTGCTGGAGAGCGAGCTTTTCGGGCATAAAAAGGGATCGTTCACCGGGGCAGTGGCGGATAAGGCGGGCCTGTTCGAGGAGGCGGAACTGGGGACGATTTTCCTCGATGAGGTGAACTCGATGCCGCAGCCGCTGCAGACGAAGCTGCTGCGGGTGCTGCAGGAGCGCCAGATTCGACGAGTGGGCGAAAATAAAACAATCCCGATCAATGTGCGGGTGCTGGCGGCGACAAATGAGGTGCTCGGGGAGAAGATCAAGGGCGGGAATTTTCGCGAGGATCTCTACTATCGGCTAGCGGTCATCCCGATCGAAATGCCTTCGCTCCGCGAGCGCCCGGACGACATCCCGCTACTGGTGAATCACTTTTTGCAAAAGAACGCGACGCAGACCAGGACGGAGATCAAGAAGATCGACACGAAAGCCGTGGAGATGCTGTCCGTTTATCGCTGGCCGGGGAATGTGCGGGAGCTGGAGAACGCCGTGGAGCGGGCCTGCGCGCTGTGCGATGACGGCCAGATTCTCACTTCGGACTTGCCTCCACAGGTGGTGCGCCATGCGAATGCGCCGACCGAGGAACCCTCGGGGATGCTGCCCGTGGGGCAGACGCTCGACGACTACATCCGTGACCAGGAGCGGCAATACATCGACGAGACGATCAAGTTTAACGCCGGCTCGCGTGAGAAGGCGGCAAAGATGCTGGCCATCAGCATGGCCACGCTCTACCGGAAGCTCGACGTGAAGGTGAAAAAGCCGGCGGGGAGGATGTAGCCGCCCTCGGGCTATGAGCGTTTGCCAAAGATCTTGAGCTGCTCGGCGTCCTTTTCCAAGGCGTCGAGCTTTTGCAAAGTCGCGGTCTGTTTTTTGATCAGTTCCTGATTTTTCAGCTTCATCGCCTCGAGGGTTTGGAGCGGGGATTTCACCGCCGCCGGAGCCTGGGAGTGGAGGTTTAAGCCGAGCGCGAACAGGGTCGCGACGGAAAGCGCGAGGGCGAGGAGTGTTTTCATGGAGTTTTGCCGCCGCTGCCGCCGCGGCTGACGAAGATGCGGGCGATGCGGACGTTTTCGGCCACGGTGGCGAGTTTGGCGTCGATTTTGATTTGGTTTTCGGCGATCACCGCCTGCTGGGCGGCGACCTCGGCGAGGAGCGCGACCACGGCCGGCTCATCGGGAGCGCCTTCGCCGCGCACGGTGGGCGGGGCGAGGACCACCGCGAGGAGCGCCGAGAGGCTGAGCGCGGGGACAAAAAAGAATTTTGCGTTCATGTTTTTCTGAGTAGCCAGAAGCGGGCCGCGGGTCGGCGCAAAAAATTTCGGTGCGTGGCAGGATTGCTGCTAACGTGTGCGGCTCACCCTAACAACTACCTCCAAAAAAAACTATGGCCGGAATGAACCAAATGCAGACGATGAGCCAGAATCAGGTTCTGGCACCGCAGCTTCAGCAGAGCCTGCAGATTTTGCAGGCCCCAATGCTGGAGTTGCGCAACCTTATACAGCAGGAGCTGTGCTCGAATCCCACGCTCGAAGAGGACCAGATGGAACCGACGATCGAGGACAAGAAACAGGAGCACGACGAGTTTCAGGAGGAATTCGACCGCCTCGCCAAGCTCGATGAAGAGTGGCGCGACTACATGGCGCAGAGCCAGAGCTACTCCGGGCGCTCGGCGGAGGATGAGGAGCGGCGGCAGTTTTTCTTCGACAGCCTCGTCGGCAGCCAGACGCTTCAGCAGCACCTCATCGAGCAGCTCAATTCCAGCGACGTCAGCGCCTCCGACCGCCAGCTCGGCGAGCTGATCATCGGCAATATCGACGACGCCGGCTTTCTCCAGGCCATGCCCGAGGAAATCGCCAGCAGCACCGGCATGGAAGTCGCCGACTTGGTGCGCGTGCTGGAATTCGTGCAGACCTTCCATCCCGTCGGTGTCGGTGCCCGCGACCTCCGCGAGTGTCTCCTCATCCAGCTTCGGCGGTTGAGCAAAGAGCACAGCCTCGAGTATCGCATCGTGGACCGGCACATCGACGATCTCGGCAAGCGCCGCTTTCCCGAAATCGCCCGCCGCCTTGGCACGACCACCGAGCAGGTGCAGCGCGCCGCCGGTTTCGTCGGCACCCTCGACCCGAAGCCCGGCCAGATTTTCACCCCCGACCCGAACAACTACGTCCTGCCCGATGTGAACGTGGAAAAAATCGGCGGCGAGTGGACCATCTCCCTCAACGGCGAACAAATCCCGCACCTCCGCATCAGCAACACCTACAAGGACCTCATGTCGCAGGACAAAGGCGGGGCCGAAGTGAAGGACTACATCCGCGACAAGATTCGCAGCGGCAAATTTCTCATCAAATCCATCCACCAGCGCCAGCAGACGATCTCCAATATCGCGCATGAGATCGTGGGCAAACAGAAGGACTTCCTCGAACTCGGCCCCAGCGCGCTCAAGCCGCTGACCATGGTCCAGATCGCCGACATCGTGGGCGTCCACGAGACCACCGTGAGCCGCGCCATTTCCGGCAAATACATGGCCACCCCGTGGGGCGTCTTCGACATGAAATACTTCTTCACCCCCGGCTACCAGACCGCCGACGGCGCCTCGATGAGCAACACCAGCGTCAAAGGCACGATCGCCGAGATGGTGAAAAGCGAGGACGACAGCAGCCCGCTGAGCGACAAGGAAATCGTCGAGCTGCTCGAAAAGCGCGGCATCCCGATCGCCCGCCGCACCGTGGCCAAATACCGCAACGAGCTGAACATCCTCCCGAGCAACATGCGCAAGCGCTACTGACCCGCGGTGACCGGCCGCCAGTACCCGGCGTCGGCATCCCCGGTATGCGCGAGCGCCTGCAATACTGCGGCGGGCGGCTGGAAGTGGCGAGCGGCAGCGCGGGCACCACCGTCCGCGCGGTGCTGCCTGTCCCGGAGGGTGGGGCATGAAGAAAACACTGAAGCTCCTCATCGCCGCCGACCACGAACTCATCCGCGACGGCCTGCGCGCCCGGCTGGAGAGTGTGCCCGGCTGGACGGTGTGCGGCGAGGCCGGCGACGGCGCGACCGCCGTGGAGCTGGCGCGGAAGCTTCGCCCGGACGTGGCCGTGCTCGACATCAGCATGCCGCAGCTCAACGGCGTGGAGGCCGCGCGGCAGATTCGCAAGGCGTCGCCCACCACCGAGGTGCTCATCCTCACCATGGCGGACTCCGAGAGCCTCGTGCGCGAGGTGCTCGAGGCCGGCGCGCGCGGTTTCATCCTGAAGACCGACGCTGCGCGGCTGCTCCTCGCCGCCGTCGAGTCGCTCGCGGCGCACCAGCCTTTTTCACCGGCCGGATCGCCGATCTCGTGCTCGGCGGTTTTCTGGATCCGGCGCAAGCCGGCACGCGCACCGGCGGGGCGGGTGGCCGCCTCAGTCCGCGCGAGCGGGAAATCGCCCAACTGCTCGCCGAGGCGAAAACCAACAAGGAAGTGGCCCAGCGGCTCGGCGTCAGCGTGAAGACGATCGACGCCCACCGCGCGAACATCATGCGCAAGCTGAACCTGCGCTCTGTGGCCGAGTTGGTCCGCTACGCGATCCGGGAAAAACTCATCGAGGCGTAGCTCGCGAGACCGCGCGCGGGAGGTTTCCCGAGCGCGGAATAAAGAAAACATAAGGGAACGCCTTAGGAGATGGGCCTGCCCGGAAATAGGGAAACGATGGGCTTCAGCCTTCCCAAACTCCCACCGACACTCCGCCCGAATGACCCCAGCCAGCACCCCCACCCCGCTCCGCCGGGCGTCCGACTTTCTCCTCCACTCCCCATGAAAAAAGTCCGCATCCTCATCGCTGATGACCACGACATCGTGCGCCGCGGGTTGAAGCCGCTGCTCGAATCCGAGTGGGGCTGGGAAGTCTGCGGCGAGGTGGCCAACGGCCAGCAGGCGGTCGCTTTGGCCGGGAAACTCCGGCCCGATATCGTGGTCATGGATGCCTGGATGCCGGAGATGAATGGCATGGAAGCCACCCGGCTGATCAAAGCCGCGCTGCCTGAAACCGAGATCGTGGCCTTCACTGGCACCGAGAGCGGGACGCTCGTGCAGCAGTTCTTTGCCGCCGGTGCCCGCGCCTGCTTCTTGAAATCGGAAGCCGGGGTGCATCTCATCCCGGCGATCAAGGCGCTCGTGGAGCATCAGCCGGATCTGACCGCGCGCGCTTCGCAGGTCGTCCTCTCCGGTTACCTCCAGGGCGGGAAGCGGCCCGACCCGGCGAGCCTGAACCTCCGCGAGCGCGAGATCATGCAACTGCTCGCCGATGGCAAGAGCAACAAAGAGGTGGCCGCCCGCCTCGACCTCACCGTGAAAGCCGCGGAAAGCCAACGCGCCGCGATCATGCGCCAACTCGGCCTGACCGCCTTTAGCGAAATGGTCCGCGATGCGGTGCGGAATCAGTTGGTGGAGCCGTAAGCCGGGCAGTGTTCAGTATTCAGTATTCAGTATTCAGAAGCGCCCGACGAACTGAACACTGAACACTGAACACTGAACACTGAACACTGAACACCGCCCACCCTCCCCAGCTAGGAGCCGGTTGAAATACTGGTGTCATCTTACTCTTTGTCTTGCTCCTGCTCCTGCTCCTGCTCCTGCTCTCCCCCACGCCGCCTCTGCAAACAGAGCAAGAGCAGGAGCAAGAGAAAGAGGGAAGAACGGCCCGGCGCGGTTTTTCAACAGGCTGCTAGGGTATTTCCCCAAGACGCATCGGACTTACATTCTGAGCTAGTGGCACGGGCGAGGCTAAATGAGGACCGCAATCCATGAAGCACTCCAGCCCATGCACCACACCCAGCCGCGGTAATCCCTGGCCTTTGATGCCAAGCCTATGAAACCCGAAACCCTGGTCGGCAAGACCCCAAACCTGACCGCGCCCTCGCCTACGGTGACGCGCCTCCTCCAGCTCCTGACCGGCCCCGACGTGGACTACGATGAAGTCGTCGGCGCCGTTGCTCGCGATCCCGTTTTAACCGCCAAACTCCTCGCCCTCTGCAACTCCGCGAGCTTTGGCCTGGCCAAGCCCATGGCCTCCATCAAGCAGGCCGTCGCCTACCTCGGCTACTGCGAGACGCTCCGCCTCGTGATGGCGCTGAACTTTGGCGACAAGGTCAACGTCGAGCTGCCCGGCTACGCCATGGAACCCGGCGCGCTCTGGAACCACTCGCTCGTCACCGCGCTGCTCTCGTCCCACGTCCTCGGGCTTTCGCGCAAAATCGACGCCGACGGTTCCGTCGCCTACACCGCCGGCTTGGTCCATGATATCGGCAAAGTCGTCATCGGCCAGATGCTCGACGCCGAAATGCGCGACCAGATCCAGGCCATCCTCGCCGCGTCCGACACTTCGCTGATCGACGCGGAAAAGCGCATCATCGGCTGCGACCATGCCGAAATCGGGGCCTGCCTCCTGCGCCAGTGGCGGCTGCCCGAGATCATCGTCGAAGCCACCGCCCACCACCACGCCCCGGCGCTCGCCGGAGGCCCGCAGCTTTCCGCCGCCATCCACGTGGCCGACGCCATCGCGCACCAGACTGGCGACTCGCCCGGCTGGGGCAGCTTTGCCATCACCATCCACGCCGAAGCCGTGACCGCCCTGAACCTTTCCCAAAAAGACCTCAACACCCTGACCTTCGTCGCCGTGGAGTCAGCGGAAAAAGTGAAACGCCACGGCGAGGCCGCCATGGTGGAAATGCCGGACCTGGACCTGGCGGCGTGCGTTTTTTGAGGAGTTCCCCGCAGGCCGGATGGAGCAATGGAGGCCAAATCCCGCCTGCGCGAAACGGCTACGCCACGACGGGTAGAAGCAGCAAAGCCGGGCGCGCGGCCCGCTTTCCCGCGCAGCGGGGGGAGGAGGAGCAGACCCACGAATCCGTGCCGTCGGTGCGATGCCGGCGGATGACCATGGCCTGGCCGCAGGATGGGCACTCGGGGTCGAAGATGTGCGCGTGGGTGGTGAAATCTTCGATCCAGCTCGCCACGTCGAAGAGGTTTTCCGCGGGGCGGCGCACGGCGGCGCTGCGCTGTTCGAGGGCGTGGCGGTCGAGGAGCTCGATGGATTTTTCCGCCGCAAACTCCTGCGCCTCGCGCGTGAAAGCGCCCGTGGTGACGACGATGCCGCGCGGGGCGGCGGTCCCGGCCATGAGGCCATAGAACTCGCGGAGTTCGCGTGCGGTGACGCGTGCGGTTTTCCAGTCCTGGCTGCGCACGGGGATGCTCTCGCCATCGCGACGCAGCGTGAGGTCGCTGCCGTCGTCGGTGTTGAGCGCGGCGGAGAGTTCCACGGTGTAGCCTTCGCGGCGGAAAATCTCGCCGAGCAACAGCGCGATCTGGTCCTCGCGGAGCGCGCTGAAACCCCCGGCACTCGCGACCGCGGCAGGCGGCGCAGGCCTGGGCGTGGCCTGCGGTGCGGAAGCGGGCGGAGGCGAGTGGGGTGCGGTCGCCGCCGGCCGGGGTGCGGGCCGTTTCGTCTGCTGCCAGGCCAGAAACGCGAGGAGGGAGCAGCCCGGAACGACCGCGCCGAGGAGCCACCAT
>CAYQBV010000085.1:0-14590 GCA_964415705.1 uncultured Chthoniobacter sp. | reverse complement strand
CGGCACGCGGATCCGGTCGATCCTATCGGCGAAGGCGAGCGTCAGGAGAGCGGCGATGCATCCGTAGTAACCGAGAGGATCGGTGCCGAGGATCTGCGCGCGCACCGACTCCAGCACGGCGGGGTTCGCCGCCTTGAAGTCGTCGGTGAACCAGCGCTGCACGGTGGGCTCGACCATTCCTTCCATGCCGTGCGCCTTCACCGTCTCGATGAAGACCGGCCAGACGGCGGCGAAGGTTGGGGTCATCTCGGCGCGGCAGCAGCCTTCGGGGAGATGGAGCTGGCGGGCCATGCTTTCGACTTTCGCCCGGCGGTCGCCGCTGAGGATGAAAACGTTCATCGCTGGTGGGGGTAGCGGGCGCGGCTGGCGCAGGCAAGGCGCGCGCCGCCTTTTCGGAAAAGGAAGAAAAAGAAAGCCGCCCACCGGGTGGTGGGCGGCTTCCGTAAGGAGCCTAGTTGCGAAAAAACTCAGTTCCGGCGGCGGCGCAGGCCGAGCAGTGCGGTTCCAGCACCGAGCAGAAGCAGCGCGGAACAGGGTTCGGGGACGATGGTGACGCGGTAGGCGAGGACCATGTTGTCGTTCTCGAAACCGGCGTCGTAACCCAGCGAGGTGCCGTCCGCCTGGGTGAGCAGGCCGGTCTGAGTCTGGAAGTCGTTGTCGTTGCCGATGAAGAGGAAGTAGTCGTTCGGGTTGCCGTCATTGGTGGGGACGAGGGCCATGGCTTCCCATTTCTCGGAGATGGTGTTGATGTCGCCGTTGTTGCCAAGGAGGTTCAGACCGAATTGCGCGAGTTCGGTGACGCCGAGGTCGAGCTTGCCGAGCATGTTCAGCGCTTCGGTCCACGCCACCGGCGTCACCGAACCGATCAGCGTGTCGCCGGATGGCGTAAGGTCCGCGCCAGCGGCATCGTAGAGACCGTCGATATTGGTGCCCGTGGCGAGGTCGGCGAGGAGGACGGATTTGAAGACGGGGCCGGTGACGACGGTCGGACCGCGGCCGTTGCCGTCGCGGGAGAGGATGAGGATTTTGCCGTTATCGAGGGCCACAATGCCGCTCTGGGCACCGGCGCGATCGAGGCTGCCATTGAGATCGCTGTCGATGCGGGGAAGCTGCAGGACATACTGCTCGATCGGGTCGGTGGGGACTTCAGCACCGCCGGAGATGTCATAGACGAGGATGCGGGTATTGGTGCGGCCTTGGTTGCCGGTGCCGGAATCCTGGATGGTGGCACTTTGCAGCATGGCGAAAAGGCGCGTGCCATCGGGGCTGATGGCGATGCCTTCCATGCCTTGGTTAATCCGGCGGCCATCCGTGTTGGTCTGGAAGTTGATCGTGTTCGCGGGCGAGTGCGGCACGAGGGCCGCGGGAATGGTGACGACGCCGTCGATCTCCTTGTTGGCGTTGAAGTGGTAGATGAAGGCGCCGTATTCATCGCCGATCCAGCCTTCGCCGCTCTTGCCCGCGCGGTGGTCGAGGATCAGGCCTTCGGAGTCGAGGGTGAGACGGTTGGCGATGGGGCCGTCGATGCCGATGGTGGTATTCGTGGTGACGGTGGGAACGGGCTGGCCGAGAAAGTTCGTGGCGGCGGAATTGGCGACGAGGCCGGTGGTGAGGATGGTCGCGGTGCCGCTGTTGGCGTCGTGATCGTAGGTGAAGCGCGACGCGCCCGTGTAGGTCATCGCGATCTGGGTCTGGAGCGGGGTCGTGGCGCTGGAGGTGTGAGGCGTGAAGGAGAAGTCGAAGGTGTTGATGCGCGCGGCGTAGTTCGAGAAGGTCGTGTCGAAGTTGTAGCCGCGATCGGGCAGGAAGCTGAAGGTGCCGCTCCAGTTGTTGCCGCCGTTGTAGGCCCAGTTCGTGATCGCCATGTCGGAGATCGAGCCGAGCGTCTCGGTGACGCCGCCGATGGTCTGCGTGCTATTGGCCGCGACCCGCCCGACGCCCTGGAGCCCCTGGACGACAAAGGAGGTGCCGCCGAGCGACACGCCGCCGCCGGACCAGACGCCGGTGTTTTGCGTGAGGACATCGCGGCTGGAGGACGTGTACTGCGCGACGCTGGTGAAGGAGAGGCCGAGGAAAGCCGCGGCGACGAAGGGACGAATGATGGATTTTGCGAGGGTGTTTTTCATATGAGTTGTTGAGGTTTCTTCAAGGATTCCCAACTCAGCCGGTGCCCACCAAAGGAACAAGACCCGCACCGTAAAACTCTCGCGTCAGCCGTGTGGCTGATTCGTCAGTCGCGTAACGGAATGGCAACATCACCCCCCGCCACCTTCGGGCATCACCTCCTCGTGCTGGCGAAGACGATGGCGAGGGAGACGAACGAGCTGGCGGGCATGAGGATGGCGGCGCCGAGGGGGTTCATGTGGCCGACGAGGGAGAGGGCGATGGCGGCGGCGTTGTAGGTGATGGTGAAGGTGAGGACGCGACGGATGGTGCGGCGGCGGGCGGTGGCGGCGGCGAGCAGGCGGCGGACGCCGTCGAGGCCGCGGCCGAGGAAGTAGAAGTCGGCTTTATGTTCGAGCAGGCCGCGGTCGATCGCGGGCGTGCCGGTGCAGTGAGCGGCGTTGAAGGCGAGGCTGTCGTTGGCGCCGTCGCCGATGAAGAGGGTGTCGCGCGAGTCGAGCTGGCGGACCCAGTCGGCTTTTTCGTCGGGGGTCATCTCGGCGCGGGAGCAGCCTTCGGGGAGGTGGAGTTGGCGGGCCATGCTTTCGACTTTCGCCCGGCGATCGCCGCTGAGGATGAAGACGGTGCAGCCGCGTGCGCGGAGGGCGGCGACTTCTTCGACGGCTCCGGCGCGGACTTCTTCGCCAAAACGGAACGCGGCCAGCGGGGTGGAGTCGCGGGCGAAGATGCAGTCGCCGGGAGCGGCGGCGGCCCAGCCGGTGCGACCGAGGCGGTAGTGCGCGCTGGCGAGTTTCACCTCGAGGCCGAAGCCGATGCATTCGTCGACCGGCGGGGTTTGCGCGGGCTTGATGCCGGCGGCGAGGAGGGACTCGCGGAGGGCGCAGCTCACGGGGTGGAGGCTGTCCCAGACCATCGCGAGGAGGACGGATTGCTCGCCCGGCGGGAGCGCGGCGAGGGCGTCGGGATTGAGGAGCGCAGTGGTTTCGAGGGTGAGCGTGCCGGTTTTGTCGAAGAGGATTTTTCGGACGCGTTCGAGGCGCGGCCAGAGGTTGCCTTCGCGGATGAAAACGCCGGCGCGGCGCAGCGCGGAGACGGCGAGGTCATCGGCCAGCGGGAGCGCGACGCCGCTGGCGCAGGGACAGGAAACGACGAGCACGGAGACGAGCACGGGGAGCGCGGCAGTTCATCGAGGAGCATCAGGGCGAGGACATCGGGCTCGACGACGTCGCCCGCGCGGTCCACGCGAGCACTTTTCATTTCTGCAAAATGTTTAAGAAGGCGACCGGGATGACCTTCACGCACTACCTCTCGCTGGTGCGCGTGGCCGAGGCGAAGCAGCAGCTCGCCAACCCCCAGCTCCGCATCTCGGAGATCGCCTACGAAGTCGGGTTCAATTCGCTGACCCACTTCAACCGCATGTTCCGCAAACTCACCGGCGAATCGCCGACCGTTTACCGCGAACGCATCCTCGGACTCACAGCCCGGTCGGGTGGTCGATGAATTCCCACGGCACGCGGAATTTTTTCGCCACATGCGCCGCGAGCGCCTGCACGCCGAAGGTCTCGGTGGCGTAGTGGCCGGCGTAGAACAGGTTCACGCCCAGTTCCTCGGCGAGCGTGTAGCTGTGGTGCGGGCCCTCGCCGGTGATGAAGGTGTCCACGCCTTCCGCCGCCGCCTGCGCGACCTCGGCACCGGCGCCACCCGTGACGATGCCGATGCGCGCGGTTTTTGCCGGACCGCCGGGAGCGATGTGCGGCGCGCTCTCGAGCACGCGCTCGAGCCGCCGGGCGAGTTCGTGGAGTGAAAGCACAGCCCGCGTCTGGAGTCCGATCGCCTGGCCTTTCGAGACGAAAAACGGCGCGCATTTTTTGAAACCCAGCGCTTTGGCCAGCAGCGCGTTGTTGCCCACGACGGGATGCAAATCGAGCGGGAGGTGCGAGCTGTAAATCGCGAGGTCACCGTCGAGCGCCGCCTTCACTTTTCGCCGCACCGCGCCGGTCAGCGGCTGCACCCCGCCCCAGAATAATCCGTGATGCACGAGCAGCAGCGTGATCCCCTGCTCCACCGCGCGCCCGATGGTCCACTCGCACGCATCCACCGCCGCGCCGATCTTCGTCACCGCGCCGGAGTTTTCGATCTGCAGGCCGTTCCACGCGCCGGAGTAGTCCGTCACCTCCGCGGTGCGGAGATACTTGTCGAGGTGGGCGACGATGGGAGCGAGCGATGGCATAAGCAAAAAGTTGACGATTGCGTGACTCGATGAGCATGACTACTTTTTCCGCAGGGCCAAGGCAGTGCAGTTCAACGAATTCGACCGAACCTATCTATGCCAACCATCGACGCCAATCCTCCCGTCACCGAAACCTGCGCCTGCCCGCTCTGCGGCACCGCGCTTTCCCCGGAAAAACCCGACGAGTGTAGCCACTGCGACTGGACGCGCGGCACCCCGGCACACCACGGGACCGGCCGTGACCTGACGGCCGTCTGCCTCAGCGTGCTGCCGGGCTTCGGGCATATCTACAAAGGCCACCGCCTGCTCGGCGCGCTGCTCATGCTCGGCAGTGGCTTCGCGGTCTTCGCCGCGCTGCTCGCCGGTTTCGCCAGCGCGGGCTGGGGGCTGCTGTTGCTCCCGCTCTATTGGGGCGGGGTGATGCTCCAAGTCTATTGGGCCGACGACCGCGCGCTGCATCACCACACGCGGGGCTGAGGAGGAAAATCCGAAGTCCGAAATCCGAAACAAATCGGAAAGATTGAAAGGCGAAAAAGCGGATCGGCGCGTCTGCGGGTTCCCACGTTTTCACGCATTTCGAATTTGTTTCGGATTTCGAGTTTCGGATTTCGAATTTTCCCCTACCGTCCGCGCCTATGTTATCCGCAGGTATCGTCGGCCTTCCCAATGTCGGCAAATCCACCCTCTTCAACGCCGTCACCAAAACGCAGAAAGCGCAGGCGGCAAACTACCCGTTTTGCACCATTGATCCGAACGTCGGCATCGTGACCGTGCCGGACCCGCGGCTCGCCGTGCTCTCGAAAATGAGCGGCTCGAAAAAGCTCGTGCCCGCCGCGATCGAGTTCGTCGATATCGCCGGGCTGGTGAAAGGCGCGAGCGACGGCGAGGGGCTGGGCAACAAGTTCCTCAGCCACATCCGCGAAGTCCACGCCATCGTGCAGGTCGTGCGCTGCTTCGAAGATGCGGACATCCACCACGTCAGCGGCACGGTCGATCCCGTGCGCGACATCGAGATCATCAACACCGAGCTGATCCTCGCCGACCTCGCCGCCGTGGAGAAACGCAAGGACCGCCAGCAAAAAGCCGCGAAGCTCAACGACAAAACCGCCAAGGCTGAGGTCGCGCTTTGCGAAAAGCTGATCCCGCATCTCGATGCCGGCAAACCCGCGACGACGCTCGAACTGAGCGACGACGAAGCGAAGCTGCTGCGCGAGTTTTTCCTCCTTTCGGGCAAACCAACGATCTTTGCCTGCAATGTCGCCGAAGCCGATCTCGCGAACGTGGCCGCCATCGTGGAAGCCGCGCACGACAATGAAGGCGTGCCGCCGCGCGACAACGTGGAAGTCAGCGACGCTGCGCGTTTCGTGACCGCCGTGCAGGACTACGCGCGCTCGCATTTCGCCACCGAAGCCGTGGTCATCAGCGCGCAGATCGAGAGCGAACTCGCCACCCTCACCGACGAGGAAGCCGCCGAATACCTCGCCGGCATCGGCGTCGCCTCGAGCGGCGTCGGCTCGCTCATCCGCGCCGTCTATCACCTGCTCGGCCTCCGCACCTACCTCACCACCGGCGAGCAGGAGACGCGCGCGTGGACCATCCGCGCCGGCGACAAGGCGCCCGCCGCGGCCGGCGTCATCCACACCGATTTCGAGCGCGGCTTCATCGCCGCCGAGACGGTCCATTTCGACGACCTCGTGACGCTCGGCTCCCATGCCAAAGCCCGCGAAGCCGGCAAGCTCCGCATCGAGGGAAAAGAATACGTCGTAAAGGACGGCGACGTGGTGGAGTTCCGCTTCAACGTTTAGCCCACCTCTGGCACCACCACCCGCAGTTTCCGTGAGGAGATGCGGAAGGTGATGGGGAGCTGGGCGATGAGTTCACCATCGACTTCCACGGGCACGTCCTCCTCGCTGCGCACGGCGGCGCGCGGGGTCTGAAAGTATTCCACGTCGGCCAGCTCGGTGTGATTGCCCATGAAGATGGTGCCGAGGTAACGCGCGATGTCGAGGTAGCCGAGGTTTTTGAAAATGAGCACGTCGAGCAGGCCGTCGTCGATCCGGGCATCCTTGAAAACCGCGACGGGGCCGCCGTAAAAACGACCATTGCCGATGAGGACGAACGAGCCTTCGCGCTCGCGACCGTCGGCTTCCACGATGAGACGCGGCGGTTTGCGCGCGGCGATCTGCGCGGCGGAGATGACGTAGCTGAGCGGGCCGAAGTTCTTTTTGAAATTCCAGCTCGTCTCCTGCACGACCTGCGCGTCGAGGCCCACGCCGGCGAGCTGGACAAAGTAGCGCGTGTTGGCGCGGACGAGATCCACCTGGCGGGTGTGGCCGGCGAGGATCACGGACCAGGCGGCGGCGAGATCGTTGGGCAGGCCGAGTTCGGCGGCGAAGACGTTCATCGTGCCGACCGGGAGGATGCCGAGCGCGACGCCGGAGCCGGCGATGCCGTTGACGACTTCATTGACCGTGCCATCGCCCCCGGCGGCCACGATGGTGGTGAAGCCTTCGCCGACCGCCTGCTCGGCCAGAGCCCGCGCGTCGCCGGTCGCGGTGGTGGTGCGGAGCGTGCAGTGCGGGAAACTTTCAATCTGTTTCCACGTCTTTTTCGCCCGCTCGCTCCGGGCGGCAGGGTTCAGAATGACAAGGATTTCCTGCATGGCGGGCGGGTGTTTCGACCTTTTCTTTCGAGGTGCGGAGGCTAGGTTGCGCGCCGTGAAAAAACATTCCAAGGCTATTCTCCTCGGACTCGGGGCGCTCCTTGTCGTGATCGTTTTCGGCTCCCTGTGCCTGCACGGCTACATCCAGTCGGCGCGCTCGCAGGAGCGGATTCAGGCGCAGCTCAGCCAAACGCTGGGCATGCCGCTGAAACTCACGAACACCAGCTTTTCGCCCTGGAGCGGCGTGCGGATCACGGGCATCACGATCCCGCAGGGCAACACGAGTTTTCTCGAGGCAGGCTCCTTCACCGCGAGCTACCGCCTGCTGCCGCTGCTCATTGGAAAATGCACCATCCCGGAGATCAGCGTGGACGCCCCGAAGCTCGTGTGGAAGCAGGACGCCAAAGGGAAATGGCGGCTCCCGAAACTCGAGAAGGTGCAATCCGCGTCGAGCGAAACGACCAGGCCGAATTCGGGGCAGGCGAAGGAGAAAAAGGAAGGCGGACCAGTCTTCGACGTTGCGCGGCTCCAGATCAAAGGCGGCACCGTGCACCTCTTCGACAACGACGGCAAATGCACGCTCGCCTGCACCGGAGTGAGCGTCACCTGCACGACGGTCACGGGGACCAAGATCGAGGGCCTCGCGGACATCGAGCGCCTCGTCTGGGCGGAGTCGCTGGTCTTGGAGAAAGTGCGCACGCCTTTCGTCTGGAACGCGGGCGAACTCACGCTGCCCGAGCTGACCGCCACGCTCGCGGGCGGGCCGCTGCGCGGCAAGTTCAAGGGCCGGCCGAAGGCGGACAACGGGCCGTTCGAGGCGAGCTTCAGTTTTGAAAAGGCGGACCTCGATCGCGTGGCCACCGATGCCGGTTGGAAGCCCGGCCAGGCGAGCGGCATCGGGAGCGGCCAACTCACGGTCCAGGGCGATCTCGACGACCTCGATCGCGCCTCCGGCCCCGGCCAATTTCAGATCCGCGACGGACGTTTCAAACAGCTCGAGTTTTTCCAAAACATCGGCAAGGCGCTCGACATCCGCGAACTGTCGGACCTCCGGCTGAAGGACGGCAGCGGAGAGTTTCGCCTCGGCGACAAGAAGGTCCACATCGAGAAGATGACGCTGAGCGCAGTCAATCTGCAACTCGGCGCGAAGGGCACCGTGGGCTTTGATCAAAAGGTGGATCTCGCTGCGCAGCTCGGGCTGGAGGAGGACTTGCTGAAACAACTCCCCGAGCTGTTGCGCGAGAGTTTCGGCAAGAGCGTGAACGGTCGGCGCTCGCTCGGTTTCAAAGTCACGGGCACGACCGACCAGCTCCGCACGAACCTGCTCGACCAGCTCATCGGGCAGAAAGTCGGGCGGCAGTTCGACGATCTGCTGACGGGGCTGTTCGGCACCAAAAACAAGGACGACGAGAAGAAGAAAAAGGAGGAGGAGGACCGGAAGAAGGAGGAAAAGAAGGAGGAGAAAAAGAAGAAGAAGGAGCAGGAGAAAGCCGCGGCCAAAGCCGCGATCGCCACGGGTGCGCCGGTCACCGCGAACGCCACGCCGCCACCCGCCGCCACGCCGCGGCCGGCGGGGCCAGCGACGACAACCATCACTCCGATCAAACCGTGAGGGTCATCGCCGGCACCGCGGGCGGCATCCCGCTGCATACTCCGCGCACCGATCTCCGCCCCACGATGGACGTGGTCAAAGGCGCGATCTTCTCCAGCCTCGGCGACCTCGTCGGCGGCGCGCGGGTGCTCGATCTTTTCGCCGGCAGCGGATCCCTCGGCATCGAGGCGCTGAGTCGCGGCGCGGATCGCGTGACCTTCGTGGAAAACGAGCAGCGCGCAGTGGCGTCCATCGAGAAAAACCTCGGCAGGACCAACCTCGCCGGCCCGGCGGCCAGGGTCTGGCCGATGGACGTTTTCCGCTTCCTCGACCGGCTCGCCGCGCCGGGCAGCTTCGAGATCATCCTCGCCGATCCGCCCTACGCGAAGGCCGCGGGCGAGCGCGATTTTGCGCCCGAGTTGCTTTGCTCCGCCGCGCTCCAAGCCGCGCTCGCGCCCGGCGGACTCTTCGTCCTCGAACACCTGCCCGGCGCGAAGCTCAAGCTGACCGACGCGTGGGAGTGCATCCGCCAAAAGCGCTACGGCGCGACGGAGGTGGCGCTGCTCCGGCGGACGGTTCCCGCCAGCGTCAGCTAACAAATCTCCGCCATTCCGTCATTTGTCATGCTCCCCGCCGACGCGCGCCGGTCGCTGTTCATCTACAATCTTTTCTTCCCGCTCGTCTTCGTCGCGCTGCTCCCCGGCTTCCTCCTCCGCATGCTGCGGCGCGGCGGGTATCGGGAAAAGTTCCGCCAACGGTTTGGTCGCTACTCGCCGGAGGAGCAGGCGCGGTTGGCCCGCGGCGAATGGATCTGGCTGCACTCGATCAGCGTCGGCGAAACGCTGCTCGCGCTGAAACTGGCCCGGCAAATCCGGGAGCGGGAACCGGGGAAGTGCATCGCGCTTTCGGTCACGACCTCGACGGGGTTCGCGGTCGCGCAGCCGCACACGAACGACTGGCTGGAGATCATCTACAACCCCCTCGACGCGCCGTGGATCGTCCGCGCCGCGCTCGACGCCGTGCGCCCCGTGCGGCTGATTTTCATCGAAGCCATCTGGCCGAATCTCCTCGCCGCCGCCAAACGCCGCGGCCTGCCCGTGACCTTTCTCCCGCGCCTCTCGCCGCGCTCCGCCGCGCGCTTCCGCCGCGCGCGCTTTTTCACCGGCCCGATCTTTCGCCTGCTCGACGCCCTCGCCGCCGCGGAGCCCGAGGACCGCGAGGCGTGGCAGACGCTCGGCGTCGAGCCCGCGCGCCTCCACGTCACGGGCAACGCGAAGTTCGACGCCGCCGCACCGACTGGCGGACGCACGGCGGAATTCCGCGCGCTGCTCCGCGACCTCGGCGTGCCCGACGACGCCCCGATTCTGCTCGGCGGGAGCACCTTTCCCGGCGAGGAGCGCATCCTTGCCGACGCCCTCCGGGAGCTGCGCACGCGGTGGCCCGCGCTCTTCCTCATCCTCGTCCCCCGCCACGTCGAGCGCGCCGCCGCCATCCTCGCCGAACTCGAACCCACCGGCCTCCGCCTCGCCGTGCGCTCCCGCCTTTCCACCAGAAACCAGAAACCAGAAACCAGCGACGCACTCTTGGTCGATACCACCGGCGAACTCCGCGACTGGTACACACTCGCGACCGTCGTCTTCATCGGCAAAAGCCTGACCGCGACCGGCGGGCAAAATCCCGTCGAGCCGGTGCTCGCGGGGCGGCCGGTGATCTTCGGTCCGCACATGGAAAACTTCGCGCCCATCGTCGCCCGCTGGCTGGCCGGCGACGCCGCCGTGCAAGTCCGCGACGCCGCGGAACTCCGCTCCCAACTCGCCACGCTGTTCGCCGACGCCCCGCGCCGCGCGCAGCTCGCCGAGCGCGCCCGCGCCATCGCCGCGATCCACAGCGGAGCGACCGAACGCGCGGTCGGGGTTTTGCTGGGCGCGGGGTGAAAAATACGGTCATCCTGAGCGGAGCGGAGGCTTTGCGCAGGATGACGGGTTGCTTTTTCCACCGCCGGGCCACCCTGCCCAGCCCACTCGCCCAGCGAGGCGTTTGCTTTTTCCCGCTGCCGCCCGATAGTCGCCGCCCTTTCGCCCGCCCTATTATAATACGCCATGCCTTTCCAAGCCCTCGGTCTCGAACCCCGCATCCTCGCCGCGATCAAAGACGCGGGTTACACGGAACCCACGCCGATCCAGTCGGCGGCAATCCCGAAAATCATTGCCGGCGTGGACGTCATCGGCATCGCCCAGACGGGCACGGGAAAGACCGCGGCCTTTGTCCTGCCGATGCTCCAACTGCTGAGCCGTCGCGAGCTGAAAGGACGCCGGATGCGCGTGCTGGTGCTGGCACCGACGCGCGAGCTGGTGGTGCAGATCGAGGAAAACGTGCGCGCTTATGCCCGGCATCTCCCGCTGCGCGTGGCGCTGATTTTCGGTGGCGTGGGCGAGCGCCCGCAGATCGAGGCGCTGCGCGATGGCGTGGAGCTGATCATCGCGTGCCCCGGCCGGTTGCTCGACCTGATGGAGCGGCGGCACGGCGACTTTTCGGGCATTGAGTTTCTCGTGCTCGATGAGGCGGACCGGATGCTCGACATGGGCTTTCTCCCCGGCATCCGGCGGATCGTCCGGGCGCTGCCGAAGAAGCGCCAGACGCTGCTTTTTTCCGCCACGCTCTCGCCGGAGATCGAGGCGCTGACGCACGAGTTTCTCCACCAGCCCACGACCGTGCAGGTGGGGCGGCGGTCGAATCCCGCGGAGACGGTGACGCAGGTCGCCTACGAAGTGCCGCGGCATCTCAAGCTGGCGCTGCTCATCGCGCTTTTGCAGAAGCCGGATTTCGACACGGTGCTCGTTTTTTCCCGCACGAAACACGGCGCGGACCGCATCGCGCGGAAGCTGGAGGCCTGCAAGATCACCAACGCGACGCTGCACTCGAACAAGTCGCAGAACCACCGGTTGCGTTCGCTCAAGGCGTTCAAGGCCGGGGAGGTCCGCGTGCTTGTGGCCACAGACATCGCCGCGCGCGGGATCGACGTGACCGGCATCTCGCACGTCGTGAACTACGACTTCCCCATGACCAACGAGGACTACGTCCACCGCATCGGCCGCACCGGCCGCGCGAACGCGGTGGGCGACGCGGTGAGCTTCGTCTGCCCGGACGAGCACGGCGACCTGCGCTCGCTGGAGCGGTTCATCGGGCGCGGGCTGCCGCGCAAAAAGCTGGAGGGCTTCGACTACACCGCCGCCGCCCCACCCGAGCCGCCGGCCCCGCCGCGCGGCCCGCGTCCGGAGCGCGGTGGTCAGCCGGGCCGTGGAGGAAATGCGGGTGGTCCGCGTGGCGGGGGGCGTCCCGGCGGGGGTGGTGGACGACCGGGCGGGGGCGGGGACCGTGGTGGTGGCAACCGACGCTCCGGCGGCGGGGGCGGGCGCCGCCCGTAAGGCTGGCCAAAAACCACGCTCATCCTGAACGGAGATTCGCCGTGGGAAGGAGGGAGGCGAAACGCTGTGAAGGATGAGCGCTTTTTCCAAACTCCCGCGATACCCGATTTCCTCGTTTGCAAATCCGCGCGAGCCGCTATCTTTCCGGCCCTTTTCCAAAAACCTGTCCCGCATCCACCTGTACCAACTATGAACGTCGTCGTCGAAAACCTCCCGAACTGCATCACCACCCTCCGCATCGAAGTCGAGCCAGACAAGGTCAGCAAGGCTTGGGAGGCCGTCATGGCGGACTACACGCGCCACGCCAAACTGCCCGGCTACCGTGCGGGCAAGGCGCCGCGGGCGGTGATCGAAAAGAAGTTTAAGAAGCAGATCCGCGAAGAGCTGGAGAAGAAGCTCCTGTCGGACTCCTGCCGCGAGGCCATCTCCGAGAAAAAGCTGCGCGTGCTGACGCTGGCGCAAATCAACGACGTGGAACTGGCGGACGACAAGTCCATGAAGTTCACGGCGACGCTTGTGACGCATCCCGCCTTTGAACTACCGACCTACAAAGGGCTGGTGGTGCCGATGAAATCGACCGACGTGACCGAGGCGGAGATCGACGAGTCGCTGGAGAATCTGCGCGAGCAGGCGGCGGATTTCGTGGACCTCGCCGAGGATCGCGGGGCGGAAATCGAGGACTACATCGTGGTGGACTACACCGGGACGATCGACGGCAAGCCGGTGCATGAGGTTTTCCCGAAAGCCGGAAAGCCGCTCTCGGGCAATGACGATTTCTGGATTCGGATGACGCCCGAGGCGTTTTTCCCCGGCTACGCCGCGGCGCTGGTCGGCATGAAGCCGCAGGAAACGCGGACCTTCGTGATTGATGTGCCGGCGGAGTTTCCGGTCGAGGGGATGGGCGGGCAGAAAATCCAATACGTGGTCACGCTCAAGGAGATCAAAACGAAGGTGCTGCCGGCGCTCGACGACGCCTTTGCCGAGACCGTGGTGAAAGGCAAAACGCTAACCGATCTCCGGACGCTGGCGCGCGAGGAGCTCACCAAACAGAAGACCACCGACGCCGAGGCCTCGAAGCGCAGCGCGCTGATGGCGCAGATTCTTTCGCAGGTGGAGTGCGAGCTGCCGGTGGAAATGGTGCGCGCGCAGACGCGGCGTATCCTCTCGGACATCGTGCGGGAAAATCAGGAGCGCGGCATCGCCGACGAAGTGCTCAAGGAAAACGAGCAGCAGATCCTCGGCACCGCGTCGCAAAACGCGCGCGAGCAATTAAAGGGGACGTTTGTCCTGCTCCGCATCGCGGAACTGGAAGGCATCACCGTGACGCAACAGGAATTCAATCAGCGCATCTTCCAACTCGCGGCGCGCTACGACATGAAGCCGCAGAAACTCGTCAAGGAACTGGAGAAGAGGAACGCCGTGGACCAGATCACCGAGGAGATCCTCACGGCCAAGACCCTTGAGTTCCTTGCTTCGAACGCTAGCGTCACGACCATTCCGGCCGGAGCCTAACCGTCAGTTTCCACGCCTTTTTCGCTATGATCATCCAACCTGAAAGCAGCCTCATCACCCCGCAAAACAACTACTACCCGATGCCGATGGTCATCGAGCGGAGTGGCAACCGCGAGCAGGCTTACGACATTTATTCGCGGCTCCTGAAGGACCGCATCGTCTTCCTCGGCACCGCCATCGATGACCATGTCGCCAACGCCGTCATCGCCCAGCTCCTCTTTCTCCAGATGGACGACGGGAAAAAGGACATCAGCCTTTACATCAACTCCCCCGGCGGCTCGGTCACGGCCGGGCTGGCGATCTACGACACCATGCAGTTCATGACCTGCGCCGTGAATACCTACTGCGTCGGCATGGCCGCCAGCATGGGCGCCGTCCTGCTGGCCGCCGGCACCACGGGCAAACGCTACGCGCTGCCGAACTCCGACATCATGATTCACCAGGTCAGCGGCGGCGCCCGCGGCACGGCGAGCGATGTCGAGCGCACCGTGGAATACATGTACAAACTCAAGAAGCGCCTGATCCGCATCCTCGCGCACCACAGCGGCAAGAGCGAAGAGCAGGTCGGGCTCGATTCCGACCGCGACTACTACATGAGCGCCGAGGAGGCCAAAGCTTATGGCCTTGTGGATGAGGTGGTAAAATCGCGTAAAGAACTGCCCGGCGCGCAAACTGGTGCGCTGGAAGGCACCCCGGCTGCTGAGAAGAGCTAAACCGCAGCTTCACCTCCAAAGACCCCGACCAAACGAATGGCCCGCGCCAGCAACCTCACGATGTGCAGCTTCTGCGGCAAGAGCCACTCAGAGGTCCGCAAGCTCATCGCCGGGCCGGGCGTCTATATTTGCGATAGCTGCATCAATGTCTGCAAAGGCATCCTCGACAAGGAGCTGAACGACGACGCCCGCAAGCACTCGACCAACCTGCGCGTGCCCAAGCCGATGGACATCCGCCGGCAGCTCGACCAATACGTCATCGGCCAGGACCGCGCGAAAAAGACCCTCAGCGTCGCCGTCCACAACCACTACAAGCGCATCCTGCACAACCAG
>CAYQBV010000084.1:4773-14649 GCA_964415705.1 uncultured Chthoniobacter sp. | reverse complement strand
CGCCGCACCTCCACCAAATCGGCACGCTGCGCGCCTCGTGGGACTGCGTGCTCGCGTTCGAGCCGCAGCTCATCCTCGTCTCCGCCGGCTTCGACGCCTACGTGGGCGATCCGCTCCTCTCGCTCGATCTCGAAATCGCCGACTACCGCACGTTCGGCCAATGGCTCGCGCACTCGAAAATCCCCGCCACCGCCATCCTCGAAGGCGGCTACAGCGACGACCTCCCGAAGCTCATCGACGCTTTCCTCACCGGCTGGGAGCCGTAGGATCAGCGAACCAGCGCCCGGAGCGGCACACTCCAGGGTGCCGAACCCCAAACGCGCGCATCCGCCGAGTTTCGGCTTGAGACTTCCCCCACCCCTCCCCACTTTCCACGCCCCTATGAGCCAGCCCAAAGAGATCCCGTTGATGGAAAAAATCGTGAGCCTGTGCAAACGCAAGGGCTTCATTTTTCAAAGCTCCGAAATCTACGGAGGCATCAATGGCTTCTGGGACTACGGCCCGCTCGGGGCCGAACTGAAGCGCAACCTGCGCGACACTTGGTGGAAGGCCATGATGCGCGAACGCGAGGATGTCGTCCCGCTCGACGCGACGATCATCATGCACCCGGCGATCTGGAAGGCGTCGGGCCACGTGGACACATTCAGTGATCCGATGAGCACCTGCAAAAGCTGTAAGAAGCTCGTCCGTTCGGACCAGTGGTGGGCCATGATGAGCGAGCAAGCGTGGGTGCAATCGCTCGCGGGGCTGGTGGAGCCAGGCACGGACGCCTTTCAAACGGGCGATCTGCTGAAGTGGGCCAAAGGCCAAGGCAAACAGCTCGCGCCGAATCTCGCCCTGGTGCGCGAGCCGGAGATGACCATCTCTTGGCTGGTGCAGGCTGCGGAACAAGGCAAGCGGCCGGCAGACGCCCGCGAATTTTACCTCTACCTCGCGACCGAGCAACTCGGTGCGACCGGCTTCATTACGCCATGCCCGCACTGCGGCGGCGAGTTGACGGAGCCGCGCCCGTTCAACCTGATGCTGCGCACGCACTACGGTCCCATCGAGAGCGATGACAACCTCTGCTACCTCCGCCCCGAAACCGCGCAGGCAATCTTCGCCCAGTTCAAGAACGTGGTGGATAGCAGCCGCGTAAAAGTACCCTTCGGCATCGGGCAAATCGGCAAGGCGTTTCGCAACGAGATCACCCCGCGTAATTTCACCTTCCGCTCGCGCGAGTTCGAGCAGATGGAACTCGAGTTTTTCATCCAGCCGGACGAGGCCATCCGCCTCATCCACGGCAGCGTCGCCGTTTGGAGCGAAGGCGCGGACCTTTCCACGCCTCAGCCGAACTGGGGCTGGGAAATGTGGCATCGCTACTGGGTCGCACAACGCACCGCGTACTATGCAGGGATCGGCCTCGGCCCGGAGGTCCTCGACTACCACTGGCAGAAAAAGGACGAGCTCGCCCACTACGCGCGGGCGTGCGTGGACATTCTTTTCAAGTTCCCGTTTGGCACGGAGGAGCTCGAAGGCATCGCCGCGCGCAGCAACTTCGATCTCACACAGCATCAGAAGCACTCGGGAAAACCGCTCGAAGTCTTCGATGAAGAACTGCGCGCCGCCGCCGTGAAACTCACCGACGAGCAGCGCAGCGCTTTCGTCAACGAGGTCCGTGAAGACTGGAATGATCACGGCAAATCGCGCGACGACGCGTCGTTGTTTTGCGAGCGGTTGCTCAAGGGCTTCTACGTCCCGCATGTCATCGAGCCGTCCGCCGGCCTCGACCGACTGGCACTCGCGGTGCTGGCGCTGGCTTTTTCCGAAACCGAAAAGACCGACGCCAAAGGCAACAAGGAAGTGCTGACCGTCATGCGCTTCCACCCGCGAATCGCGCCGGTGAAAGTCGGCGTCTTTCCGCTGCTCAAGAACAAACCCGAACTCGTGGCCAAGGCGCGCGCGGTCTTCGCCGCTTTGCGCGGGCAGATGGCGTGCTTCTACGACGAAGGCGGCAGCATCGGCAAACGCTACGCCCGCCAGGATGAGGCTGGCACGCCGTTCTGTCTCACCATCGACTTCGACACCATCGGCGAGAATGGCCCGGAGCTGCTGGATACGGTAACGCTGCGCCATCGCGACGACGGGCGGCAGGAGCGGGTGAAAATCGCGGACCTGCTCGGCCTGCTGCTGCCACAGGTGCAGTAACAACCGCGTGCCCGCATGAGCGAGCCGACCACCCCACCGCCGCCGAGCCGGTTGCTGCCGCTGACGGTCGGGATGATCGCGGCGAACGCGGTGTCCGCGGCGCTGTTTTTCGGGGTGAAGTTGCTGCTCGACCAGTTTCACGGGAGCGAAGCGCGCGTCCTCGCCGTGCCCAGCCTCGCGCTCGTGCCGCTGGTCGGCGGTCTGGTGGCGGCGTGGTGCTGGCGGCGGTTATCGCCGACGATTGGCGACTGCCTCATTCATTCGCTGACCACGACTTTGCTCGGCCTCGCTGGCGCGGCGATCATCATCCGCGAAGGCGCAGTCTGCCTCGTCATCGCCGCGCCCGCGCTTTACGTGATGATCCTCTGCGGCGCGCTGCTCGGGCGGGTGTGGTTTCGGCCCGGCGACGCGCGACTCCGGCTGAGCGTCATCCCGCTGCTGGCGCTGCTCACGGCCGGCGAGGCGATGCAGCGGACGGACGAGATGGGCGTGGTCACCGACGAGATCCTCATCCACGCGCCACCCGCCAAAGTCTGGCCGCACGTCCTCGCCTTTCCCGAGGTCGCGGAGACGCCGGACTACTGGATTTTCCGGCTCGGCCTCCCCTACCCCACCGAGACCACGAACGGCGGAGATTTCGTCGGCGCGGACCGGCAGTGCAAGTTCAGCGACGGCATCACGATCAAGGAGCGCATCGCCGAGTTCGTGCCGAATGAAAAGCTGACCTTCGACATCATCGAGCAACCCACGCACCCCGAAGCCTACGGCCACATCACCCTGCATCGCGGTCGCTTCGTCCTGCGCGACAACCGCGACGGCACGACCACGCTTATCGGCACGAGCTGGTCCACGCTGCACGTCCGCCCGCTGTGGTATTTCGATTTGTGGACCAGCGACATGACCCGCGCCGTGCATCTCCGCGTCATGCGCCACATCCGGCAGCTCGCGGAAAAGTGAGCGGCTTTTTGACCACGGATTTGGTTTCCGGAAAATCCGGGTCATCCGTGAAATCCGTGGTCGCTCGCCGCACTGTTTCGCCGGCACTCTGAATCATGTTCCGCTTCGTTGTGCATCGCCTGCGCTGGCTCGCGCGCGTGCCGGGGCTGCCGCAGCTTTTCGACGCCGCGCTGCTCGCGTGGACGGGGCTGGCGCATCCCGCGCGGCTCGCGGCGATGCAGGAGATTGAGACGCGGGCGCTCGCCCTGCCCGGTGTCCGCCTCCGCACGCATCGGCTGGGCGGCACCGAGTTTGCCCGCGGCCCGCGCGAACTTGGTCACCTCCACGGCAATGGCCTGCTCGATTTGCGCGTGAGCCGGGCGCAGCGCGATGCCCTCGTCTCCGCCGGTCGGGCCGAGCCGCATCACGTTTTCACGGAGTCGGGCTGGATCAGTTTTTGGGTGCGGAAAAAAACGGACGCCGCCGCCGCCAGCGAGCTCCTCGCCATTGCCGCCGAGGTCAGCGACTGAGCGCGTCCCGCACCGCGCGCTGGCAGCTCCCCTGCCAGACCATCAGCGGGTGCAGCGCGACGATGAGACGCTCGTTGCGTGCCTGCGGCATGACGGAGCTGCGGGGCGGCACGATGATCGCGTCGAGCGGCGTCCAGATACTGGTGAACTCAAGCTGCGCGAGCCGGTCGGCGTCGCTGGCGAGATCGCGGAGAAAGGCGCTGCCGATGCGCATCTGGCGGCAGCCATCGTTCGGGATGAGATACGCGAGCAGCGTGCCGCCGTGCGGGGCGGAGATGGTGACGTAGCGCTGCACGCGCTCCAGCCCGCCGAGCCGCTGGAGGTAGTAGCGCGTGACCAGCCCGCCCATGCTGAAGGCCACGAGGTCGATCTTCTCGCCGGGCGCGTAGTTCTCCCCGATGAAATCCGCGACCTGCCCCGCCAGCACGTCGAGCCCTTTCTGCCCCCAACTCGGGCGCAGGCTCATCGTCCTCGCATCCCAACCCTGCGCGCGGAGATAGCGCGCCAGCGGCTCCATTTTGCGGGCGTCGTCCTTGAGCCCATGGATGAGCAGCACGGGATTGCGCGGAGCGGTTTCGGTCGCGGACACGCGGGGAGAAAACAGCGCGAGCAGCGCGGCGGCGAGCGCGAAAAGCGGGCGGTTCATGCGTGCAGGTTGCGGTAGTGCCGCACCTCGAACTCCGCGTGGCGCAGCGGCACGTCGATCAGCTCAAAGCCGTCCTCGAACGGCGGGAAGAACGCATCCCCTTCCACCTCGCGGAGCACCACGCTGAGATACAGTTCCCGGCAGCGCGGCAGCAGTTGCGCGTAGATCTCCGCGCCGCCGATGACGAAGATTTCGCGCGGCGCGTAGTGGCTCGCGGAAAGGTCGGCGAGATTGTGCAGCGTGGTCACACCCGGGATGTCGTCCCCGCGCGTGAGGACCACGTTCGTGCGATTCGGCAGCGGCTTGCCGAGCGACTCAAACGTCTTTCGCCCCATGAGCACGACATGGCCGGTGGTCACTTTTTTGAACCACTGGAAATCCTCCGAAATGTGCCACGGTATCTGCCCGCCGCGCCCGATGACGCGGTTCAAGGACATGGCGGCGATCGCTTTCACTGGACGAGAGAGGTGGCCGCGCACAAAGGCACAAAGGCACGAAGGACGGACAGCCCGCCAATTTCTGACACCCCAGAGCCCTTTGGGCCTTTGCGCCTTTGTGCGCGGAATCTGCCAATCATACGGCGATGGGCGCCTTGATGGCGGGATGGGGGTCGTAGCCGGTGAGGGTGAAACTTTCGTAACGAAACGCGTGGAGGTCGCGGATCGCGGAGTCGAGGGTCATCGTCGGCAGCGGGCGGAGCTCGCGGGTGAGCTGCTCGCGGGCCTGGTCGAGGTGGTTGGCGTAAAGGTGGAGGTCGCCAAAGGTGTGGACGAAGTCGCCGGGCGCGAGGTCGCAGACTTGCGCGACCATCATGGTGAGCAGCGCGTAGCTGGCGATGTTGAAGGGGACGCCGAGGAAGAGGTCGGCGCTGCGCTGGTAGAGCTGGCAGCTCAGGCGGCCGTCGAGGACGAAGAACTGGAAGAGCGCGTGGCAGGGCGGCAGCGCCATCTGCGCGATCTCGCCGGGATTCCACGCGCTGACGATGAGGCGGCGGGAGTCGGGGTTCGCTTTGATCTGCGCGATGACGTCGTCGATCTGGTGGATGGAGCGTCCGTCGGCGGTGCGCCAGTCGCACCACTGCGCGCCATAGACGCGGCCGAGATCGCCGGCGGGACCGGCCCACTCGTCCCAAATGGTCACACCGTTTTCGCGGAGGTAGCGCACGTTCGTGTCGCCGGCGAGGAACCAGAGCAGTTCGTGGATGATCGAGCGGAGGTGCAGCTTCTTCGTGGTGAGCAGGGGAAATCCTGCGCTGAGATCGAAGCGCGCCTGCGCGCCGAAGATGGAATACGTGCCGGTGCCGGTGCGGTCGGGTTTGAAGCTGCCGTGATCGAGGACGAGGCGGAGGAGGTCGTGATAGGCGCGCATGAAGACCGGCACCATGCCGGAGGGGAGGAGCGGGAGGCAAGGAGCGGGATGGATTTGCCCGCGGCGCATTTTTCCGCTGGCCCAGCCCGGAAATTCATTTCAGTTTCCGGCTCACTTCATCATGCCCTCCGGTCCCGACCCCAATCAACCTCCAGCCGACTCCGCGCCGACTCCCGTGCCGCAGCAACCGGCCCCGCAAGCAAAGGCCCCGGCGCCCGGTGCGAAACCGGGACCGCGGCCACCACCTCCGAAAATGCGCCGCCCGCCTCCGCGTCAGCGGGCGCGCAAGCATCGGAGCCACGGCAACGTCGGTCGTGCCCGCTGGGGAGTTTTCGTGATTTTCCTCTTCTTCTGCACCGGCGTAGCCTTTTTCCTCAACGCGCTGCCCCTCGGCACCACCGGGCTGACGACCCCCGCGATTTTCGCCAGTGTTCTGTGGACGACCGCCCTGCTCATCGCCCTGTGGCGCCGCCAAGTCTGGGCGCGCTACCTCCTGATCGGCCTCTTCGGTTTGGCGGCGATCGGAGGGCTGGTCATGGTGCCAAACACGCTCGATCCCAAAGACCGCGACCTGCTCATGGCCTACATCGCCGGCGGGATGCTGGCCGTCGGCAGCGCCCTGTATCTCTACTACTCCCGCGACATTCACCGCCTGACCAGCCGCGACCGCGAGTAAGCGGCGGCAGTCGCCATTCGCGGTTTGCGGGGTGGGGTTTTGTGGTATGTCCTTTGCGCCCATGGAACAGCCGCTCAAAGACACCCAAAACGAACCCGACAACCGCCGCATCGCCATCGACCGCGTGGGCGTCCGCGCGCTGCGCTACCCGATGCAGATCCGCGACAAGGCGCGGGCGGTCCAGCACACCATCGCCACGGCGGCGCTGACCGTGGATTTGCCGCACCAGTTCAAAGGCACGCACATGAGCCGCTTCGTGGAGGTGCTCAATGAGTTTGGCCCCGAACTGCACGTGGATAACATCCACACGATCCTCCACCAACTCACGGCGCGCCTGGCTTCGGAGAGCGCGCACGTGGATTTCGAGTTCCCCTTTTTCCTCGCAAAACCCGCGCCGGTGACCGGAGCGGTGGGCATGATGGACTACAATGCGCGCTTCGCGGCCACGCTCGAAAAAGGCGTCGTGGATTTCATCGTCACGGTGATCGTGCCGGTGACCACGCTCTGCCCCTGCTCGAAGGCGATCAGCCAGCACGGCGCGCACAACCAGCGCGGGCACGTGACTTTTTCCATCCGCTTCGCGCGACCCGTGTGGATCGAGGACATGATCCGCCTCGTGGAGGACTGCGCGTCGAGCGAGCTCTACAGCCTGCTCAAGCGCCCTGACGAAAAAGCCGTGACCGAGCGCGCCTACGAAAATCCCGTCTTCGTCGAGGACCTCGTCCGCAACATCGCCGCCCGCGCGGACGGCGTGGCGGACATCAGCTGGTACCGGATTGAGGCGGAAAATTTCGAGTCCATCCACAACCACAACGCCTACGCGCTGGTGGAAAAGAAGCGGTAGCCCGCGCCGATGCTCTACCGCACCTGCGCCGCACTGATCGTCGTGTTTTGGCTCGTCATGGCCGGGTTGCTCGTGCGCCAGCATGTGGGCGCGGGCGATGCCGCGCTGCGCGAGGTCCCCGTGGGGCACGTGGTGAAGCTGCTCCTCATGCACGAGCAGCCGTCCGCCCTGAATATCTACAGCGACCAGCGGCGCCTCGGCCACCTCCGCGTTCATCCGCGCTTCCAGATCGCCGAGCGTTCGCGGGTCATCGAGTTTTCCGGCAACCTGCTCACCAACCTCCCCGGCTCCGAGCGCCAGCGGATCGTGTGGGATGGCTCCTGGGAGCTGAAGAAAACGCTGGCCACCCGGCAGTTCACGGTTGGGCTGACATTGCGCGAAGCGATCGGCCAGGACGCCAGTGCCTACCGCACGCTGGTCACGATCACGCCATCCGAAAATGCCGCGGATAATCTCCTCCGCTGGACGCTGCACCGCGGCGACCGCCTGATCGAAGACCGTCGCATCAGCCTCGACTCGGCCGGCCTCGACACGGCGCTCCGCGAACTCGTCGATCCGTCATTGCTCGCAATGATCCAGGGGCAGAAGCGCGCGATGACGCCGCCCGTCATCAAAGCGCACCAATCCACGATGCTCATCCACGGCGAGCGCATCGATACCTACCTCGTGAGCATCGAGCAAAACGGCCAGACGCTGATCGAGGCGGACATCAGCCAACTCGGCCAAATCCTCCGCGCGAAAACGCTCATCGGCTACACGCTGACGCCGGATGATCTGGTGCCGTAAGCGGGAGAAAATTGACGAAACGAGGGAGCGCGGGCGAACCGCGCTTCCACTTTGATCATTCGTCACTGCGACCATTGCGGACCGACGTTCCCAGGGAGCGTCCGCGCCCTCGCGGGCTGTCGCCGGCGCCCTCGCCGACGACCGTGCTGGTGCTCCCGCAGCAGCCCCGCGCTCCGCAGAGGGTGGCGTCCGCGAAGCAAGCGTCAGCAAGGTTTCCGGCGAGGGCGCCGGAAACGGCACGCGAGGGCGCGTGCGCTCCCCATCCCTCAGCGCGATGGAGCACCCAAGTCATTCGTCATTCGCCATTCCGCATCTCCATTCACAGCGTGCGGAGAAACTTCACCAGTTCCTTGAGCGACGGGCTGGCGGCGTGGCGGACGTAGTAGCCGGAGGTGGCCACGCCGCTTTGCAGGCTGGAGGCGAGGTCGAGGCCGAGGAGCCGGCCGACGCAAAAACCGGCGTTGAAATGATCGCCCGCGCCGGTGGTGATTTTCGGTTTCGCGGTGAAGGGACCGACGACGTGCGCGGCACCACTGGCATCCGCGGCGGCGGCGAAGTGCGTGGGGTGGATGACGACGGTATCGACCTTCAGCGCGTCGCGCAGCACCGAGGCGTGCTGGGCCACGGTGCCGTAGGTTTCCTCCGGCGCAGGAAAGCCGAGGACTTCACCGACCTGCCGGCTTTCCTGGAGGTTCAGGCCGAGGATGACGCGGAAGTGCTTTTGAAAGCGCGCGATTTGCCGCAGCGCGGCGGCGAGATCCTCACGCGAGCGCTTCGCGGGATCGGCGAGATCGAAAAAGAGCCAGCGCTTTTCGCCGCCAAGCTTCGGGGCGATGCGGGTCGCGAGCTTCGTCCAGATGGCGGACATCTGGGTGAGCATGGTCCAGTTCACGAGCGCGATGAGCGCGGACTCGCGGAAGATGGCGAGAAGTTTTTCCTCGGGGAGATGCCGGAGGAGATTCGCCCAGTTCACTTCCTTGAGGCTCTCGTGCTTGCCACACATGAGCTTGCCGTCCTCGAATTCGATGGCGTCGGTGTAGCCGGGTTCGGCGATGGAAATGACGCGCGCCTCGCGGGCGAACGGCGCAAAAATGGGATGGATATTGGGCGCGCCGAGGTTGCCGATGTAGGTGGTGGGCAGCCCGGCGCGGCCGAGGGCGTGGGCCATGATGGGGCCATTGCCGCCGAGCTTCACCATCTGCGTGACGAACTCGAAATTGGCGCTCAACCCGGCGGCGGCATCGATGCGGGCGGCAAAGTCGCGCATGCGGGTGAGCCGCGTGTATTTCGTGGCGGATTCCCGCTGGGCGACGACGTGGAGGATGGTATCGACGAAGCCGTCGAGGCCGACGAGGACCTTGGAGGTGGCGAGGCGGGCGGCCCCGCCGGAGAGCGCGGCGGCGGTGGAAAGCGGGAGGCTGGTGGACATGGGCGCGCGTTGTAAAACGGCACGCGGCGGCTGTCGAGATCGGGCTTAGACGTGCGGCAGTTCCCGCACTTTCGCGCCCTCGAGCGGCGCGCCGAGCCAGCGCTGCACGCGGCCCGCCACGAAGTCGAACATCAGCGCCACGACCACGCCGCCGAGCGCGCCGGCCAGCCCGCCCGCGACCAAAGTCACGACGAGCGCACTGTCGATCTCCTTCCACAAGGTGGTGCCGACCCAGGCGCAGAGCATCCCGGCGGGGATGCCGCCGAGCACGCCGAGCTGGAGCAGAAACGCCCGGAGCCCCGCTTGCGCCTGGCCGCGCCAGACGCCGATCATGACGGACGACGAGACCACACCTGCCGCGACCAACGCGAACGTGAGGGCCACGGCCACCACACCGAGAACGATCCCGACCCCCACGAGCACGAGCATGACGACGACGGCGAGGATGGAGAAAAAGGACATGCCGGACCGTAC
>CAYQBV010000084.1:0-4673 GCA_964415705.1 uncultured Chthoniobacter sp. | reverse complement strand
GCGACATCCCGATCGAGATCACCTCGGAGTCCACCCGCGTGGAAAACGGGTTGGCGATTGCGGAGGACAACGTGGTCATCCGCTACAAGGACACGGCGATCTACTGCGACTACGGCCAGTACAACCCGGAAACGCGCGACGTGTATCTCTCCGGCGACGTGCGGATGTATCGCGAGGGCCGTCTCTTCACCGCGGAGCGGGCGCTCTACAATCTGGAGACGAAGGTTTTCAGCACCGCCGATTTCCAGGGCGAAGCGATGCCTTTCCGTTTCGGTGGCCGGAGTCTCTCGACGCTCGGTTCCAATGCCTACCTCGTGAAGGACGGGCTCTTTACCACGAGCGATTCCTCGAAGCCGGATTACTTTCTCCGCGCGAAAACGGTGCGCATTTACACGAAGGACCGCGTGGTTTTCTCCAACGTGAAACTCTACGTCGGACGCACTCCGGTCTTCTGGTATCCGTATCTCTACCAGTCGCTGAATCAGGACTCGGGCTTCATGTTCATCCCCGGCTACACCAACACGTGGGGAGCGTATCTACTGACGGAGACGAGCTTTCCGCTGACCGAGCACATCTCGGGAAAGCTCCGGCTCGACGTGCTCTCGGATCGGGGCGTGGGCGTGGGTCTGGAGGGTCGCTGGGGCGCGGCGAAACGGCAGGGCAATTTCCTCCGCAGCACCAGCGAGACGAAAGAGCAGCGCAAGGACCGGGAGGTGCAGGGCGACGAGAACTGGGGGCGCTTCCTGAGCTACTACATTCAGGATTCGGATCCGGGGACGAATAAGACGAGCCTGAACCGCGAACGCATCGACCCGAGCCGTTATCGCGTGACGCTGCAGGATCGCACCTACTGGACGGAGGACATTTTCACCACGGTGAACATCAACAAGCTGAGCGACCAACGGTACTTGCAGGACTTCGACGAGGGGGAATTCCGCACGGACCCGAATCCGGACAACCTGCTGGCGATCACCAAATGGGATGAAGATTACACCCTCACGCTTCTGGGCCGGGAGCAGATCAATGATGAATTCGACGGCACCGAGCGGCTGCCGGAGCTGGCTCTCGACGTGAAACGGCAGCCGGTTTTCAAGAGCCCGTTTTTCTACGACGGTGAAACCAGCGCGGGCTTCCTGCGGCGCAATTTCGCGAAAGGATCGGCGTTCCCGGACTATGAAACCTTCCGCGCCGACACCTATCACCAGCTCAGTCTTCCCGGCACTTACTTCGGCTTCCTGTCCTTCGTGCCGAGGTTCGGCCTGCGCGCCACCTATTACGGCGACAGCGGCTTCACGGAGGCGGTCACAACGACGAGGAAGGTGACCACACCCGGAAAAGACGGTGGTCCGGACACGGTTTCCACGGAGACCACGGTGGACCAGTTCCTCCGGACCCGCGGAGCGCTTTTCCGCCCTGCGCTCACGGCCGGATTCGAGTCATCGTTCAAGTTTTCGAAAGCCTACGAAGACGTGCAGTCGCGGATGTGGGGCCTCGACGGGATGCGCCATGTGGTACAGCCCTACCTGAACGCCTCGTTCGTTTTTTCCGACAAAGACCCCGGGAGCATCCTGCAGTTCGACCGCCTAAACCGCTCCACCCAGCTCGCACCCATCGACTTTCCGCAGTTCAATACCATCGACTCGCTCGACAACTGGTCGATCCTCCGGCTCGGCGTGCGCAACCGCCTGCAAACCCGCCGCGACAACGACACGCTCAACTGGTTTGAGATCGACACCTTTCTCGACGTGAACATCGACCGCCCGAACTTCGGCGGCTACTCCGTGCTCGCGGACACCGGGACGTTTTCCAACGTCTTCAACCGCATCCGCTGGAATCCGCTCCCGTGGATGAGCTTCCATCTCGACTCCCAGCTCCCGCTCCTCGACTCCGGCTTCACGGAGATCAACTCGTCGCTGAATCTGATGGTGAACCAGTCGTTGAGTGTGAACCTCGGCCAGCGCTTCATTGATGGGAACAGCCAGTTCCCCAACAGCAATCTCGTCAGCTTCGGCGGCTACTACCGCGTGAATGACAACTGGGCTTTCAGCTTCCGCGACCAATATGAATTCAACGACAGTGTGCTCGAGAACCAAGTCTATCAAGTTCACCGCGACCTTTCGAGTTGGGTGGCCTCCCTCGGCCTCAGCGTGCGCGACAATCGCGGCGTCAACGAAGTCGGGGTGCTCGTCACCTTTACCCTGAAAGATCTGCCGAATATCCGCATCCCCTTCTCGCTCGACCCGAACGCCATCTCCAGCGGCAGCGGCAGCGGCAAGAACCGGTGACCCCTGGCCACCGATGTGCTTTCAGCGGGCAAACTGTTCGTCCTTGCGCTGTCGGAGGCTCTCGCCTTTAGTCCACAAATTTTTTGCCAAAGCCTAAATAATAACAACCAATACAACTGCTATAATGGAACTCTGCATCATCGGCTCCGGTTACGTCGGCCTCGTCTCAGGCGCTTGCTTCGCTGAAGTCGGCCATCACGTCGTTTGCGTGGATAACGACCAGCGGAAAGTGGATGCCCTTCAGGCGGGAAAAATTCCGATCTATGAACCGGGGCTCGAAGACCTCGTCCACCGGAACGTGGGCGCCAAGCGCCTGCGTTTCACGAACTCGATTGAGGATGGCGTCGATCATTCGCAGATCATTTTCATCGCCGTGCCCACGCCGCCCCAACCCGACGGTTCGGTCGATCTCACGTATATCGAGCGTGTCGCCCGGGAGATTGCCGGCGTGCTCAAGCCCGGCCAATACCGGGTCGTGGTCGATAAATCCACCGTGCCGGTGAAGACTGGCGAAAATGTCGCCGAAACCATCAAGCGCTACAACAAGGGCGCGGAATTTGACGTGGTCAGCAATCCTGAATTCCTCCGCGAGGGCTGCGCCGTACCCGATCTGATGAACCCGGACCGCGTGGTCATCGGGTCCTCCAGCCAGCGCGCCACCGACTTGATGAAGCAGGTTTATGAGCCGTTCAAGGCGCCGATCCTCGTCACCGACATCAATAGCGCCGAGCTGATCAAGCACGCGGCGAACTCCTTTCTCTCGCTCAAGATCAGCTACATCAACGCCGTCGCCGCGATTTGCGAAGCCACCGGGGCAGACGTGGAAATGGTCGCCGACGGCATCGGCATGGACAAACGGATCGGCCGCAATTTCCTCAATGCCGGCCTGGGCTACGGCGGGTCGTGTTTCCCAAAGGACGTGAAGGCATTCATCGCCATCAGCCGCCAACTCGGGACGCCTTTTGCGCTTCTTGAGGAAGTCGAGCGCATCAACGAGGGCATGCTGGATCGTTTCATCAAGAAGCTCCGTGAGTCCCTCTGGGTGCTGAAAGACAAACACATTGCGGTCTGGGGCCTGACCTTTAAGCCGGACACGGACGACGTTCGCAACTCGGTCGCCATCGAACTCGTCAACCGCCTCGTCGCCGAAGGCGCGCACGTCACCGCCTACGATCCGAAGGGTGCGGAGAAAGCCGTGGAGTGGAAGCTGATCGACCCCACGAAAGTGAAACTCGTATCCACCCCACTTGCGGCCGTGAAGGGCGCGGAAGCACTGCTCCTCGCCACGGAGTGGAAAGAATTCCTCAACCAGGATTTTGCCGAAGTGAAGGCCCAGATGCACACCCCGCTCATCTTCGACGGACGGAATCTCTTCAACCCCGAGACAATGCGCGAACTCGGTTTCGACTACTACGCCGTCGGTCGTCCGTAGTGGGACGGGCGTCCCGCCTGCCGTACCGCGGCGGTCCCGGCTCCGCCCGTAGCGCAGGCGTCTCCGCCTGCCGTATCGCAGCGCGTCCCGCTTGCCCCCGCGCGCGACTGCGGGAAGCGCATCATCTCACTGCGACCCGGAGGCAGGCGGGACGCGCTGCGATACGGCAAGCCGGAGGCTTGCGCTACGTTACCGGCGCGCCCTCGCGCCCTCGCGCCCTCGCGCTTTCCGCTTTCCGCTTTCATCCCTCATCCTTCCTCCCTCATCCTTTTCCCCATGCCCAACCCTCGCCAATCCTGCATCCACGCACTCCTCGAATGGGAAAAGGGCAAGCATTTCTCCGACGAAATCCTCCACACCGCCCTCGAACGCGAAACGCTCTCCTCCCTCGACCGCGCGTTTTTCATGGAGACGTTTTTCGGCGTCCTGCGCAATCTGAGCCGGCTCGATTTCCTCATCGGCCAGCTCCGCGACGGCTCCATCGATCCCGAGACGCGCGCCGTCCTCCGCCTCGGGCTCTACCAGATCTTCCACATGCGCACCGCGGATCACGCCGCGGTCAATGAAACCGTCAACCTTGCCGGCCGCGCCCGCGGATTGGTGAACGCCATCCTCCGCCGCACCCTTCGCGAAAAACCCGCGCTCGAAACCGCCCTGGCCAGCGCCGGCCCGTCGATCTCCACTTCGCATCCCGAGTTTCTCCTCGCGCGCTGGAACGCCTCGTTCGGCCCCGAGGCCACCGAACTGCTTTGCGCCTGGAACAACCAGCCCGCCGACCTCCACGTCCGCGCCAACGAACTCCTCATCCCCTTTGCCGAACTCCTCCGCAGCCTCCCCGGCGCCGAGCCGTCGCCGGCCCACCCGCTCGCCATCAAAGTCGGGCAACTCCCCTTTGCCGCGATCACCCAGGGCTTCTGCTACGTGCAGGATCCGAGCACCCTCCTGGCCTGCGACCC
>CAYQBV010000083.1:0-14674 GCA_964415705.1 uncultured Chthoniobacter sp. | reverse complement strand
GCGAAGGCAGCTATTTGCTGCGCAGCAACCTCACCGGGCGAACGCCCGCCGGGCGTGGACCTGGTCGTGACGAAGCCCTTCACGCTGACCTCGCTGCGCGCGGCGATCACTGCGGTCTGCCCGAAGTAGCTCGCCTCGCGGACCTCGCGTGCGCCAGACTCGCGGACCCGCCATGCCCACCAACCCAACTGCCAAACTGCGCGTGCTCCTGGCCGTCCAGCATCACAGCGATGTGTTTCTTTTGCGCGAGATGGTCAACGAGGAGCCGCACTCCCGCTTCGTCATCGGAGCGGAAGCGGACAGCCTGGCCGGCGCGGTCTCCCGCCTGGGTGCCGGCGGGATTCACGCGGTGCTGCTCGACCTCGAACTCGCGGACAGCCACGGGCTGGACACGTTCACCGCTTTCCGCAAAGCCGCGCCGGACCTGCCCGTGGTGGTGCTGAGCGATCTGGAGGACGAAGATCTGGCGCTGCAAACCGTGCAACTCGGCGCGCAGGAGTATCTCGTGAAAGGGCGGATCGTGCCCCACCTGCTGCACCGCGCCCTGCGCTACGCGGTGGAGCGCGCGCGCGCCGACGCGCAGCTCGCACACGAGCGGGAACTGCTGGGCACGCTGCTCGAAAACATTCCCGACCGCATCTATTTCAAAGACCGCCGCAGCCGCTTCATCCGCATTAACCGCGCCCTCAGGGATTTCTTCGGCCTCACGTCGCCCGAGGCGGCCTACGGACGGACCGACGGCGATTTTTTCGATCCCGAGGCCGCGCGGCAGATGCTGGAGGACGAACGGCGCATCATGGAAACCGGACAGCCGATCCTCGGCAAAATCGAATCGAAGACGCTGACCTCCGGCGAAATCTCGTGGACGCTGACGACCAAGCTGCCGCTGCGCGACCGGGAGGGGCGGATCATCGGGACGTGCGGCATCTCGCGCGAGATCACGGCGATCAAGACGATGGAGGAGCAGCTCGCCACCGAGCGGCACCTGCTCCGCGCGCTCATCGACAATCTCCCCGATCTCGTCTTTCTGAAAGACGCCGAGGGCCGGTATCTGCTCGATAACGCCGCGCATCTGCGCTTTCTCGGCGCGAGCGAATTCTCCGAGGTCAATGGCCGGACCCCCTTTGATTTTTTCCCAGATCCCGTCGCCAGCGTCCTGCATGAGGAAGACATGGCGATCATCCGCAGCGGCCAGCCGCTGTATGATCACGAGCAAAAGGCGGCCGACGCCGGGGGTCATGTGCGCTGGTTGCTGACCACCAAGATTCCGTGGCTCAGCGAGGGCCGCGCGGTCGGGCTCGTCTCCATCAGCCGCGACGTCTCGCTGCAAAAGCTCGCGGAGCTGCACCTCAAGCAGGCCAATGCCGACCTGAAAGCCCGCCGCGAAGATCTCATGGCCGCGGTGAAGGACCTCCAGGAAGCCCACCAGGATCTCCGCGCCACGCAGCTCCAGCTCGTGGACGCCGAGAAAATGAAGTCCGTCGGGCGCCTCGCAGCCGGCGTCGCCCACGAGGTCAAGAACCCGCTCGCCATCATGAAAATGGGGCTGGAGTACCTCTCCACGCTTGCCATCGAGGACGAGACCGCGCCGCTCATCCTGAAAGAAATGTCCGACGCGCTCCACCGCGCGGACGGCGTCATCCGCGGCCTGCTGGATTTCTCCGCGCCGAAGCAGCTCGAAGTCCGCCGCGCCAGTATCAACATCATCATCAATCAAGCCCTCCAGCTCGTGCGCGGAGAGATGAAACGCGGCTGCCAGGTCCAGCGCGAACTGCAGGAAGGTCTCCCCCAGCTCGCGCTCGACTCCGACAAGATCAGCCAGGTGTTCGTCAATCTTTTCACCAACGCGATCCACGCCATGAGCGGCGGCGGAGTTCTCACGGTCCGCACGTACTCAAAACAGCTCACCGGCGTCGGCAGCAACATCGGCGACCAGCGCTCCGAGTCCTTTCGCGTGGGCGAAACCATCGTCGTCGCCGAAATCGACGACACCGGCCCCGGCATCGCCGAAGACAAACTGGCAAAGGTCTTCGAGCCATTTTTCACGACGAAACCCACCGGCCAGGGCACCGGCCTCGGGCTGTCCGTGGTGAAAACAATCATCGACCTGCACGGCGGAACCATCGACCTTCGCAACCTCCCGGAGGGCGGCGCGCGTGTGACCGTCATGTTTCAGGCCTAGCCCGCCGCCTCCCGCCACCACCTATGGAAAAAAAACGCATCTTCATCGTCGATGACGAAGCCGGTTTCACCCGGCTCCTCAAGCTCACCCTCGAAAAAACCGGCAACTTCCAGGTCCTGGAGGAAAACGACGGAACCAACGCCTGGCTTCAGGCGCGGGAGTTCAAACCCGACATCATCTTTCTCGACATCGTCATGCCCAAGATCGACGGCGGCGACGTCGCCCAGCAGATCCGCTCCGACCCGCTCCTCGCCCAGGTGCCCATCGTCTTCCTCACCGCGATCGTTTCGCGCTCGGAGACGAAGCAGGACATCGGCGGCTTCCCCTTCCTCGCCAAACCGGTGAGCCTCGAAGCGATCAAGCACTGCATCGCCGAGCACACCGGGGAGTAACCGCGTTCCGAAGACCCCGCCTACCGGTCGCACTCGCCCATCACGAAATCGAGCGAGCCGAGGATGGCGACGACGTCGCTCATCATGTGGCCGGGCAGGATTTTCGGGAGGATCGAGAGATTGCAGAATGAGGGGCTGCGGATCTTCAGCCGGTGCGGAGTGCCTCCGCCTTTGCTGTTGATGTAGAAGCCGAGTTCACCCTTCGGATTTTCGTGGCCAAAATAGACCTCGCCCGCCGGCGCGTCGATCCCCTCGGTGTGGACGATGAAGTGGTGGATCAACTCTTCCATCTTCGTCAGCACCGTCATCTTCGCCGGCGGGAAATTCTTCGCGTCCGTCACGTTGATCGGCCCTCCCGGAAGGGTGTCGATGACTTGCCGCAGGATGCGCAGTGACTCCCGCATCTCCGCCATCCGCACCGTGTAGCGATCGTAGGAGTCACCGACCGACCCGATCGGCACATCGAAATCATACTGCTCGTAGCCGAGGTAGGGGCGCTTCTTCCGCAGATCGTGATCCACGCCCGAGGCGCGCAGATTGGGCCCGGTGAGCCCATAGGCGATGGCGTCTTCCTTCGAGATCGTCCCGATGTCCTTCGTGCGGTCCACAAAGATGCGATTGCGGGAAAGGAGGCTGTCGATCTCGGCGATCACCGGCGGCAGCTCGGCGAGGAATTTCTCCAGCAGCGGCAGGAACGCCTCCGGCAGATCGCGCGTCTGCCCGCCCACGCGCGTGTAGCTCGTGGTGAAGCGCGCGCCGCTGAGCAGCTCCACGAGATTGTAGATCTTTTCGCGCTCCGTGAAGGTGTAGAGAAAGACCGTCATCGCTCCGCAATCCATCCCGAAGCAACCCACGCCGAGCAAGTGCGACGAGATGCGCGCGATCTCGCAGCAGATCACCCGGATGGCCTGTCCGCGCGGCGGCAGCGTCCAGCCCATCAGCTTCTCCACGGCCAGCGCGTAGGCCACGTTGTTTGCGATCGGCGCGAGGTAATCCAGCCGGTCCGTGTAAGGCACGAACTGGTTGTAGGTCATGTTCTCGGCGATCTTTTCGTCGCCGCGATGCAGGTAGCCGATGTCCGGCGTGGCCTTCGTAATGATTTCGCCGTCCAGCTCCAGAATCAGCCGCAGCACCCCGTGCGTGGCCGGATGCGACGGCCCCATATTGAGGATAAGCTTTTCCCCGAGGATATCCCGCACCTCGTCACTCTGCTGCGTGCGGGCGGCGGCGTCGGGAAGTTCGAGTTCGGTGGTCGTGAGTGCCATTGGTCAAAGAGGATGCGGAATGCGCGGGGAACGGTGGTTTGCCGCCCGGACACCGGCAAGCGCATTTTCTGAAACTTTTCCCGTCGATCGTCGGCACGTCCGCCGCCTTGCCAACCGCGCGCGGCGCTCCGTAGAGTCGCCCGCCTTGAGCATCCCGCAGACACTCGCGATCATCGCCGGCAACGGCACCTACCCGCAGGCGATGGCCGGGGCCGCCCGCCGGGCCGGAGTGCCGCGGCTCGTGGTGGCGGCTTTTCAAAATGAAACCGATCCCGCGCTCGCGCCGCTCGTGGATGAACTCGAATGGCTGCGCGTCGGCCAACTCGGCAAACTGCTCGGTTTCCTGAAAAAAGCGGGGGCCACGCACGCGGTCATGTCCGGCCAAATCCATCCGCGCAATCTTTTCGACCTCCGCCCCGACATCAAGGCGCTGGTCGTCCTCGCGAAGCTCAAGCGCCGCAACGCGGAATCCATCTTCGGCGCCATCGCCGACGAGATGCAGACCATCGGCGTCGAGTTGCTCCCGGCGACCACTTTCATGGACGAATACCTCGCGCCCGCCGGGCTCATCGCCGGCCCGCTGCTCAAGCCGCGCGTGGAGGACGACGTGCGCTACGGTTTTCACATCGCGAAGGAATCCGCGCGCCTCGACATCGGCCAAACCGTGGTCGTGAAAAACGGCACGGTGCTCGCAGTCGAGGCCTTTGAGGGCACCAACGCGGCGCTCAAACGCGGCGGCGAACTCGGACGCAAAGACGCCATCATGGTCAAAGTCTCGAAGCCGAATCAGGACTTCCGTTTCGATGTGCCGGTCATCGGCCCGCTCACCCTCGAAGCCGCCCGCGACGCCCGCATCCGCGCCATTGGCGTCGAGGCCGGCAAGACGCTGCTTTTGGAAAAGGAAAAACTCGCCGCGCTGGCGGACGACCACCGTATTTCGATCTTCGGGGTAATGGGATGACGCGGAGGAATTTACCGCAGATCACGCAGATTTCGCAGATAGGAGAAGATGATGAAAAATGAATTCAAGCATGGGGATCTGACGCGGGAGATCATCGGAGCCGCGATGGAGGTTCTGAATGAACTCAAGCCCGGACAGGACGAGCGAATTTATGAACGCGCGATGGAAGTGGAACTGGGCCTGCGGAGCATTGCCGGAACGCGGCAGAAGCAATTTCCCGTGTCTTACAAAGGCGTACCGATTGGCACTTTCATCCCAGACATCATCGCCGGCGAACTGGTCATCGTGGATCCGAAGGTGGTTCCAGAATTCACTGAACTTCACGTCGCCCAAATGCTCGGTTACCTCAACATCACCGGCCTCGAAGTCGCTCTGCTCTTGAATTTCAAACACGCCAAACTCGAATGGAAACGCGTGGCCGTCACCCGCCCTTGATTCTCCGATCAAACTAACGCCAGCAAATCCCCTCCCCCATCCTCCTCATGCCTTCCCCATCCGCGTCATCTGCGTCATCTGCGGTCCATCCCTCCGCGCCATCCCCGTTCCGCCTCGGCGTCATCGGCGCGGGCAGCATGGGCAAAAACCACGCGCGCATTTTTGCCGCGCTACCGGATGTGCAGTTCGCCGCAGTGCTTGATGAGCGCGACGAGGTCGCCCGTGAAATCGCCGCGCAGCACGGTGCCCGCGCCTTCTCGCAGCTCGACACCTTTGCCGACGCCATCGACGCCGCGACCGTGGCCACGCCGACGACCACGCACTTCGCCATCGCCAAGGCCCTGCTCGAACGCGGCAAGCACGTCCTCGTCGAGAAGCCCTTCACCGAAACGCCCGAGCAGGCGCGCGAGCTGTGCGACCTCGCGCAGCAGCGCGGGCTCGTGCTCCAGGTCGGCCACATCGAGCGCTTCAACCCCGCGCTCTCCGCGCTCGAAGCCCGGCTCACCCGCCCGCGCTTCATCGAGGCCACCCGCCTTTCGCCCTACCCCGGCCGCAGCCTCGACGTCGGCGTGGTGCTCGATGTGATGATCCACGATCTCGAAATCATCCTGCACCTCGTGCACTCGCGCGTCGCGCAGGTCGATGCCGTCGGCGTCTCCGTGCTCAGCAAACGCGAGGACATCGCCAACGTGCGGCTGCGTTTTGAAAACGGCTGCGTCGCAAACATCACCGCGAGCCGCATCAGCCAGGAAAAGCTGCGCAAGATCCGCGTCTTCCAGCAGGACGCCTACCTCTCGCTCGATTACCAAAGCCAGAGCGGCTACCTGCTCCGCCTCGCCCGGGAGGACGAAAAGGAAAGCTCCTTCATTGGCAAAATCCTCGGTGTCGCCACCGACAGCACGCTCGTCACCGAGTTCGCCGGCCAGCGCATCGTCCGCGAGCCGGTGCCGGTGGAAAAGGACGAGCCGCTCAAGCGCGAACTCGCGGACTTCGTGGCCTGCGCCCGCGCCGGTGCGCAGCCCAAAGTCGGCGGGCAAGAGGCGACGGCGGCGCTGGAGCTGGGATTGGAAATCACGCGGCAAATCGACGAGGCGAAGTAGTGAATGACGAAAGAAGTCCGAATGACGAACGCTCGAAAAGCGGCGCGGCGCGTTCCCGGTCGCTCGTCATTCGAGCTTCGTCATTCCCTCGTCATTCCGTCATTCGTCATTCGTCATTTTCCCCGATGAGCACCCGCCTCTATCTCATCGCCGGCGAGGCCAGTGGCGACGCCCGCGGAGCGGAGTTGATGCGCGCGCTCCACGAGCGCGATGCCTCGCTGGAATTCTTCGGCGCGGGCGGACGCGAGATGCGGGCGCTGGGCGGCGATCATTTCACCGATTGGGCCGACGAGGCCGTGGTGGGGCTCTGGGACGTGCTGAAAAAGTACCGCTACTTCAAAGCGCAGTTCAATCGCATGCTCGCCGACATCGCCCGCGTGCAACCCCGCGCGCTCGTCCTCATCGACTACCCCGGCTTCAATCTCCGCCTCGCCCAAGCCGTGAAACGCGCCATGCCCGGCGTGCGCATCATCGACTACATCAGCCCGCAGGTTTGGGCCTGGAACCGCGGCCGCATCCCGAAGATGGCGCGCTACCTCGACCTGATGCTCTGCATCTTCCCGTTCGAAAAGCCGCTCTACGAGAAGAGCGGCCTGCCCACCGTCTTCGTCGGCCATCCGCTGCTCGACTCGCTCGAAGCGAAACGCACCGGACAACCACGCGACCCGCAGCTTGTCGGCCTTTTCCCCGGCAGCCGCCAAAAGGAAGTGCGCAAGATTTTCCCCGTCATGGTGCAGGCCGCGCAGCGGATGAAAAGCGCCCGCCCCGATCTGCGTTTCGAGGCCGCTGCCGCCTCGCACGAACTCGCCGACGCGATGCTCGCGACCGTCCGCCATTTTGGCGAAAGCGAGAACTTCTGCCGCGTCACCGTCCGCAACTCCCACGAACTGATGCAGCGCGCCACGGCCGGCATCGTCTGCAGTGGCACCGCCACGCTGGAGGCGGCGTTTTTCGGACTGCCGATGTGCATCGTCTATAAAGTGGCCGCGCTCACGTGGATCGTCGGAAAGCAGCTCGTGAAAGTGCCCTTCCTTGGCATGCCCAACGTCCTCGCCGGACGCGAAATCGCCCGCGAGTTTTTGCAGAGCGACGCCACCCCCACCGCGCTCGCCGATGAAGTCCTCCGCCTCGTGACCGATCCCGCCGCGCGGGAAACTCTTCAGCGCGAACTCGCCGCCGTCATCACCCAACTCGGCGATCGTGGCGCCGCCCGACGGGCCGCGGACGCCATTCTGGACGCGCTCGTTTAAGCAGGACCGGGGCGAAGATTTCGCCAAAGCCAAATCCCCGTTGCGGGTCATACGTTTGCGTTGCAACCTCCGCCGCCGTGAACGCCCTCGCTTCATCTTTGAAACCGCCGCGCTTTCTGCCGATCGCGCTGGCCGCGGTGCTGTCGCTGGGCGGCGGGCTGGGGTGGGCTGCAGAGACGGCGGAGCAGCTCGATTTTTTTGAAAGGAAGATCCGCCCCGTGCTGTCGGAGCACTGCGCGAAATGCCACAGCACCGAGAGCGAGAAGATCAAGGGCGGCCTGCTGCTCGACTCGCGCAACGACATCTTGAAGGGCGGCACGAGCGGGCCGGCGGCAACGCCGGGCGATCCGGAGAAGAGCATGCTGATCGAGGCGATCCGCTACACGGATGAGGATTTGCAGATGCCGCCGAAGCACCGGTTGACCGCGGAGCAGGTGCGGGATTTCGAGGAGTGGGTGCGGATGGGCCTGCCCGATCCGCGCACCGCGAAACCGGCCGGGAAGAATGTCGCGGGCGCAATGAGCATGGAGGAGGCGCGGAAGTTCTGGTCCTTCCAGCCGGTGTCGAATCCGCCGGTGCCCGCGGTGCAGAACGCGGCGTGGGCGCGCGGCGACATCGACCGCTTTCTCCTCGCGAAAATGGAGGAGCGCGGCGTCGTACCCGCAGGTGATGCCGACAAGCGCGTGCTGCTGCGCCGCGCGACTTACGATCTGACCGGAATGCCGCCGACGCCGGAGGAGATGCGGGCGTTTCTCGCCGACGCGTCGGCAGACGCTTTCGCGAAAGTGGTGGAGCGGCTGCTGGCCTCGCCGCGCTACGGCGAGCAGTGGGGCCGGCACTGGCTGGATGTGGTGCGCTACGCGGATACGAGCGGCTGCAACTCGGACTTTCCCGTGCCGTCGGCCTACCGGTATCGCAACTACGTCATCGCGGCCTTCAACGCGGACAAGCCGTACGACCAGTTTCTGCGCGAGCAGATTGCCGGCGACCTGCTGCCGTCCGCCGGCGACGAGGATCGCTTTCAAAAAATCATCGCCACCGGCTACCTCGCCACGGCGCGGCGCTTCGGCTCCGGCGCGCACGACTTCAACCTCACACTCGAAGACCTGATCGATAACCTGGGCAAGACGGTGCTGGGCCTCTCGCTCGGTTGCGCGCGCTGCCACGATCACAAATTCGACCCCGTGTCGGCGCGCGACTACTACGCGCTCTACGGCATCTTCGAGAGCACACGATTCGCCTTTCCCGGCACGGAGAGCCTCAAGCACACGAAGGATTTCACCCCGCTCCTCGCCGATCCCGCCGAGATGGAGAAGCGGCTCGCGGAAGGTCGGGAACTCGCCCAGATCGATGCGCGCGTGAAGAAATTGAGGGAGGAGAAAAAGACCCTGGAGCGCACCGAGAAACTGGCGTCGGCGAAGAAGCCGCGCCCGCTGCCGTCGCTGCACGACGAGGACAACGTGCCGGTGGAAAAACCGCCGCGCACCGCGAAGGACGCACAGCGCGAAATCGAAGCGGCGGCGGTGCGCGAGAAGGAGTTGGTGCAGAACGCGGACGCCTATCCGAAGGCCTACGCGGTGATGGAGAGCAACCGCATCGCCAATGCGCGGCTGCACAAAAAGGGCGACGTCCGTTCGCCGGGCGACGAGGTGCCGCGCGGTTTCCTCACCGTGCTCGGCGGACAGACGCTGCCGCCGGAATCGCGTGGGAGCGGGCGCCGCGAACTCGCGGACTGGCTCACCGACCGCGCGAATCCGCTGACCGCGCGCGTGATGGTGAACCGCATCTGGCAGCACCACTTCGGCCGCGGGCTGGTGAAGACGCCGAACGATTTCGGCGTGCGCGGCGAGCGACCGACGCATCCGGAGTTGCTCGACTGGCTGGCGCAACGCTTTGTCGCCAGCGGCTGGTCGGTGAAGGCGATGCACCGCGCGATGATGCACTCCCGGGCCTACCAAATGGCGTCCGACGCGACGCCCGCCGCCGCGGAGAAGGACGCGAACAACAACCTACTTTCGCACTTCAACCGCCGCCGTCTCAGTGCGGAGGAACTGCGCGACTCGATCCTCGGCATCGCCGGCACGCTCGATCCGTCGCCCGGCGGACCGCATCCCTTTACCCGTGAGAGCACTTGGGAATACACGCAGCACAAACAGTTCTTTGGCGACTTCCCGACGAACAAACGCAGCGTCTATCTCATGCAGCAGCGCCTCCGGAGGCAGGCGTTCCTCGCGACCTTCGACGGCGCGGACACCAACGCGACCACCGCCATCCGGCCCGTGAGCAACACGCCGCTCCAGGCGCTGTGGATGATGAATGCGAAGTTCGCCCACGAGCAGGCCGCGGCGCTCGCCGAACGGGTGACGCGCGAAATTCCCGATGAAACCACCCGGCTGTCGCACGTGAGCGAGCTCATCCTCGGCCGGCCCGCCGAGTCGGATGAAATCAAGGCCGCGCAGGAATACCTCGCGCAATTGCAGACCGCCCTCCCCGCCGGCCAGCCCCCGCAAACCGCCCTCGCCAGCTATTGCCGCGTGCTGCTCGGATCGAACGAATTCGTCTTTCTCGAATGAACCACACCAATTGCACGCGCCGCCAGATGGTCCGCTCGCTCGTCGCGGGCTCGATGCTGTTTCCGGGCATCATGCACCACCTGCTCGCCGAGGACGGCGGGTCGTCGCTCGCCCCGCGCGCCCCGCATTTCCCCGGCAAGGCGAAGCGCGTGATCTTTCTCTTCATGACCGGCGGCGTGTCGCACATGGATTCGTTCGACCCGAAGCCGCGGCTCAAGGCCGATGGCGGCAAACGCACTTCCGACAAAAGCACCGACGTTTTCCTCCCGCCGCTGTGGAGCTTCAAACCCGGCGGAACGTGCGGCACCGAGGTGAGCGATCTTTTCCCGCACATCCGTGAGTGCATGGACGACATCTGCCTCGTGCGCTCGATGCGCGGCGATCACAACGACCACTTCCAAGCCACGCTCGGCATCCACACCGGCTCGGTGAGTTTCGCGCGACCCAGCCTCGGCTCGTGGATCAGCTACGGCCTGGGGACGGAAAACCGCAACCTCCCGTCGTTCGTCGTGCTCGCGCCGCAGCTCCCGTATGCGGGCACGCAGGTTTTCAGCTCCGACTTTCTCCCCGGCATCCACGGCGGCACGCGCGTGCTCGCAGGCGCGGACCCGATCCCGAATCTCGTCCGCCGCTCCGCCTCCGCCGAAGTCCAGGCGCTCGAACTCAGCCTGCTCGACCGCTTTAACCGCAAGCACCAGCAGCAGCATCCCGCCGACCCCGCGCTCGTCGCGCGGCTGAAATCCTTCGAGACCGCCGCCGGTATGCAGATGACCATGCCCGAGGTGCTCGATCTCAGCGGCGAGACCGACGCCACGCTCGACCTCTACGGCCTGGAGCGCGGCTCCAGCAAAGGCTTCGCGTGGCAGTGCCTCGTCGCCCGCCGCCTCGCCGAGCGCGGCGTGCGCTTCATCGAGCTGATCGACATCGGCTCGCACGACAACTGGGACGCCCACGGCGACATGGCCTCCCACGGCCCGCTCGCGCGCAACGTGGATCGCCCCATCGCCGGCCTGCTCCGCGATTTGAAATCGCGCGGCATGCTCGACGACACCCTCGTCGTCTGGACCACCGAGTTTGGCCGCACGCCCAATGCCGACGGCACCAAAGGCCGCAGCCACCAATGCAACGCCTACTCCTCCTGGCTGGCCGGTGCCGGCGTGAAAGGCGGCATCGTCCACGGCAAGACCGACGACTACGGCGAAAAGGTCATCGAGAACGGCGTCCACGTGCATGACTTCCACGCCACCATCCTGCACCTCCTCGGCTTCGACCACGAGCGCCTCACCTTCCGCCACGGCGGCCGCGACTACCGGCTCACGGATGTCGCGGGAAAGATCGTGCCCGCGCTGCTGGCGTAGTCACTCCGCAGCGCGCCGCTGTCTTCGTTTTCCATGAAAGCCCTCCTCCTGCTCCTCGCCCTGCTCTCCCCTGCCATCGCGGCGGAAAAGCCCAACGTCCTTTTCCTCCTCGTCGATGACCTGAAGCCGGCGCTCGGCTGCTACGGCGACAAGCTCGCGATCACGCCGAACATCGACCGACTAGCGGCGCGCGGACTGCGTTTCGATCTCGCCTATTGCAATCAGGCCGTGTGCGCGGCGTCGCGCACGGCGCTGCTGCTCGGTTCGCGTCCGAGTTCCACCGGGTTCCACGGACTCGGCCGCTTTCATCGCGATTCCATCCCCGACGCGGTCACGCTGCCGCAGCACTTCATGGCTGGTGGCTACCGCGTGGAGGGCATCGGGAAGATTTTCCACACCGGCCACGGCAACCGGGACGACGCGGCTTCATGGTCCGTCCCGTGGACGCCGCAGCCGGTGGTGGAGTATCGGCTCCCCGAGAGCACGGGCGGCGGAAGCTCACGCGCGAGGAAGCCTACTTCACCAACCAGCGCCTCGGGGACATCGGCGCGCTCCCGCGAGGCGCGGCCATCGAGAGCGCCGACGTGCCGGACAATGCCTACGGCGACGGGCGCACCGCCGAGCTGGGCATCGAGCGGCTGCAGGCCGCGGCCAAGCGCGAGCAGCCGTTCTTTCTCGCGCTCGGCTTTGCCAAACCGCACCTCCCTTTCACCGCGCCGCGGAAATATTTCGCGATGCACGACAAGGCGAAGTTTTCCCTCCCCACCTACACCAAGCCGCCGCAGGACGCGCCGCCCGTGGCCGGGAAAAAGGGCGGCGAGATCACGAACTACGAACCGGTGCCCGCCAACGGGGTCGTGTCCGACGAACTCGCGCGCGATCTCATCCACGCCTACTACGCCGCGGCCAGTTTCACCGATACGCAGATCGGCAAAGTGCTCGATGAACTGCACAGGCTCGGCCTGGAAAAGAACACGATCATCGTGCTGTGGGGCGATCACGGCTGGCACCTCGGCGACCACGGCATTTGGACGAAGCACACCAACTACGAACAGGCCAACCGCATCCCGCTGCTCGTCATCGCGCCTGGCGTCACGCAGCCCGGCAGCGCATCCAAACAACCTGCGGAATCCGTGGACGTCTTCCCCACGCTGGCCGAACTGGCCGGCCTGCCCGCACCCCGCGGCCCGCAGCCGATGGACGGCCTCAGCCTTGTCCCCGTCCTCCGCAACCCGGCGAAAATCATCCGCGATCACGCCTACCACTGCTACCCGCGCGGCCCGCTCATGGGCCGGGCCATCCGCACCCAGCGCTACCGCTTCGTCGAGTGGAAACTCCCCGGCGCGCTCCCGAGCACCGCGCAGCTCGAACTCTACGATTACGAAACCGACCCGCTCGAAACGCAAAACCTCGCGGCCACGAAGCCCGAGGTCGTCACACAACTCCGCGCCGTTCTCGCCCGCCAGCCGGAAGCCCTCGCCGCACCGCCGAAGCGGGAGAAGCCGTAGCGCCCTGGGTCGGCCGCTGAGCGGCTAAACCCCGTGATACTCCTGCAGTGATTTCACGCTCAGGCCATGCTGGCGCAGGGCGCGGATGCCTTCGAGGCTGGCCGTCGCGGCGCGGAGGGTGGTGATGATCGGGATGCGGTTGCCGGTCGCGGTGCTGCGGATTTTTACCTCGTCCTCGCGGGCGACTTTGCCGCTCGGGGTGTTGATGATCATGGCCAGTTCGCCGTTCTTGATCATGTCGAGCGCGTTGGGCCGGCCCTCGTTGAGCTTGAAGAGCTTTTGCACCGGGATGCCTGCGGCCTTGAGTGCGGCCTTAGTGCCGCTGGTGGCGAAGAGGGTGAAGCCGAGATCGACGAAACCCTGCGCCAGTTCGGCGATCTTCGTTTTCTGCCGGTCGGCCACGCTGATGAAGATGTTGCCTTTGGTCGGCAGCGCGGGCTGCGCGGCCATCTGCGCTTTGGCAAAGGCGAGGCCGAGATTTTCGCCAATGCCCATGACTTCGCCGGTGGATTTCATTTCCGGGCCGAGGACGATGTCGATGCCGGGGAAGCGGATGAATGGGAAGACGGCTTCCTTCACACTGAAATGCGGCGGGTGAATTTCTTCGGTGAAGCCAAGTTCCTTGAGGGTCTTGCCGGCCATGATTTTGGCGGCGAGTTTCGGGAGTTGGACGCCGATGGCTTTGCTGACAAAGGGCGCGGTGCGGCTGGCGCGCGGGTTCACTTCGAGGACGTAAACGACGTCGTCCTTCACTGCGAACTGCACGTTCATCAGGCCCAGCACCTTGAGCTCTTTGGCCATCGCTTTGGTCGCGCGGGAAATCTCGGCCTTCACCTCGGGCTTCAAGCTAAACGAGGGGATGACGCACGAGCTGTCGCCGCTGTGGATGCCGGCTTCCTCGATGTGCTCCATGATCGCGCCGATGACCACGATCTCGCCGTCGCTGATGCAATCCACGTCCACCTCCACGGCGTCTTCGAGGAAGTGATCGACGAGGATGGGGTGGGCGGCGCGTGGCGCGGACGCCCCGTCCGCGGTTGTCCGGCGGACGCCCCCGTCCGCCGAAGCTCCTGCGGGCGGGGCACCCGCAGGGACAGTCGCGGACGGGGCGTCCGCGCCACGCGGGCTGGTGCCGCCCGCCTCCACGGCCTCGCGCACGTAGCGGCGCAGGTCCGCCTCATTATGCACGAGCTGCATCCCGCGCCCGCCGAGCACGAAGCTCGGCCGCACGAGTACGGGATACCCCACGCGCTCCGCGACGGTCACGGCTTCGTCTTCCGTCACCGCCGTGCCGCCGCTGGTCTGGCGGATGCCGAGTTTGTCCAGCATCGCGCCGAAGAGTTTGCGGTCCTCGGCGATCTCGATCGACTTGGGCGAGGTGCCGATGATCGGGACGCCGGCGGCTTGCAGTCCGGCGGCGAGATTGAGCGGGGTCTGCCCGCCGAATTGCACGATGACGCCGAAGAGATTTTCGCTCTCCTGCTCGCAGATGTTGAGCACGTCTTCGAGGGTCAGCGGCTCAAAGTAGAGTTTGTCGCTGGTGTCGTAGTCGGTGGAGACGGTCTCGGGGTTCGAGTTGACCATGATGGTCTCGAAGCCCTCCTCGCGCAGCGCGAACGCGGCGTGGACGCAGCAGTAGTCGAACTCGAT
>CAYQBV010000082.1:0-14819 GCA_964415705.1 uncultured Chthoniobacter sp. | reverse complement strand
GAGAAACGGGATGCGCGCCTGGCTCGCCAGCTCCAGCGCGATTTGCACGCCGGTCATATTATTGCCTTTGCCGATCGCGCCCATGAGGGCTATGTGCGGCGCAAACGCTGCTCGCCTCCGAGCGGCGCAAGCTGTAATCCGAGACATCTCAGAGCGTCCTTGGCTGTTTCAACCCGAACTCCTTCGCCGTCGTAACTCCCTTTATTTCAATGTCTTCTTATTTAAGTCGAATCCGTCCCAATGAAAGAATGGGTTGATCGAGTGGTACACCAACTGACGGAATCCCTGCGGCCCCTGCCGCAAGAGCCGAACGAGTTGGACTGGAAAGAAAGCCTTTCGCCCAACAAGCGCCGACTGACCGAGCATCTCTCCGCGATGGCGAATCTCCCGGGCGGCGGCACGCTGGTTTTTGGCATCGACAACAAAAATGCAAAGGCCATCGGGATCGGTGCTGCTGAGGCTGAGACGATTAGCAGCCAACTGGCGAATTTAGCGCGTGAGGCTCTCGAAGTGAAAGTGCGACTCGATCATGCTGTGATCGACTGGGAGGGCGTGCCGCTTTTGCTGGTGCATGTCATGGAGGCGGCGGTCAAGCCGGTCCACCTCCGCGGCAAAGACATCGAGCACTCATTCATTCGCTCTGGCGGAACAACTCGTTCCGCATCGCGACAGGAGATCGGCGCGATGATGCTGCACAGTAAAAACCTACGCTGGGAGGAACTGCGAACCGGTCTGCTGATGACCGGCGATGAAGTGCTCGCAAAGCTCGAACACGAACGAATTCTCAATCTTTTGGAACGCCCGGCTCCCACGGCCACCGCCGAGCTGCTAGCCTGGATGGAAGCCGAGAAATTGGTCGAGCGCGTCGATGATTCAGGCTTCTACATCACCAATTTTGGCGGAATCGCCGCGGCGCGGAAACTCGCCGACTTCGACAACCTCGCGCGCAAAACGGTGCGCGTCGTCATCTACAAAGGGCTCAATAAGGCGGTGACCGAGCGAGAATACGAAGGCAGTCGCGGTTACGCGGGCGCTTTCCAAGGTCTGCTCCGATTCCTTGGCACCATCTTGCCGCAAAGTGAAATCATCCAGAAGGCATTGCGGAAAAAGGTCACGATCTACCCGGAGATCGCGTTGCGAGAATTGATTGCCAACGCTTTGATTCATCAGGATTTTTCGCTCACCGGCGCCGGGCCGATGGTGGAGATTTTTGCGGATCGAATCGAGATCCGTAGTCCTGGGCGACTATTGCCATCGAAGAAAATCGACCGACTGATCGGCACGCAGCCGGAGTCGCGAAACGAACTTTTGGCGAAGGCTTTTCGGCGTTACAAGATTTGTGAGGAACGTGGCTCCGGCCTCCTCAAAGCGGGATTGGAAATCGAACTCTACGGTCTCCCTCCTCTGCAATTCGAGGATGGCGAAAATTACTTCAAGGTGACGATGCACGCTCCCCGCACCTTCGCCCAGATGTCACTGAGGGAACGGATTAGCGCCTGCTATCAACATGCCGTGATTCGCCATCTCTCGAGCGGCGCGATGACGAACACGTCCTTACGGGAACGACTCAAGATGCCGGAAAAGCAGCGCGCCATGGTTTCCGCGTTGATCAAGGAGACGTTGAACGAGGGGTTGATTAAGCGGAGCGACCCGGAGAGCACCTCGCTCAAGTTCAGCGAATATATCCCTTATTGGGCGTAGCGCGGGATCGACTCGGCTAGCAGTCTTAAGTTCGTTCACGCGGCGGCAAACCGGTGGCGCTCGCGATGCCACTGCAAGCACGTCTGATCCGGCCAATACGCGCGGCTTGCTGGTCGCAAAATCTCGCTCCCTGCCCGCGGCTTGAGCAAATGGGAGGTTTCCCCGGCTTCGTCGAAGCGGTGAGCGGCGACGAGGATGCGGAAGTCGTCACTGAGCGACCAGAAGCCGCGATCAAACAGCCAGTGCGCGGTTTTTGAGAGGGCGATGCCGTTCGTCGGATGGCAGGTGCCGCCTTGTTTGAACTGGTGAATGTGGGCGGCATCAAGGGCGGTCGTGCCGTCGATGGCGATCATGCGGTGGCGCGTCAGAGCGCAGGTGTAGTCGTAGGCGGGGAGAACGCGGACGGAGAATTTCGCGTCCCGCTTTTTCTTCGAGTCTTCCGACGGCAGGAAGCGCCTCGCATCCGCCGCGATGATGTCATTGGGTAAATCCTCGATATTCACCAGGCTATAAAGCGCGACGCGCTCGTGCGGCTCAAAGTATTTGGCGATCAGCGTGCGCCTCGCCAGCGCGCGGAACGCGGGATCGCTGAGGCAGAGCACAAAGCTGGCGTCGAGCTGTGCGAGGACGGCGAGTTCGCGGCTCGGCGCGGGATTTCCGCTCCCGTCGAGCGGCTGCCAGATGAGGCTCGTCCTGAGATGATAGAACGGCAGTCGCAGGTCGGGTTTGGTGCGGCGGCGATCCGCCACAATCGTCCAATACGAACTGAAGCGGAAAGCGAGGTCGCCATCGCTCCGAAGCATCGCTCCGTCGAGTTTGCCTTCTTCCGCCAGATCGCAGACGACGAGGAGGAGCAATGGCTTGTGCGGCGCAATGCCGCTGGCGGGGTCAAAGCGCAGCGTCGCGATTCGTTCGAGCCAGTAATCGCTGCTGCTCACGCGAATCAGGCAACGGCTGCGGCTTCCTTATGCCCCGTCGGCGTGAAGATTCGCTCGCTTTTTCGCAAAGACTCCTCCGCCTGATCCACCGCCCATTGCTCACGGACCAACCGCACTTCGAGCGCGGAGATGAATTTCATGCCGGTCTCCTGCTGCACGGCGAGCAGCTCTTCGAGCAGCATGCGGCGGGCATCGGGCGCGACGGTGAGCAGGCACTCGACGACGAGGTGGAGGAGGAGCGTGGAGTCTTTGCCGCCGGAAAAGCCGACGATCCACGGGGAGTCGTGCGGCTGGAGGTATTCGGCGCGCAGTGCGCGGCGGATCGCCTTGAGTTTGGCGAGGAGTTCGTCGAGGTCGATCACACGGGCAGGTTTGCCTCACCCCGGCCCGATGACCAAACATTTCGCGGTGAATCTGGGATGGCTGGCGGCTGTGGTTGCCGACCGTGGCGATTGCCGATTGTCGGGGGCGGGCGTAGCCTGCGCGGCTCATGGCCACCATCGGTTTACGAAACACTCTCCACGTCGTCCGCCAAGCCCCGCCCGGCGCGTATCTCGATGCCGGCGAGTTGGGCGAGATCCTGCTCCCGCGCCGCTACGTCGCGCACAGCGTCCCGCCCGGCGCACTGCTCGACGTTTTCCTTTATCGCGACTCCGAGGACCGGCTCGTCGCCACGACGGAGTCGCCGCTCGCCGCGGTCGGGGAGTTTGCCTTTTTGAAAGTGATCAGTGCGAGCGCAGGGCTGGGGGCGTTTCTCGATTGGGGACTGAGCAAAGATCTGCTGCTGCCGCGGCGCGAGCAGACCGTGCCGGTTCACGCGGGCGAGTGGGTCGTGGTGGGCGTGGTGCTCGACCCAAAGTCGGGCCGGATCGTGGCGACCACCCGGCTGAACCGGCTGCTCAATCGCACGCCGCCGAGCTATCGCGAAGGCCAGCGCGTGGGTCTGCTCATCGCCGGCTACACGCCGCTCGGCTGCAAGGCCATCGTGGAAAACGCCCACGCGGGGCTGCTCTACGCGGCGGAGCTGGCCACCCCGCCGCAGATCGGCGAGCGCGTGGACGGCTACGTGCGAAAGGTGCGCGAGGACGGGAAGATCGACCTCGGCCTCGACCCCGCCGGCTACCGGCGCGTGGCCTCGCTCACCGAGCAGATCATCGAGGCGCTGAAAGCGAAGGGCGGTCGCATCGAGTGCGACGACGAGAGCACGCCGGAGGCGATCCGGGCCGCGTTCGGAACGAGTAAGAAGGCGTTCAAGCAGGCGCTCGGCGCACTTTACCGGGACCGCCGCATCCGTTTCACCCAGCCGGGGGTGGAGTTGGTTGGTTGAATACGCGCCAACATTCCAGGAAACCCGGCGCGAAGTCCTGCGGGCGGGCGGCAATCCAACGCTCGATTTGCGCGGGCGTGAAAAACGCGCCGCTCTCGATCTCGGCGGGCGGCAGGCGGAATGGCCCCTCGTGCCGTGCGCGGTAGAGCCGCACGAATTCCCAGCCGGTGCCGACGCACGCGGCGAGCGCGGCGATTTCCTCCACCTCTACTTCCACTCCGAGTTCCTCGCGGACTTCGCGCGGAGCGGTCGCCGCGTAGTCGTCGCCCGCGCTCACGTGGCCGGCGGCGCTGGAGTCCCACAGGCCGGGGCACTTGTCTTTCCAGCGCGAGCGCTTTTGCAGGAAGAGATCGCCGCGTTCATTGAAGACGAAAACGTGAACGGCCCGGTGCCGCAGCTTTTGCGCATGGGCATTGAAGCGCGAGGTCTGGCCGGTGACGCGGTCGTTTTCATCCACCACGTCGAACATCTCGCCATGCACATCCTGAGCGGCGGTCTCCGGCGCGGTCCCCGCGGCAAAATTGGTCAGCGCGATCCACTGCGCGAGCGAAAGCTCCTCGGCGCGTGTCGTCTCGAGCACGCCGAGGTGCGCGCAGAGTGCGGGCCAGTCGATCTCCTGCTCGACGAGATTCTTGCGCAGCAGCTTGCGGCGCTGGGCAAAACCCAGCTTCACGAGCTTGCGAAACAGCGCGCCGTCGCACTCCGGCAAATCTCCGACCGGGCGCGGCGTGAGCGCCACGACTGCGGAGTCCACATTCGGCGCCGGATGGAAAACCGAACCCGGCAGAGTGCGCAGATATTTCACCCGCCAACGCCGCCCGATGAGCAGCGTGAGCGCGCCGTAGGCTTTCGTGCGCGGCTCGGCGGAGAGACGCTCAGCGAGTTCTTTTTGCAGGGTAAAAATGAGCGTGCTCACCGGACTGGGCTCGTCGGTGAATTGGAAAAGAATCTGGCTCGAAACGTAATACGGAAGGTTGCCCATCACCTTCACCGGCCCGCGCGCGAACAGCTCGCGCACGTCGAACTCCGTGGCGTCGCCATGCACGATCTCGACCTCGGGAAACCGCTCCCGCAAGAACCCGCACATGCGCCCGTCCTTCTCGATGAGCAGCCCGTTCGCCGAGCGCGCGAGCGCGAATTCCGTGAGCGCGCCCAGCCCCGGCCCCAGTTCCAGCCATGCATCACCGGGTTTCAGCCCGAGTTGCGCGACGATCCAGTCCGCGAGATTTTGATCGTGGAGAAAATTCTGCCCGAGGCTGCGCGTCGGCTGCATGCCGAGTTTCGCGAGACTGGCGATGATGGTGGAAAGCTTCATGGGCGTGACCGGAAAACCGGGCGCGGAGACTAAGCGCGGCTGCGGAACGATGCGAGCGCTGGTTGCCCGTGACAAATATCTGTTGCGTCGGATGCCTCGGTACGTCTAATCCCTGCCCGCTCTTGCAGACCAAACCGCTTTCGCGTTTTCACCCGCTAAATTCCGACTTCATCCCATGATTTCTCCCCGGCACGGGTGTGCCCTCCTCGCCGTAGCTTCGTGTCTGTTGGAGGCAGCCCTCGCCCAGGAAGGAAGTGGGACGACCGCCCCCAAGACCGGTGCGAGTTCCGCATTTGGCAATTCTTCAACCTCGGGTGGTGGAGCCGCAACCGGGGGGAATAGCGCCTTCGGCGCGCCGGCTCAACCGGCTCCGGCGATCCCCGGGACCGGACCAACCGGACAACCCGGCACCGCGCCGCCCGGGACGGGTTCGGGGGCGAGTCCGGGGACAGACCGTGCGGGTACTGGCGCTCAGACGGGGTCGAGGATCACCCCAGGCACAGGAACGGGTGCCACCGGCACCGGCGCGGCATCAGCATTCGGTGAAAGCGAGACAACGCCCAAGCCCGCGACCAACGATCCCTCGTATACGATCCCTGGAGCGTATGGAAAACCGGCCCAGCAGTTTACAGCAGGCCAGGGTCGTCTCGCACGCCCACGCTTTCGCTACACGGGCTCAGTTTCTTTTGGCTACGATGACAACGTGCAGCAAGCTCCATCCAATTCGGAGGGGTCGCCCGATGTGGTTGTGGAGGTGCAGGATGCCCCCGGGACCGCGCCGCGGGTCGAGGCCGGGATCGGTCCCGACGGATCGCCGACGGCGGTGGTTGTCGCGGGCACAGAAGCGACGACTCGAAAAGTGGTCGTCCGAGGGGTGCCTGGGCAAAAGCGCGTTGGCAGTTTCCTGACCCGGGCCAATGTGGGCTTCGATGTGCAGTTTGCCTCGCGCAAGACGCTGTTCACGTTCGATCTCAAAACGGGCGCGGACTGGTATTGGGATCGTCCGGGCAAAGACGTGGATTACACCGGTTCTCTGGCCTTGATGTACCTGCGACGGTTGACGCCACGGCTGCAGTTTACCGCCAACGGAAACGCGAGCTACCAAACGCAACCCGACCTCTCGCAGGCCAATACCCTGACCCGGCAAACGGGCGATTTGCTAAATTTGTCGGCAAAACTGGATCTGACATATCGCTTTACGCCACGCTTCAGCACCGTGGGGAGCGTAAGTTACGCTAGCCTGCGCTATCAGGATTCTCAGGAAAAATCAGACGATTACGACAGTGTGACCTTCGGTGGCGAAGCGCGTTATCTGTTCTCGCCGCACCTGACGATGCTCGGAGAGATCCGCTACAGTTCAACGGTATATTCGGGATCTCCCGCGCGCGATTCCCACTCGCTTTTGGGCCTCCTCGGGGTGGAACTCTCGCTGAGTCGCCGACTCTCCACGACGCTGCGCGGGGGTGCGGCGCAGCGCACTTTTGATGAAAGCGGCTTGAGCGCCACGTCGCCTTACGTGGAGACCACGCTAATCTACCAATTGGCCAAGGCCACGCTCATCCAGTTCAACGGTCGATTCGGTTTTGAAGAGCCACCCGACGCCGGAAGCGAGCTGATCTCGCTGCGCGGGGGAGTGAGTTTGGTTCAATCGTTTTCTCCCAGACTGCGCGGAACGCTCGGGGCCAACGTCGTCCGCCAGACGACGACGACTGACGAGACAGATTCGGAGACGGTCCGCAATACCATCGATTCGACGATCGGGTTCGAGTACAATGTGAGTCGGCATTGGACGCTCAATGCCAACTACAGTTACACGCGGGACTTTGGCTCGGTTTCGGCTAGTGACTACTACCGGAACCGGATTTTTGTCGGGGCAGAATACGATTTTTGAACGGATTAGCCAGGGCACACTCCAAGTTTGCCCTGCGTCCGCTTGAGGACGGAGAATTTCAGCCCCCAGCACCCCGTCTTCCAAAACCAAACGAACTCTTTTTCCTATGAACGAAACCAACGAGGTCAAACTGCACTTTCTCGACTACTGGCGCACCATCAAGGTGCGCATGGGACTGATCCTGCTCACCTTTTTTCTCGTCATGGTGACGGCTGGTGTGACGACGTATTTCCTGCCTCGGCAGTACCTCTCAAAAGTGCGAATGGAGGTGAAGCAGGACAATTCTGGTCCGGTGACGGTTTTTGGGGGCAGCAGTGGCAAGAGCTACGATCCACAATTTGTCGCCACGCAGTTCCAGATTTTGCAAACCACCGAAATTCTTTACCCGGTGATTGAGCGGTTGGAGTTGGTGAAGGAATTCTCCCCCCCGGGCCAAAAACTGCCGATTCAATCCGTTTATGGACGCCTCCGGCGATCCATGCAGCTTCAGGAGGTGCGTAATACGGGCCTGATTGATATAGGGATTTACGACGTTAAGGCCGATCGTGCTGCCAACATTGCCAATATGATCGGCGTGGTTTACGTGGAACGGCGGCGCGCCGACTTGCAGAAGAATGTGGACCGTGGGTTGGAGCAGTTGACCGAAGAAGTAGCGAAACAAAGAGAGGTCGTCAAAAAGGCGAGTGTGGATGCCGCGCAGTTGCGGACAGAAGGGAGTATCAACGATCCCAATCCGGACGAGCAGAACGTCGTCCTGACCCGTATTGGAGCCGCATTGGCATTTCAGGAAAAAAACCTCATTGAGCAGGAGAGCAAGGTTAGCACGCTCAAACTCCAATTGGATCTCTTGCAAAAACTTAAACCGGAAGAACTCCCTCAGGCGCTTCGTGCTCTCCAAATTATCGATCCAACCGTCGAGAAGGCGGGGCAGGCAATTAGCGAGTTCAGTGTGGAGGAAAAGCGACTCCTCACGTCGGGCGTCGGCGAAAACCATCCGCGGGTCGCCACCTTGCGGGGGCAGTTGGCGGTATATCGGAGTCAGTTGCAAATTGCGCTTAACGGTCAGTTGAGCGCGATTGCCAACACCTACGCTTTGGAAGGTAAGAAGCTCGCGGACTTGCGGGCCGAGGCGGAAACCACGGCCAAGCTGGTGATCGAGGAAAAGACCAAGATGAAGGACTACATCGAGGCAAAGAATCGCTACATTCAGGAACGGCGAATTCTGGAAACCTCCGAAGTCAATCTCAAGGCGGAGCGCATGAAGCGCGGCATCGAGATGGATCCCGCGCGGATCTGGGAAAAAGCGGAACCCACCCTGGGACCGGCCAAGCCCAACGTGCCTGTTTACATGGTCGCTGCGGCAGCGCTGGGATTGTTCATGGGCATCGCCCTGGCGTTCTTTATCGAATACCTCGATACCAGCGTGAAGACTCTGGATGACGTCGAACGCTTCCTCCAGATTCCCGTCCTCGCCGTCATCCCGAAAGACATCACGGTTCTCATGAAGACGACCGGTGACTCACCCGATGCCGAAGCCTACCGCATCCTGCGCGCCGCGGTGGAATTCAACAAGCCGCACCGCGACGCCAATACCTTCACCCTGATCAGCGGCGGCCCCGGCGAAGGCAAGTCCACGACGATGAACAACCTTGCCTATACCTGCGCCAAGGGCGGCTACAACGTGCTGGTCGTCGATGCCGATTTGCGCCGCGCCACGCAGCACAAGCTCTTTGGCGTGAGCAATGAGTTCGGCCTCACTGACTACCTGATGGGGCGCGCGGAGATCGACGAGATCATCAAGACCACCAAGATCGACAACCTTTCCTTCATCCCGGCCGGCGAGTTGCCGGGAGATTCCGTGGGCATCCTCAATTCCCAGCGCATGACCGACCTCATCGCCAAGGTGAAGGGCCAGTACGACCTCGTGTTCTTTGACTCCCCACCCATCCTCGGGGTCAGCGATGGAGCAGTTTTGGCGAGCGAAGTCGACGTTACCATCATGGTCGTCCAGCACCGCCGCTTCCCGCGCGCCATGCTCCAGCGGGTCAAACAGGCCGTCCTCGGCGTCGGCGGACGCCTCATCGGGGTTGTTCTGAACAACGTCGATTCCAAGCACGACGATGGCTACTCCTACTACAACAGTTACAACGAATACTACGGTGCCCGGCGCGAAGCTCCCGCTCGCATCGAGACCGCCGCCCCGCAGCTCGCGCGTCCGCGTCCGGCGTCACGGGAAGACTATTAGGTCAGCATCAACTCCATCATCTATGCGCATCATCAGTCTCTTTCTGGCACTGTTTGGCTTCGCCCTCCCCCGCGTCCAAGCCCAGTCGGCAGTCAATCCGCAAGCCGCAGCACCGACAATCCGGCGCGCCGTGGCCACGACCCAGGCTGAAACGGTCACAATTCGGCCCGGAGATGTTTTCGACATGCGGGTAACAGGAATTCCCCCCGATGTGGCGACTGGGGACGGGGTTGCGGCACTCCAATACGCCATCGGTCAGGATGGCATTGTGAACATTCCGCTCTTGGGAAAAATGAAGATCACCGGGCTCACCTCATCGCAAGCCGAGGACCAAATCCAGGCGAAGTATATAGCGGACAAAATTTATACCCATCCGGTGGTCATCATCAGCGTCCAGCAGGCACAGGTGCAGCGGTCGGTCACGATTACCGGTGGTATAAGAGGCCCAGGGAAACAGCCTTGGGCGTCTGATCTGACTCTCAGTTCGGCGATCGGTAGCGCCGGGGGCCTGGGAGACTTTGGTAGTCCAAAGGGCGTGCGCATCATCCGCGATGGCAAGGTGTTTGGGACTTATGATCTCCGGGAGGTCAATAAAGACCCCGCCAGAGATGTCAAACTCCTCGCTGGCGATCAGGTGATCATCAAAGAATAACGAGCCGAACATTCACGCGCTGGCGATCAGCGCGCGATGTTTCCATAGGTAGCGGATCCCGGAGTAGAGCGTTAGCCCGAGCGTGACGCAGAGCAGCGTGCGTCCGCCATAAACCCAAGCCTGCGGGAACGGTGTCAGCAGGATCGCGGGAACCCGGCCGGCGAGTTCCCATTCCTTGAGCACCAGCAGCAGGAGGAAGTAGATCACCATCACGATCTGCCACGCCGTCTTATGCTTGCCAAGACGCTCGGACGAGAGGACCACACCCTTTCCCGCCGCGAGCAGGCGCAGCCCGGTGATGAGAAATTCCCGACTGATGATCACGACCGCCGCCCACGCCGGAATCGCGTGCAGCGGGACGAGACAGATGAACGCCGCCGCGATCATGATCTTGTCCGCCAGCGGATCCATCAGCTTGCCGAAATCCGTCACCAGATTCCGCCGCCGGGCGATCGCGCCGTCGAGATAATCCGTGATCCCTGCGGCGATGAACACCACCAGGCCAACCGTGAAATGCCACGCCCACTCGAACGACAACGCCGCGACGAAAACGATCGTCAGGAAAAAGCGGGCGACGGTGAGTTGGTTTGGCAGATTCATGCAGCGCCCATGCGCTTAGCCGAGCGCCGCCGCGGAGTCCACGAAAACACCGGAATCGCTCGCACACCGAAAACTCCGTTGCGTCGCTGGAACGCTTCACCCTACCCTCCGCCCCTTCGCAAATTCGCATCCAAATAACTATGAGCACCTGTGACATCGGCCTGATCGGCCTCGCCGTAATGGGCGAAAACCTCGTCCTGAACATGGAGAGCCGCGGCTTCCGCGTCGCCGTCTTCAACCGCACGACCAGCGTTGTCGAGGCGTTCGAGGCCGGGCGGGGCAAAGGGAAGAACTTCGTTTTTGCCAAAACGCTCACCGATTTCGTCGCCGCGCTCAACCGCCCGCGCCGGGCGCAGATCATGGTGAAAGCCGGCGCGCCGGTCGATGCCGTCATCGAGCAACTCGTCCCGCTGCTCGAACCCGGCGACGTCATCATCGACGGCGGTAACTCGCTGTGGACCGACACCCAGCGCCGCGAAAAGGCGCTCAAGGAAAAGGGCATTCACTTCTTCGGCGTCGGCGTGAGCGGTGGCGAGGAGGGTGCGCTCAAAGGACCGTCGATCATGCCCGGCGGCTCCGCCGAGGGATGGAAATCGCTCGCGCCGATCTACACCAAAATCGCCGCCGTGGCCGAAGGCGAGCCGTGCTGCCGCTACATGGGGCCGGACGGCGCGGGGCACTACGTGAAGATGGCGCACAACGGCATCGAGTACGGCGACATGCAGCTCATCTGCGAGGCCTACGCGATTTTGAAAGCTGCGCTCAACCCCAGCGCCGACGAGTTTCACCGGATCTTCGGCGACTGGAACAAAGGCGAACTCGACAGCTTCCTCATCGAGATCACCACCAACATTTTCGCCAAAAAAGATCCCGAAACCGGCCTCCCCATCGTCGATCTCATCCTCGACAAAGCCGGGCAAAAGGGCACCGGCAAATGGACCGTGGGCCACGCCAGCGAAATGGGCGTGCCGCTTTCCGTCATCGCCGGCGCCGTCGAGGCGCGCATCCTTTCCTCGTTGAAAGACGAGCGTGTCTCCGCGAGCGCAGTGCTCAAAGGTCCGTCACCAGCACCCTACTCGGGCGACCCCGAAAAGCTCATCGAAGCCGTGCGCGATGCGCTCTACGCCTCGAAAATCATCAGCTACGCGCAAGGCATGGTGCAGCTCGGTAAAGCCAGCGAACTCTACAACTGGCACCTCAACTTCGAGGACATCGCCTCCATCTGGCGCGGCGGCTGCATCATCCGCGCGCGGTTTCTCAATCACATCACCGAGGCCTACAAAAAGAATCCCGCGCTCAAGAACCTCGTCCTCGATCCGTTCTTCGCCGAGATCCTCCAGCGCACCCAGGCCAACTGGCGCACCGCCGTCCAGACCGCCATCGAGTATGGCGTCGCCGTCCCCGGCTTCAGCGCCGCGCTCAGCTACTTCGACAGCTACCGCTCGGGCCGCCTCCCGGCGAATCTGCTCCAGGCTCAGCGCGACTACTTCGGCGCGCACACCTACGAACGCGTGGACAAGCCCGCCGGCGAGTTCTTCCACACCGAGTGGTTCGCCTGAGGCGGTTTATTTTCCTCCGGGCAGCGCAGCGATGATGCGCTCCAGCCGCTCGCTCCGGCCGATTTCCTTCCCGTCCGCCAGCACCCGCAGGCCTTTCCCTTTGCCGTAGCGCGTGCCGGATTTGTCGTAGAAAATCGCGAGCCGGTGTCCGTGGTAGGCCACGTTTTCGAGGCTGAAATACTCCCACTGCTCCGGCGCGAGCGGGTGGACTTCCACCTGCGCATCGGCGCGCGGGCGCAGCCCGACCAGCCCGGTGATGACGAGGTCGCAGAAGGTCGAGTGGTTGTAATCTTTGCCTCGCTCGACGCCGCCTTTGCCTGCGTCCCAGGTGCCGTTTTTCCACGCCTTGAGCCGGGTGCGCGAAATCCAATCTCCGGTCTGCGGATTCAGGTTCTCGTCGATCCACGGCACGACCTTGCCGTCCTCGCGCTTGAGCCGGTGACTGGCGGCGTAGGTTTTCAGCGCGGCGAAATAGTCCGCCCTCGTCACCGCGGTTTGCGGCTCCGGGCGGTTGAGCAGATTGGCCAGCGCGGTCAGCGTCACGGCGGTCGCGTAGGGCCAGCTTGGTCCGTTCCATTGGCACTCGTGGCCCTGGTAGGAGAGGGTGAAACGCGGGTGCCGCTGCTCCGCCGTGGTCGGGCCGAACGGGGCCTGGAAACCCTGCGGATCGGCGAGCTGTTTCCACGCCTCGGCGAACGGCGCGTCGGGCAGATTGAAATACCACGGCGTGAATCCGTGCAGCTCCCGCACGTCGGCGAGCTTCTTGCCTCCGCCGCGCGGCAGCACTTTGAAAAACTTCGCTTCCGCATCCCACAGCCTCTCCTGCACGAGCTGTTTGATCGTCGCAGCCTGCGCGCGAAACGCGGTCGCCTCCTCCGCCTTCCCTGCCAGAGCCGCGATCCGCGCGAGCGCGGTGGCGTCGCCAAAGAGGTAGCTGTTGATCGTCGCCCGGTAGCCGCTGCCGCCGATGGAGACCTCCATCCCGTCGCGATCATCGATCTGCCAAAAGAGCCCGTTCGCATCGCGATTCGATTTTTCCCACGCGGCAAAGTTCGCGCTCAGCTCCGGCAGCAAATCCGTCACCCGCTCCGCGCGGCCATCCACCAGATAGCGCGCCCACAGCGCGTCCGCCGCCCAGAAGCTGTATTGGCGGGGCTGGCCGCCGCGGCGAAACCAGAACGTCGCGTAGTCATCGAGATAGCGCGGATCGTGAATCCAGCGCCCCTCGTAGAAGTGATGGCCTGCCGCGCACGAGATGGTGTTGTGCTTCGCCGCCCACGAAACTTTCGGCAGAAACTCCGTGACGACAAAACCGTCGGGCGTCTCCCGCAGATGCTTCCGGAAAGTCCACCAGCGGAAGTAGTAGGTTTCCTCGATCACTGGGTCCGGGCACTCGAAGCGCGGGACGTTTTGCTGCATCCAGTCGCTCGCCGCCGCATTCGGGATTGTCGTCGCCACCAGCTCGCCGTCGTTCTTGTTGAAAGAGTCCACGTAGTGCGCGAGCACGTCGGACCTAGTCAGCGGATCGGCGGCGCGGCCGATACCGAGCGGCAGGCACAGCGCGAGGGCGAGGATTCGTGCGGAGGTTTTCATCGGTGCGGAAGTTTCTTTCGCGAGGACGCGACGCAGGTTCTATAAAGTCCGCGCTCGTTCGTGGAAACCACGAACCGGCTCCCGCCCCACACCACCATGCGCCTTCTCAAAATCCTCGCTGCGCTCTTTCTCGTCTGCTCGGCCGCCTCGGCGGCAGAGGCCACTGCCCCGCTGAACATCCTCATCCTCCACGCCGACGACTGGCGCCACGACACCCTCGGCTGCGCGGGCAATGCCGTCGTCAAGACGCCGAACCTCGACCGCCTCGCGGCGGAAGGCACGCGCTTCACTCACGCTTGCGTGACCACGGCGATTTGCGGGGTGAGCCGGGCATCGCTGCTCACCGGGCAATGGATGTCGCGGCACGGGAACAAGGGCTTCGCGATGTTCAAGACGCCGTGGGCCGAAACCTTTCCGGGGCTGCTGCGCGCGAAAGGTTACTGGGTCGGTCATGTCGGAAAATGGCACTGCGGAAAGTTCCCGCAGGCGGAGTTCGATTTCGGGCGTTCGTATCAGGGGCGGCATTTCATGAAAGAACCGGACGGCTCGCAGATCCACGTCACGCAAAAGAACGAGCGCGACGCCCTCGAATTCCTGCGCACGCGCCCGCAGGACAAACCGTTCCTCCTCACCGTCGCGTTCTTCGCCCCGCACGCCGAGGACGGGAACCCGCAGCAATATCTCCCGCAGCCGGAAAGCGCCGCGCTTTATCAGGACGTGACGGTGCCCGTGCCGAAGACCGCCAGCGACGAATACTTCCACCGCCTGCCCCCTTTCATCGGCAATGAGAAAAACGAAGGCCGCGCCCGCTGGCGGCTGCGCTTCGACACGCCGGAAAAATTTCAGTCGATGATGAAGAACTACTACCGCCTCTGCACCGAGGTGGACACCACCTGCGGGCGCGTGCTGGAGGAGCTGCGCAAACAGGGCGTGCTCGATCGCACGCTGGTCATCTTCACCGGCGACAACGGCTACTTCCACGCCGAGCACGGGCTCGC
>CAYQBV010000081.1:0-14920 GCA_964415705.1 uncultured Chthoniobacter sp. | reverse complement strand
GCGGGATCATGGGATCGAGGGGACTTCGCCGGTCGGGGCGGCGCACGAAAACGCGGGGCCGGCGCGCAAGGATTGGTTCGGCGACCGCGATCTGCCGGACAAGGAGCAGTGGTTTTACCACGCCGTGGCGGATGTGATCCGCGCGCATTCGCTGCTGGCGTCGTTCCCGGAGATCAACGCGAAGAAGATCGGGCTGACGGGGATCTCGTGGGGCGGGACGATCGTGAGCGCGGTGGCGGGCGTGGATGCGCGGTTCGCGTTTGTCATCCCGGTCTATGGCTGCGGCTTTATCCATGAGAGTGACAATCCGGGGCTCAACCAATGGTTCTCGCCGAAGAACATGACCGAGGCGCAGTTTGCCGACTACCGCACGAAGTGGGATCCGTCGGCGCATCTGCCCTTTGCGAAAATGCCGATGCTGTGGGTGACGGGTGTGGCTGATCCGGTTTTCCAGATCGACATTTTCTCGAAGTCGTCGAAGACCGCCGCCGGGCCGAGCAGCCTGTGCTTGCGGCCGTTCCTGGCCCACGGTCATGGCAACGGCTGGGAGGATGCGCCGGAGATTTATGACTTTGCCAACAGCGTGGTGGGCGGCAGCCCCGCGCTGCCGAAAGTGGAGCGCCCCGAGCCCAGCGCGCCGGGGGGCGTGGTGAGTGCGAAATACACGGGCGAGTTCTCGGAGGCGTGGGTTTATTTCACGACGGGCGGCGGTCTGCTGAAGGACCGGAAGTGGGGTTTCATCCAGTGCAATCTCGACAAGGCCAAGGGCGAGCTGGTCTCGCGGACGCCGATTCCCGCGAACACCACGGCGTTTCTGATCTACGGCTTCCGCACCGTGGGCGGCGGGCGCAATAATCACGCGGCCTCCGAGGTGGTGGTGATCAAGAAGTAGCGCTGCTGCTGCGGAGCGTCCTCGATTGGAGGCAGTATGGCGTTGCGCCTCGCCGGTGGTTTTGCGGAACCTCCCGGTCTCACCGCGCCCGATGAAAATTTTCACGCTCTATCTTGATACTTCTATCATTGGTGGCTGTTTCGATGACGAGTGGAAGGAGGCGACTCTGGAACTGTTCCGGCAGGCAAGTCTCGGGCTATACCATCTGACCACATCGGTCGTCGCGACCCGTGAGGTGCTCGGTGCGCCGGCCGAGGTGCGGCAGAAGTTTTCCTCGACCTTCACCCACTCCGCGCAGATCCACGAGCTGACGGCGGAGGCTGAGTCCCTGGCCCAAGCTTACCTCGCCGCCAGCGTGGTCACGCCGAAGTATGCGGACGATGCAAGGCACGTGGCCATCGCCACGGTTCAGGGCCTCACGGTCATCGTGAGTTGGAACTTTCACCATCTGGTCAACCTGCGCCGCGAAGCTGGCTTCAACGCGGTGAACCTGTTGCAGGGTTATCCGCCAGTCCGTATCGTCTCCCCACTCGAACTGATCCATGAAAACGACGAAGACGAAAATCTTTGACGCCGTCGCCGAAGCGCGACGCTGGAAGGAAGCCGTATCGCACGAAACGGCGGGCCTGACGCGCGAACAGGTGCTGGCTTTTTTCAACAGGGACCGGGTCGTCGCAGCGCTCGGCGCGATGCGCCATGCGGGCGAGTCAACGTGCATCGTGCGGGAGGAACCGCCGGAGCAGTGAGACGACGAGCGGCCTCAGTCTGACGGCCGGTTCACGGAACTTCGTGCGGATGGAGATGCCTGGCGTTCGGTTCGCCGCGAATATGGCATTGCGCCCGGCGGGCGGTTTCGCGGAACCTCCCGCTCCCAAACTTCCAAACCAACCAACTACCACATCCCATGAAGACTCCCATTCGCGTCGCTGTCACCGGGGCCGCCGGCCAAATCGGTTACTCCCTGCTTTTCCGTATCGCCTCCGGCTCGATGTTCGGCCCGGACCAGCCGGTGATCCTGCACCTCATCGAGATCGAGCCCGCGCTGCCGGCGCTGGGCGGCGTGGTCATGGAGCTGCAGGATTGCGCGTTTCCGCTGCTCAAGGGAATCGTGGCCACGGCCTCGCTGGATGAAGGTTTCGCGGGCGTGAACTGGGCGCTGCTCGTGGGCTCGGTGCCGCGCAAGGCGGGCATGGAGCGGAAGGATTTGCTCGGCATCAATGGGAAGATTTTCATCGGTCAGGGGAAGGCGATCGAGAAGAACGCGGCGGCGGATGTGCGCGTGCTGGTGGTGGGAAATCCCTGCAACACGAACTGCCTGATCGCCATGAACAACGCCAAGGGCATTCCGGCGGACCGCTGGTTCGCGATGACGCGGCTCGACGAAAACCGCGCCAAGTCGCAGCTCGCGCTGAAGGCCGGCGTGGACGTGACCGCCGTGAGCAACCTCGCCATCTGGGGGAACCATTCCGCCACGCAATACCCGGACTTTTTCAACGCCCGCATCGACGGCCGCCCCGCGACGGAGGTCATCACCGATACCGCATGGCTGCAGGGCGAGTTCCTCACCACGGTGCAGCAGCGCGGCGCGGCGATCATCAAAGCGCGCGGCTCCTCGAGCGCGGCGAGCGCGGCGAATGCGGTGGTCGATACCGTCCGCGCCCTGACCACGCCGACGCGCTACCGCGACTGGTATAGCGTGGCCGTCTGCTCGCGCGGCGACTACGGCGTCGAGGCCGGGATCATCTCGTCCTTCCCGATCGTCACGAACGACGACGGCTCCTGGGAGATCGTGCAGCGCGTGCCCGTCGGCGAGTTCAGCCAGGCGAAGATCAACGCCACCGTGGCTGAGCTGCTGGAAGAGAAGTCGCTCGTCGCCGAGTTACTCGGCTGAGGCGGGCTGCGGGTGTTACTTGCTCCCCGGCTTCACCGCCAGGGTGCCGGCGAGATCGGGCGGCAGTTTGTCCGCCTCAAAGGTCTCCACGTTGAGTTGCGTCAGCGACACAAACGGGCAGCCGAAGTCCGGCAGGTGGCCGCCGCTGCGGTCCACCAGCGTCGCCACCGCTGCGACCACACCGCCGTGCGCGCGCACGATGTCGATCGTCTCCTGCACGCGCCCGCCGCGCGTGACCACGTCCTCCGCGACGATGAACCGGGTTCCCGCCTTGATCTCGAAGCCGCGCCGTAGCACCAACCGGCCGGCGTCGTCCTTCTCGACGAAGATGTGCGGCTTGCCCAGCGCGCGGGCGATTTCATGTCCGACGATGATCCCGCCCAGGGCCGGTGAAATCACCCGCTCCGCCGGGATGCTGCGGACTTTTTCCGCCAGTGCCCCGCAGACCTGCGCGCCGATCTGCGTGTGCTGCAGCAGCAGCGCACATTGGAAAAACTGCCGTGAGTGCAGCCCGGAACGCAGAATGAAATGCCCGTCGAGCAGGGCATTGGTCTGCCGGAATAAGTCGAGAACTTGGTCGGTGGTCATTGCGGCGTGGTGGAAAATCAGCTCGCCGCCGTGACTTCGATCTCCACCTGCGAGCCGCGCGGCAGACCGGCGACCTGGATGGTCGAGCGGGCGGGAAAGGGCTCGGTGAAATACTTCGCATAGACCGCGTTCATGGCCGCGAAGTTCGCCAAATCGGTGAGGAAAACCGTCGCCTTGACCACGTTGGCGAAAGTCATGCCGTTGGCCTTGAGCACGCCGGCGATGTTCTGGCAGACCCGTTCCGTTTGCGCGGTCACGTCTTCGCCGACGATCTCGCCGGTGGCCGGGTCGAGCGGGATTTGCCCGGCGCAAAAGAGCAGGTTGCCCACGGCGACGGCTTGAGAATAAGGCCCGACGGCGGCGGGAGCTTCGGAGGTGGCGATGATGCGTTTCATGAAAGGGCGGCGAGCCTAGCAAGCAGCCCGAAGGTGTCAACGCGGGTGGCCTTGATCGTTACTTTCGCCGCCAAATCGTTACGCGGCGGGAGCTGCGGCAAACCGTCCCGGCCCCCGCCTTTACACCCCAAAACACGAACGCGAGAGCCCGCGCATCTGTCGCAGCCTGCCCTCAGCCCCGGCTGTGCATACCTCCCACATGACCGCCGCTTTCCAACTCAACGCCGATGAGCTTGATGCCGCTTTTGTCGAGCGCGTGAAGGCGGCGTTTCCGCATAAGCTGATCGAGATCACCGTCTCGGCGGCCGATGAAACCGCTGCGCTGCTCGCTGATGGAGCCCGGGCGCAATTTGGTGGTGCCGGAGCAGAGCCAGTTCCGGTGAGGACCGTGGCTTTCCACGCGGAGGTCTTCGCGCAATTCACGGACTGGGCCAGGACCGCGCGGAATGAGGGCGGCTTGCCTTTGGCGGCCTGCGCGATAATCTCCCCCGCATGACCGAACTGCTCGAAGTGCCCGCCTTCCGCCAGCGCGTCGCGCGGCTTTCTGTGGAGGATTACCACCGGCTCGGCGAACTGCCGGTCGAGTTGCTGCGCGGCAGGATCATCGAAAAAATGTCCAAATCACCTGCTCATCAGTTCTTCATCGAGCGTGTCCGCAAGATTCTCTCCACGCAAATCGCCCCGGATCTGATCTTGCGGCAGGAAGGTCCGCTGACCTTCACGGATTCCGAGCCAGAGCCCGATGTCTCGGTCGTGCGCGGGCTGCCGGAAAGCTATCGTCACGCCCATCCCACGGCGGCGGAGCTGGTCGTGGAAGTCGCACTCTCCTCCCTGGAGATCGATCGCGTGAAGGCGCTCATTTACGCCGAGGCGGGCGTGCCGGAATACTGGATCGTCTGCCCGGAGGAAAAGCAGGTGGAGGTGTACCGCCAGCCGGGAGCGCAGGGCTTTGCGGAGCGCATGGTGCTGGCCGCGCCCGCGGTCCTCGAGTGCGCCACCCTCCCCGGCGTCCGCGTGGATCTGGCCGCGCTCTTTGCCTGAGCGGCGCCCGGCCGCCCAGCAGCTCTGCACATCCGACGAAGGCGGCGAAAAGCGGCCGCGCTCGCGTGTCACCGGAGCGTCACAACTCCCGCCTTTACACCCCAAAACACGAACGCGATAGTCCGCGCCCTTTCGCATGCAAACCTTCGGAATCGGACTCGCTGGAATGGGCAATGTCGGCGCGGGTGTCTTCAAGCACCTGACGCTGAATCGTGCCCTGTTGCGGGAGCGTTTGGGGTGTGAGTTGGAGGTGAAAAAGATCGCGGTGCGCGACATGGCGAGGGATCGCGGGGTGAGCGTGCCGGCGGGTTTGCTGACGACGCGGTGGGAGGAGCTGCTCGATGATCCGGCGATTCAGATCGTGGTCGAGCTGATGGGGCAGAAGGACGAAAGCCTGCGGCTGATTCTCGGGGCGATTGAGCGGGGAAAAATGGTCGTCACGGGCAACAAGGCGCTGCTCGCCGAGCACGGGCGGGAGATTTTCGAGGCGGCGACGAAGCGCAAGGTGCCGGTCTTTTTCGAGGCGGCGGTGGCGGGCGGGATTCCGATCATCAAGGCGATCCGCGAGGCATTTGTCGGCAACCACATCCGCTCGATCCACGGGATCATCAACGGCACGAGCAACTACATCCTCACGCGCATGTCCGAGAGCGGGCTGGGCTTTGCCGAGGCGTTGGCCGAGGCGCAGGCCGCGGGATACGCGGAGGCCGATCCCGCGCTCGACGTGAACGGCGGCGACGCCGCGCACAAGGCGATCATCCTCGCGTCGCTGGCCTATGGCTTCTGGGTGCCGGCGGAAAAAGTGTTCGTCGAGGGCATCGAGCGCATCACCGCGAGCGACATCTCCTTTGCCCGCAAACTCGGCTACGTGATCAAGCTGCTCGGCATCATCAAGGCCGACGCGGGCGGCGAGATCGAGGTGCGCGTGCATCCCACGCTCATCCCCGAGAAGCATGTGCTGGCCAGCGTCAACGGCGTCTTCAACGCGCTCGCCGTCCACGGCGACATCGTGGGCGACACGCTTTTCTACGGACGCGGCGCGGGCCAGGACCCGACCTCCAGTTCCGTCATCGCCGACCTCGCCGAGGCCGCCGCCGCGCTCCAGTCGCCGCGGAGCAACTGCGGCTTCATCCCGCACGGACTCTACGGCACCTGCCAGCCGATCGATCAGATCGTTTCGGAGTATTACCTCCGGCTCACCGTCGAGGATCGCCCCGGCGTCATCGCGCAAATCGCCGGTGTGCTCGGCGCGCTGAACATCGGCATTTCCTCCATTTTCCAGCCCGAGGGCGAGGAGGGTGAAACCGTGTCGCTCGTCCTCGTCATCCACAAGGCCTCCAACGCCCAGATGGCTTCCGCTTTGGAGCAAATCGGCGCGCTTCCCTGCGTGAAAAAAGCACCGCGGATGATCCGGGTGGAAAACTTCGCCTGACGGCCCGCACCTTGCGATTCCGGCTCCCGTCCTATAACATCCGCCCATGACTACTGAAGGTGTTCGACAACTCTTGCACGCGGTCCCCTTCGTGCCTTTCACGATTTTTCTCCCGGCGAATAAATCGTATCGGATCGAGCATCCTGATTTTGCCACGATCTCCAAAGGTGGCGGGGTGATGGCGGTGAGTTTGGAGGGCGACGCCTTCGCCTTGATCGATCTCATGCTCGCGACGCACATCGAAACCCATCCGCCGGCTTCCAACGCGATCCAGACTTGAGCGTTTTTCACTCCCTCCATGACCGCGGCGTCATGGCCCGCTGGCGCGAGTTTCTTCCCGTCACCGACGCCACGCCATTTATCTCGCTGAATGAAGGCAGCACGCCGCTCATTCACTCGCCGAAACTCAGCGCGCGCGTGGGGCGCGGGTGCGAGGTTTTCATCAAATACGAGGGGCTGAACCCGACCGGGTCCTTTAAGGATCGCGGCATGACCATGGCGCTGTCGAAGGCCGTGGAAGCCGGCTCGCAGGCGGTCATCTGCGCGAGCACGGGCAACACCAGCGCCGCCGCCGCCGCGTATGCCGCACGCGCGGGCGTCGCGTGCATCGTGCTGCTGCCAGCGGGAAAAATCGCGTTCGGCAAACTCGCGCAAGCGTTCATGTACGGCGCAAAGGTCGTCGCCATCGAGGGGAACTTTGACGACGCGCTGCGGCTCGTCCGCGAGATCGGCGAGACGGAGCCCATCGCGATCGTGAACTCGATCAACCCGTTTCGCCTCGAAGGGCAGAAAACGGCGAGCTTCGAGATTATCGAGGTGCTCGGCGACGCGCCGGACGTGCATGTGCTGCCGGTGGGAAATGCGGGCAACATCAGCGCCTACTGGATGGGCTACCGCGAATTCCACAAACTCGGCCGCGCCACGAAGCTGCCGAAGATGACCGGCTTCCAAGCAGCCGGATCGGCCCCGATTTTTTACGGCAAGGTCGTCGAGAAGCCCGACACCATCGCCACCGCCATCCGCATCGGAAACCCCGCGAGCTGGGACATGGCCAACGCCGCGATCCGCGACAGCGGCGGCTCGATCGACATCGTGACCGATGCGGAAATTCTCTTCGCGCAGCAGTGGCTCGCAGCGAACGAAGGCATCTTCGTCGAGCCCGCCAGCGCCGCGAGCATCGCGGGACTTTTCAAATGCCTCGGCTCCGCACCGTGCGCGACCTGCCCGTTTCCGCAGATCGCCGAGGGCAGCAAGATCGTCTGCACCGTCACCGGCCACGGCCTGAAAGACCCCGACATCGCCCGCGAACAATGCGGCTCGGTGATCCCCGCCAAGGCCGACAAAACCGAAATCCTCCGGCTCATCGCCGGCTGACAGAATGGACTGGCATCGCCAACAACCGTGTCATCCTGAGCGGAGTACCGTGCGGGCGAAAGCGGGCGGACACGGAGCCGAAGGACCCCGTGGAATCGCCGGTGACGCCCGTAGCGCGAGCCTCCGGCTTGCCGTATCGCAGTGCGTCCCGCCTGCTCTCCCGCCCGGCGGCGAAACGCGCGTGGCTCGTCCCCGCAGCGGTGCCGGGGCAAGCGGGACGCATGCGATACGGCAGGCGAAGACGCCTGCGCTACGTGGTCCTTCGACTGCGCTGCGCCCGCCTTTCCGCCTCTGCTGCGCTTGGGATGCCGCCGTTTTTTAATTCCCTGCCTCCTCCAAATCCTCCTATGTCCGACACCCTCACCACTCCTTTTCGCTGGGTCGATTCCACTTCGTGGGAACTCGGCTTTTTCGGCCTGCCCAACCGCATTCCCTGGCCGCCCGATGTCGATCCCGCCGTCGCCAACAGCGACCCTTTCGAGGTCGAGCACCTGCTCCGCGCCATCGGCACGATGGGCGCGGAACTCACCGATCCGTGGTCGTCCTTTGCCCGCGCTGCCGAGCATCTCGACGATCTCGCCGACGCCATCGAGGACGCCGACGCGCCCGAAGCCGCGGAGTTGCTCGCGCGGTTTGAGGAAATCCATCCCGACACCGCGTTCGGATTGTTTCATCGCGGCACGGTCGCGCGGATGGAAGGACGTGAAGACGACGCCATCGGGCTTTTCCGTGCGGCCGCGGAGAAGACGCCAAACATCAGCGCGATCTGGAACAATCTCGGCGTCATGCACGCCATGCGCAGCCAGCGCGACGAGGCGCTCGCCGCTTTCCAAAAAGCACTCGCCCTCTCGCCCAACGACCGCACCGCGCTCGAGGGTCTCGCCCAGCTCCGGGCGGTGGTGAAACTGCTCCGTGATCCGAACGACGAAAGCACCGCCGCGTTTGTGGACCGGCCGACCTTTGCGAAGATGGTCGCGCAGCAGCTTCAGCAGGTGGTGGACGATCCCGACAAGTTGCTCGCGCAGGGCGAGCACCTGCTCCAGCAGGGCTTCGCGCCGGAGCTGGGTCTGCAGGCGCTGCAACGCGCGCACCAGCTCCGCCCCACCGACCGCCGCACGGTTTTCGGCCTCACCGCCGCCTATCGCCTCGCCGGCCAGCCCGATCAGGCCCGCGCGACCATCGAGCCTTACACCCAGCAGGTGCCGCAGGATCCCGAGGGCTTTTTCCACCTCGCGCAAATCTGCAACGCCGCCGGCGACACCGCTGCGGAAGCCCAGGCCCTCGATACGCTGCTCACCCTCGACCCGAACGCCCAGGCGCCGCTCGGCATCCGCTTTGGCCTCGCGCAGAACGATCACGACCCGCTCAAAGAACAAGAGCTGGCCAAGTTCGGCGAGGAGCGCGGCTCGTGGATGGCCTTCATCCTCGCGAGTAACATCGCGCGGAAACGCGGCGACAAACCCTTTGCCGTGAAGTGGGCCGAGCGCGCGCACGAGATCGCGCCAGATTCCGAGGACGTGCTCCTGCACTACACCGCCGCGCTCGGCGAAGCGCGGGCTTTTGAAAAGCTCGTCAGCATCATCAAGCCGCAGATCGACAGCGGGAAATTCACCCGGCGCGTGGATTGGAATTACGCGCAGGTTTTGCAGGGCATGGGCCTGACCAACGACGCCCTCAGCGTGCTCCGCAAGGCGATGACGGGCGACGTGCCGGCGGAGTTCAAAGCCTCCTGCGCGCTGATGATCGACGCGTGGACCGGCCTCGTCGCGGGCTCCGGCGTGCCGCTGGAAGTTCACGCGTCCGGCTTCCTCCAGCGCCCCGTCGTCCTCGTGACCGACGACGGCGACGGCGGCTACGTGCTGAAGGCCGGCGCGCGTCTGCCGAGCGAAAGCACCTTCCCCTGGAAAGCCACCGGCTCCGAAGTCCAGGTCCCGCTCCAGCAAGGCCAGAGCGGCGGCGGCGCGGAGCCGCGCATCCTCGGCGCGTTCGTCGTCCGCGGCGTCCTGCCCACGGCGAAGACCATCGACTGCCACCTCGTCGGCCTGCCCGATGGGATGCTCCACTTCCGCGCCAGCCAGGCCGGCCGCCGCCTCCAAGTCGGCTGGGCGCCCGTCGGGCTACAGCGTTAAGCGCCGCGCCGTGTGGGCTGCGGCTTGGGTTTTTCCTTCTTCGGCTTTTTAACTTCTTTGCGGTGACTGTTGTTGCCTTTGGCCATGACAGGTTGGTGGTTGGGTGTTTGGATCTTTCCGCGCGATCCGCGACGTGGCGGCCCGCAGGTGATGCTGCGAACAAATTGACCGGCACCACCGGAAGGGCAACTCGAAACTCCCCGCGGTCGGCTAGTTTTCGCGCACGTTGCGAAACGGATAGCTCTCCACGATCCCGCGGATGATCGCGCTGAAGCGGTAGCCGTCCTGCGCCGCCGCGGTCTGGATCTCCTGCACGGTGGGCATGTCGGAAATCTCCAGCTTCCGCCCGAGCGCGTAGCTGAGCAGGTGCTCGATGAAGCCGCGCACAAACTCCTCCGGCTTTTCCATGAGCGCGGCTTTGAACCCGGCGGGGCCGTCGAAGGCGCGGCCATTCCACTCGGCGCGGGCGTCCACGGCTTGCTGGCCGTCGCGCGTGCGGCGCGCGCCGATGGGGTCGAACGCCTCCAGCGCGAAGCCCGGCGGATCGAGCCGGATGTGGCAGGAAAAGCACGCGGGCTCGCTGCGATGCTGCTCAAATTTCTGCCGCACGCTTTGCGCGGTGGCGGAAGTTTTCTCCGCGTCCTTGAGCACGAAGGCGATCTTCGGCTCCTGCGGCGGCCGGTTGAAAACGGTCTCCAGCAGCCACGCGCCGCGTTTCACCGGACTCGTGCGAAACGGGAGCGACGTGACGGTGAGCGGCCCGGCCATCGTGACGAAGCCGCCGCGCGTGCGGTCCGGCAGCGGCACGCGCACCCACGCGCTGTTCGCGCGGAGGTTCTTGAGTTCATCGGCGCTGGCGGGCGGGAGCTTGGCGAGCGGCGCGGCGCACGCGGTTTCGAGGCCGTAGAGTTTCGCGAGCTGACGGTTCAGCCAGGTGTAATCGGCGTTCACGAAATCGAGCACGCTGCGATCCTCGACGAGCACGGTGTCGAAGAGCAGCAGCGCCTCCACGAGCATCGGACCGTGCAGCGTGCGCTTGCCCTGCTGGCCGTAGTAAAAGCCGCGAAACAACTGTGGATCGGGCTTCGCGGTGTAGAGCTGGTCGAGCCGCAGCCATTGCACGGCAAAGGATTCCGCCAGCTCGCGCACGCGCGGATCTCGGAGCATCCGGCGCGTTTCCGCGGCGAGCACGGCGGGCTCGCGGAGCCGTGCGGCGCGCAGCGCATCGTCGGGCGGCGCGGACCAGAGGAAATAGGCGAGGCGGTTCGCGAGTTCGTTGTCGTCCAGCGCGCGGACGGCGGCGCGGCCCGTCACCGACTCGGCGAGGTAGAGGAAATCCGGCGAGGCCAGTGCGGCACCGAGCGCCTCGCGCATCGCGGTGGAAAAGGGCGCGCCGACTTTGATCACGTCGTCGTAGAGACCGACATAGCGCGTGACGGTGCGTTCATCCACGGGTCGCCGAAACGCCCGCGCGAGGAAACCGCCGAGCCGCTCGCGCGCAACGTCGTGCTTTTCGCGCGCGGACATCTTCACCGCCGCGACCGGCGTCGGCGCGGCGTTCGGCGTGGCGGTGATGAAGCCGAGGTCGTCGAGCAGCACGTAGTTGCCGCTGAATTTCGAGCCGTCGATTTGCAGCTCCGTGATGTGCTCGCCCGCCGGCGCGCGGAACGCGAAGAACGTGTTCCCTTTGCCCGCGCCCTCCGGCAGGTCGGCGGAAAGCGTGTGCGTGCCGCCGCCGCTGAACTTCACCGTCATCGCCACGGCCCCACGCTCCTTCTCCCGGCTCAGCGCGCACAACGCCAGATCCTGGACGCCTTCGCCGGGCAGTCCGCCTTCCACCGCCAGCGCGAGGCGGAGCGTCTTCGCGCCCTTCGCCTGATTCGTGAAAAGCGATTCGCCCGACGTTTCCTCCGCCGTGGAAAATCCCGCGACCCACAAATCATCCCGCGGCGTGAGGAGCAGCGTCTTGCGCCCATCGAGCCCGAAACGCACGCGCACCGGCGTCCCGCCTTTCACCACCCGATCGCGCGCGGTCGCGTCCCACACGCCGCCGGTGCCTTCCTGCGCGGCGGCATCCACGTTGAAGCGAAACTGATACGTGACCGTGACCGCGCCGCCCGTCGTGGCCTGGAGCGGTAGATCGAGATTCGGCGCAAACTCCCGCGCCGCTTTGAAGTCGCCCGCCTCCGCCGCGTCGGGAGCGATGGCAGCGACCGGCTCCGCTTTCGCCGCGACCGCCGGATCGGCGATGAGCGCACGAAAGGCCGCGCTTTGCTGCGCAAGTTTCGGGCTTTCCACGATCGCGCGACCCAGCGCGACGTATTTCTCCAGCAGCAACGGCGAGAGGTTCATCGCCTCGCCGCGATTGTGAAAACCGTGCTCCGCGCGGTTCCCGCCCGGCAGCCCCGCGTCGGGCAGGAGCACCGCGTATTTCATCCCATACTCACGCACCGGCACGTCCACGCGCTCGGGCATCCGGCCCGCGCCCGGCTGGAAGTAATCGCCCACCACCGGCAACCGCTCCGGGAAGACGAAGATGTCGAGCTTCAGCCCAAAGAGATCGCGCACCGTGTTGTTGTATTCCAGCCGCGTCAGCCGCCGCAGCACCGCGCGCCCCGGATCACGCGCGCCGAGCTTCGGATCGGGCCGCGCGGCGATGTCCGCGATCCACGCCAGCACCTTCGCGCGCTCCGCGTCCGTCGGCTGCGCATCGCGCTTCGGCGGCGGCATCTGATGCGATTCCACCTTGCTGAAAACCGACGCCCAAACCTCGCGATCCGCCATCACCGCCGCGTCCGTGCCGAAGCGTTCGAGGTTCACACCGCCCTTCGGCTTCTTCTCATCGCCGTGACAGTCGAAGCAGTGCTTTTCCAAAAGCGGCAGCACCTCGCGCGCGAAATCGGCGGCAAGCAAAGTAGCTTGGACTTTAGTCCAAACGAACAGCAGCAGCAGCCACTTTGGACTAAAGTCCAAGCTACTTTCAGCGCTACGTCGAAAGCGCATACTCGCCCTCCCGCAACCGCGCTTTGATCGGATTCTCCGCGATGTAGCGGCGGTAGTGCTCCATCTGCTCCTCGCTGCGAACGATGTGATCGTAGGGTTCCGGTTGCCACAGCCGCCCTGTCCTTCCCAACTGAGCGTTGATCGCCCGCGCGCTCGCGCCCTTCCAACTTTGGAGGATCGCGCCCAGCCGCCATCTCGCCAGCGGCGTCACCAGCGCATGAAAGTGATTCGGCATCACCACCCACGAATCGATGTCGTAGCGATCTCCGTCATGCTTGAGCAGCGCGGCGACCACGATTTCCAGAACCTCCGGCGCTCGCAGGACACACGCCCCGTAACCCGCGTCGAGCCACCGATGCCACTCCGCCGTGAAATGCCGGTGAAAGTCATTGCGCTCCTTGCTGGTCAGACCGTCGAGTTCCTCCACCGTGCGCAGCCCACGGGCGCGCAGCCAGGTGTCGCGCTCATCGCGCCACTGGTCCAGCTTTTCGCGCGGCATCGAATCCGCGAGCCGGGACGTGACGAAGTACGTCGCGCCTTCCTGCCGCCAGTGCGGCAGGTGCATCTCATGGATGCGGACAGGCGCGCGCGGGTCGAACGGCTTCATAAAGTAGCTTGGACTTTAGTCCCCTCGGACGGCTCTTTGGACTGAAGTCCAAGCTACTTTGCCCGTGCTATCCGCGAAGCGCTCCCGTTTCACCCCCGCCGCCTGCGCGAGTGTGAGCCAGAGATTCGCCAGCGGCACCTCGCCGGCAAAGTGATGATGCGCGCCCGGTGCGAGCGCCCCGCCCGCGCGACCCGCGAGCAGCACTTCGAGATCGGAATACTTGTGCGAATCGCCGTCGCTCAACCCGCTGCCCATGACCACGCAGCACGAGTCGAGCAGCGTGCCCTCGCCCTCGCGGATGCCGCGCAGCCGCCCGACCACATACGCAAACAGCTCCACATGAAAGCGGTCGATCTTCGTGATCGCCGCTTTCGCGGCGTCGCCCTTGGTGTGCGTGAGGACGTGATGATTCTGCGGCTTTTCGAAGACGCCGTGAAACATCCGCGGCGAATCCCAGCGCTCCGGGTCCACGATCAGCGAGGCCACGCGGGTGAGATCGTTCTGAAACGCCAGCACGATCAGCTCGCCCATGAGCCGCAGGTAATCGCCGCGCTGCTCGGGAATCCCCGCCGGCTCCGGGATCGGCGGCTGGCGCAGCCGCTTCGCCGCCTTCTCCGCCAGCTCGATGCGCTGCTCCGTGGCCCGCACGCTTTCCAGATACTCCCCGAGCTTCTCGCGATCCGCGCGACCCAGCCGCGCCTGCAGCGCCTTCGCATCGGCCAGCACCACATCCAGCACACTGCGCGTCGGCCTTCCCCCCGTGCCGAAGAGCCGCTGGAAAACCGCGCGCGGATTCTTCTCCACGTTCGCCGCGTAGCCCGGCGCGGCCCACGAGATGCACTCGTAGTAGCGCGTCTCCTTGCTGTCGGCGAAATCATTGCAGCTCAGCTCGATCGACGGCAGCGCCGTCTCGCCGCCGATCTCGCGCGCGATGATCTGGTCGAGCGTCGTGTTCGTCGGAAACCCGCCATCCAGCGTCTCGCTCGGCGGCGAACTCGTGAGCCAGCACGCCCCGCACTGCGCATGCACGCCCGTGCCGCCGACAAACGTGCGATCCAGCCCCGTGCAAAGCGTGATCTCCTTCCGCAACTCCGCCAGCGGCTCCAGCGCCGGCGTCAGCTCCCACTCCGCGCCCGTCGTCTTCGGGACAAAGGTCTGCTGGTTGTAGCCATTCGGCGTGTAGAGAAAGGCGAAGCGCTGCGGTGCCTTCACCGCCCCCGCCGCACGCCCCCGCGGAGCCATCGCCTCCAGCCAGGGCAGCGCGACGGCCGCGCCGAGTCCGCGGAGAAAAGTGCGACGGTGCATGAAAAAGTAGCTTGGGCTTTAGCCCAAAGTCCCCCGGCAATCCATCCCTCATCCGCAGACCGGGCGGGAATCGCCCGCGAACTTCCCCCGCTCCCCATCGAGTTCCATCCTGCCGCCCGCGCACTTGCGGACGCAGCCACCGCCTGCCAGGCCCGCCACAACCACGAAGAGTTCGCGGCCCCAACCAACGGAGTCGCCACGACCAAGAGCCAGAAGCCGGCCGCGGACGTAACTATCCACGCCTGAGAACGTGGTGCGGTGGC
>CAYQBV010000080.1:13733-14932 GCA_964415705.1 uncultured Chthoniobacter sp. | reverse complement strand
CGTCGGCGGCCGCGTGGTGCCGGGGCGGTTCAATCATGTGTCCATGCTGGTCGCGAATCCTGGCAACGGGACGTTTGACGGGCCGATGACTTTCGCAGCGACGCTCGGTTTTGGCGGGACGCGTGGGGCGGCGTATGTGCAGCCGGTTTTCGTCGGGCCGCAAGGAACCCGCTGGGTGCAGTTCGACGTGTTCATCGGCTCGGGGTCGGAGGAGTTTTCGCTCATCTGGGGGCCGGGCGCGAAGGAGCGCGCGACTTTCGACCGCCAGCTCCCGACCGGGCCGCCCGCCTGCGTGTGGCTGGTGGATGCGGGCGACACCTTCGCCCGCCCCGGCGCGTTCAAGGCGTTTCCCGATCAGCTTTTCCCCACGACCGTCGCCGCGACCGACGCCCTCGACGCGGTGATCCTCGACTACCTGCCGCGCTGGGAGCCGGCGCGGCGCGACGCTTTTCTCGACTGGCTGCGCCGCGGCGGCACCGTGCATCTCGTCCACGGCGCGGGCGGCGCGCTGCCCGTTTTCACCGACGCGCTCGCGGTGCTGAATGGCGACGGCGAAACCACGCGCGTGGGCGCGGGGCAGGTCGTGCGGCATCGCATGGCGCGCGCGGAACTGCGGCCCGAGACGCTGACCGCGCGGGGCTTTCCGCCGCGCGAGGTGCAGAAGCCGCAGGACGTGGTGATCCACAATTTCGAGGACACGCTCTACCAGCGGCTCTCCTCGCTCACGCGGCCCAAGGTGAAATGGTGGCTGCTGAACGTCCTCACCTTTCTCTACATCGCGGTCATCGGTCCCGTGGCCTGGCGCACCGCGCGGCGCATGGATTACCGCTGGGCGATTGGCGGATTCCTCGGCGTGGTCGCGGCGTTCGGGCTGGCCTTTGGCATCGTCGGGCGGCGCGGCTATGGCGAAAGCCAGACGGTGCATTCGCTGTCCATCGCGCGCTCGCTCGGGGGCGGGCGCTGGGACGTGACGCAATGGCTGAGCGCCTTCGCCACGAGCAGCGGCCAGTACACGCTGACCCACACGGCGGAAGCGAATCTCTACGCCACCGCGTCCTCCGACGAGTCCGCGCGTGGGCAGATTCTCAATGGCAAAGGCGGCCGCTTTCTCGCCGACATCCCGCTCTACTCGTCGCGCGCGTTCACGCATCGCGGGGTGATGCAGGGGGATGATCTGGGGGTGGTGGTGGAGAAGTGGG
>CAYQBV010000080.1:0-13633 GCA_964415705.1 uncultured Chthoniobacter sp. | reverse complement strand
GGCTTTCACATGCAGGGCCAGGGCTTCGGCCACGAAAACGGCGTGGTGCTTTACGTGCAGGACATCTTCCAGCCATGAGCGCGCCGTTCGCAGATCCCGCGGCCCCAACGACCCGTCATTTCTCCCCCCACCGGTCCCCGCCGGGAGTTGAATGTCCTTCAACTGCGCTCCCCAAAGCCTTCGCTCCGCCCAGGATGACGGAACTTTTTTCCACCCGCCCCGCCTGACCCTCCACCCACCCACATGGACCCCGAAAACGTCATCGACATCACCGACCTCTCGCACCGCTACAAGACGCACCAGGCGCTGAGCGGCGTCACCTTCACCGTGCAGCGGCAGTCCATCCACGGGTTCGTGGGGCCGAATGGCGCGGGCAAGACCACCACGCTGAAAATCCTCGCCACCCTGCTCAAGCCGCAGGCCGGCAACATCGGCGTGTATGTCTTCGGCCAGCACATCGTCACGCAGTGCAATAACGTCCGCCGCCGCATGGGCTTCATGCCGGATCACTTCTCGATGTACCGGCAGATGAGCGTCTTTGAGTATCTCGATTTCTTCGGCGCGGCCTACGGGCTCGGCCAGGCGCAGCGGGACAAAATCATCGGCGACGTGCTCACGCTCACGGACATGGCCGGGCGGCGCGACGACCTGATCAGCGGCCTCTCGCGCGGCATGCAGCAGCGCGTTTCGCTCGCCCGCGTGCTCGTTCACGACCCCGATCTGCTGCTGCTCGACGAACCGGCCAGCGGGCTCGATCCGCGCGCGCGCATCGAGCTGATGGAGATCCTCGAGGAGCTGCGGCGGCTGGGCAAAACCATCTTCATCAGCTCGCACATCCTCAGCGAACTCGCGACGCTTTGCGACCACGTGACCATCCTCGACCGCGGCACGGTGAAATACACCGGCAGCATGCGCGGCCTCATCGCCACAAGCGACGGCACCACCGCCGCCTACCAGCTCACCCTCGCCGCCGAGCACCCGCCGACCAGCGCCGCGCTCGCCCAGCTCCCCGGCATGCAAAGCGTGACCCCGCCGCTGCCCAACGAAGCGCGCTACACCCTGACCTTCGACCGCGCGCAGCTCCCGCTGAACACCATCCTGCAAACCGTGCTCGCCGCCGGCGGGCAGACCGTGAGCTTCGCCGAGGACGTGAAGCACCTGAACCAAGCCTTCATGGACCTGACCGAACCCGGCGTCGGCGCATGACCCGCGCGCCCGCTCCCGCGTGGCGCGGACGCCCCCGTCCGCGACTGTCCGGCGAACGCCCCGTTCGCCGAACCCGCCAGTGCGGACGGGGCGTCCGCCGGACAGCCGCGGGCGAGGCACCCGCGCCACGCAGTTTCCTGCCATGACTTCCCCGCTGCTCGCCCTCTTCACCCGCTCGCTGCGCGAGGATACGCGGAGCCGGACCACCTACTGGGCGCGCGGGGGGCTGACGACTTTTGTTCTCCTGATCCTCCTGGTCGTCACGGCGATCAGCCAGCGCGGGGCGGGGATGGGCTTGGGCGCGCCGGGGCTGATGTTTTTCAGCTCGATCATCTCGCTCCAAGTCGCCTGCATCACACTCCTCGGTCTGAGTTTTTTCGCGTCGGCGATCACCGAGGAAAAGGAGGAGGAAACGCTCGGCCTGCTGCGGATGACGAACCTCAATCCGCTTTCGATCCTGCTCGGCAAATCGACCAGCCGACTGTGCGTCGCGCTGCTCCTGCTCGTGGCGCAGTTGCCGTTCACGCTGCTCGCCATCACGCTCGGGGGTGTCTCGATGGCGCAAATCCTCGCGGCCTATTGCACGCTCGGTGCGTACACTTTTTTCCTCTGCAATGTCGCTCTGCTCTGGTCGGTGATCGCGCCGAACACCGCCCGCGCGGTCTTGTTCACGATTGCGTCGCTACTCGTGTTTTTCACCGCGAACCCGCTCTTGAAGGCTCTGCAAAATGCCCTGGTCAAATTCGGTGTGCTCACGGGCGGCTCCGCGGCGGATGCCAGGATGGACGGCATCGCTGCGGCGGCGTTCGACGCCACGCCGATCGCCCGCATCATCCAAATTTTCGCCACCGGCTTTTCCGACGCGCCTGCCGGTTGGCAGGTGTGGACGAACCTCGCGCTCGGCCTTGCGTGCTTTTTCATCGCGTGGCTCGTGTTCGCGCGTCTGGCGGACCGGGCTGCGGAGAGGGCGTCCGCCGCTTCGCCACGCCGACGCTTTTTCAGTATCCGTTTCCGCCGGCCGCCGCGTCCGTGGAAAAACGCGCTCGCTTGGAAGGATTTCCATTTTCTCTCGGGCGGTCGGCCGGGTTTTGTCCTCCGCTTGCTCGGCTATGGAGGAGTGGCTGCCTTGCTGTTGATCAAGGCGTCGTCGGACTCGCCGTTTTCGTTGCCAGTCATCGCCAGTCTGGCCGGTTTCGCGTTTCCCGTGGAACTGGCGCTCGTGGCCTCGCGCATCTTCCGCACGGAACTCAGCGGTCTCACCTGGTCCAGCCTCGCGCTGCTCCCGCTGAGCCTGCGCCAAATCGCCCGGCGCAAATTGCTTGGCGGCTTGCTGGCCACCCTGCCCGCCGCCGTCCTGATGGTCCTCGCGACCGGTCTGCAAATGAACCTTCTCGCTCCGCATTATCCCGGCGGAATGGGAGCCAGCCTGCTCGTCTCCACCGTCTCCATTTGGGTCACGAAAGCGTTCACCATGTTCCTCATCGCCTTCCTTTCGCTCCTCATGAAACGCGGCGCGCTCGCGCTCGGCGTGGTCATCACCTACGCGCTGATGGTTGCGATCCAAATCCTCTCGATGCTTCTCATCTTCAGCGGCAGCTTCTTTTCCAACAACGCCTCGTCCATGGCCCTGCGCATGATGACCGGCCCCATCGTCACCGGCATCCTTTCCCTAATCGCGATCTTTGTCCTCTACCGCGCGATTTTGAAGCGCCTCGAAACAGCCGCCGCCGAGAACTGACCGGCCATGACCTCCCAGCTCCCAGCTCTTTTCGCTCGCGCGCTCTGCATGGCGTGGCCCGGACGCCCCCGTCCGCGACTGTCCGGCGAACGCCCCGTTCGCCGAACCCGCCACTGCGGACGGGGCGTCCGCTGCACCACCGCGGGCGAGGCACCCGCGCCACGCAGTTTTCTGCCATGACCTCCCCGCTCCTCGCCCTTTTCGCCCGTTCACTGCGGGAGGACACGCGTTTGAAACTGACCTACTTCGCGCGCAGCGGCTTGGTCACCGTCATCCTCATTTTCATGCTCATGGTGGATCCATCGGGCGGCATGGGGACCGGGCAGGGGTTGGGGTTTTTTGGTACCGTCATCTACGTCGATCTCGTTTTCATCCTGCTCGCGGGCTGCGGCTACTTCGCGTCGGCGATCACGGAGGAAAAGGAGGAGATGACCCTCGGGCTGCTGCGGATGACGAACCTGAACCCGCTCTCGATCCTGCTCGGAAAATCCACCAGCCGGCTGTGCGGCGCGCTGCTCCTGCTCGTGGCGCAGTTGCCCTTCACGATGCTCGCCGTCACGCTCGGCGGCATCTCCCTCGGGCAGATCGCCGCGGCGTATTGCACGCTCGGAGCGTTCCTCATTTTCCTCGCGAACCTCGCCCTTCTGGCCTCGGTGCTTTGCCAGCGCAGCGCCGGGGCCGCCGCGCTCACCGTCGCCGCGCTGCTGCTCTTTTTTGCCGTGGTCCCGAAGCTGAACTGGATCGCGCACCTGCCCGCGCAGTTCGGCCTCATCACCGATGACGCCGCGTGGGTCGTCGCGCTGGAGCAAGTCGCGGAGTTCGCCTGGAAAGCGTCGCCTTTCACCCGGATCAACGAAGTGCTCGCGACCGGCTTCAATGACCGCGCCTTCGGCTGGCAGGCGGCTTCCAATCTCGCGCTCGGGGCGGGTTGCTTCCTGCTCGCGTGGCTGGGCTTCGATCGCTTCTGCGAGGAGCGCCCGGAGAGCGGGCCGCGCCGCGCCGGTGCGTCCCGGCGGCGGCGGTTCCTGCGCGCGGGCCGCGTGTGGCGGCGGGCGCTGGCGTGGAAGGATTTCTACTTTCTCACCGGCGGCAAGGTCTGGGTGCTCGGGAAGTTTCTCATCTACGGCCTGCCGCTCGTGGTCATGGCCTGCTGGCCGGAGCGCTTGGGCGGTCCACCGAGGCTGGAAGCGTTCGGATTCATGACGATGGTGATCGCCTGGTGGGTGCTGACCTTTGAGCTGGCCTTCATCGCCGCGAGCATTTTCAAAACCGAACGGCAGGGCCAGACGCTCTCCACCCTCGCCGTGCTCCCGATGTCCCTGCGCCGCATCGCGTGGCAAAAACTCACCGGCACCCTGCCCGCGCTGATCCCCGCTGCGAGTTACTTCGCCCTCGGTGCGCTCTGCGCATCCCAGACGATCCTTGAGACGCTCAGCCGCTTTCCATCCGAAAAGGAAGGCTTTTCCATCCTCTTGGGATTCGCCTACGCCGGCGGGCAATGCGTCGTCTTCCTCTACCTCACGGCCAATCTCTCACTCCGCCTCAAACGCGGCGCGCTGCCCCTGGCCATCGGCATCCAGTTCCTCGTGCAGATGATCGTCCCCGCGATGATCTTCGCCGTGGTCCGCGACGTCGCGGGGCTGCTGCCGCTTTTGGTCTTCACCGTATTCGCGGTCGCCCTGCTCCATCGCAATACCTTCCACCGCCTCGAAGAGCTGGCCGCCGAGGAGTGAGGGCGGCCGGGCGGAAAAAGGGGCTGCTCCCGCCCGCGAAGCCTGATTTTCCTTGAGTCGGCGGGCCTTTCCACAGACACACGGCGGCTTATGCCTGACACCGTTTCCTTTCAATCAGTCATCGACAAATCGGTCTCCGGTCTTTGGACCCTCGTCCAAAATCACCTGAAGTTCAGCCTCGCGCGGGACGCGCAGACGGCATCGAAACGCGACTGGTGGCTGGCCACTTCCAAGGCCGTCCAGAGCGTCATCATCGAGCGCATGATCGCCACGCAGGGCGTGCATCACCGCGAGAATGCCAAGCGCGTGTACTATATGTCGCTGGAGTTTTTGATGGGCCGGCTTTTTTCCAACAGCCTCTACAGCGCGGGCATTTTTGAGGAAATGGAGGCGGCGCTCAAGGAGCTGGGTTTCGATGTGGAAACGCTGCGCCTCGAGGAATACGACATGGCGCTGGGCAATGGCGGTCTCGGGCGGCTCGCGGCGTGTTTCCTCGACTCGCTGGCCACGCTCGATCTCCCGGCGATCGGCTACGGCATCCATTACCAGTACGGCCTTTTCAAACAGGAGTTTCGCAATGGCCACCAGGTGGAACTGCCCGACGAGTGGATGAAATTTGGCACGCCGTGGGAAATCGTCCGGCCCGAGCACACCACGGAGATCGAGCTTTACGGCCACGTGGAGAATGTCTTCGACGACCGCGGCAGCTATCTCCCGCGCTGGACGGGCACCAAGAAGCTCGTGGGCATTCCCTACGACATCCCGATTCCCGGTTACGGGACGAACACCGTGAACTACCTCCGCCTCTGGGAGTGCAAGGCGAGCGCGGAATTCGATTTCGAGGCTTTCAACCGCGGCGGTTACGCGGAGGCCGTCCACGACAAAACGCAAAGCGAGACGATCTCGAAAGTCCTTTACCCGAATGACCGGAGCGACGCCGGCAAGGAGTTGCGCCTGGTGCAGCAATACTTCCTGGTCGCCTGCTCGCTGCACGACATCTTCCGCCGCTTCCGCAAGGACAACGGCGAATCGTGGGCGGACTTTCCGGAGAAGGTCGTCGTTCAGCTCAACGACACGCACCCCGCCGTGGCCATCGTGGAGCTGATGCGGATTTTTCACGACACCCACAAGATGCCGTGGGAGACCGCGTGGGGCATCGTCTCGCGGACCTTTGCCTACACGAACCACACGCTCCTGCCCGAGGCGCTCGAGCGGTGGAGCGTGCCGCTTTTCCAGAAAGTGCTCCCGCGCCACCTCCAGATCATCCTCGAAATCAACAAGCGCTTTCTCGAGCAGGTCGAGGCTGCGTATCCCGGCGACTCCGGAAAAAAGCGGGCCATGTCCATCATCGAGGAGGGCCACGTCCAGCACGTCCGCATGGCGAATCTCAGCGTCGTCGGCTCCTTCTCCGTCAATGGCGTCGCCGCCATCCACACCCGGCTCGTAAAGAGCGATCTGTTTCCCGAGTTCGACGCCTTCTTTCCCGGCAAATTTAACAACAAGACCAACGGCATCACCCCGCGCCGCTGGCTGCTCGCGTGCAATCCCGGGCTGAGCCATCTCATTACGAAAAAGATCGGCGACGGCTGGCAGGCCAACCTCGACAAACTGCGCGGACTCGAAGCCTTCGCCGCGGACCCGGAGTTCCAGAGCGACTTCATGGCCGTGAAGCACGCGAACAAGGTCGGTCTCGCGAAGCTCATCAAACAATACTGCGACGTCACCGTGAACCCGGCCGCGCTCTTCGACGTGCAGATCAAGCGCCTCCACGAATACAAGCGCCAGCATCTCAATCTGCTCCACATCCTCGCGCTCTACCGCCGGCTCCTGCAAAATCCCGACCTCGAGATGACCCCGCGCGTCTTCGTTTTCGCGGCGAAAGCCGCGCCGGGCTACGACCTGGCGAAGTGCATCATCAAGGCGATCAACTCCGTGGCTGCGGTCATCAACGCCGACTCGCGGGTGAATGAAAAGCTCAAGGTCGTCTTCCTGCCAAACTACCGCGTGAGCCTCGCGCAGCGCATCGTCCCGGCGGCCGATCTTTCCGAACAGATCTCGACTGCGGGCAAAGAGGCCAGCGGCACCGGCAACATGAAGCTTTCCCTCAACGGCGCGCTCACCATCGGCACGCTCGACGGCGCCAACGTCGAAATCCGCGAGGAAGTCGGCGACGAGAACATTTTCATCTTCGGCCTCACCGTGGAGGAAGTCGCCGCGCTCGTGAAGAAGCACTACCAGCCGCGCGAGTTTTACGACGCCGACGAGGAACTCCGCGCCTGCGTCGATTGGGTGGGCAGCAACTATTTCACGCCCGACGAGCCCGGCTGCCTGAACCTGCTGCGCGACAATTTGCTGCACCACGATCCCTTCCTCTGCCTCGCCGACTTCCGCGCCTATAGCGACGCGCAGCTCAAGGTCGATGCGGCCTTCAAGGACCGCGCCGGCTGGGCGAAAATGGCGATCCTCAACACCGCGCGGATGGGCAAATTCTCCAGCGACCGCACCATCGCGGAATACGCGAAGGAAATTTGGAAGCTCAAGCCCGTGGCGGTCTGAGAACCGCCACGGAGGAGATCAGACCGGCAGCCAGGCGAGCACGCGCTGGATTTCCTCGTCCCAGTAGCGCCAGTCGTGCGCGCCGGGGCTTTCGCGATGGGTCGCGTCGATCTGGAGTTGGTCGAGGTGCGCGTGAAAAGCGCGGCTTTCGCCGAGCAGCGCGTCTTCCGTGCCGCACGCCACGTAGAGCGCGGGGCGCGGGGCGGGGCTGGTGGCGAGTTTTTCGGCGAGGAAAAAGAGATCGGCAGCGGTGCCAGCGCCGCGCAAATCCGGGCCGAAGATGCCGGTGTATTCGGCGCGGTTCATCAGCGCGCCTTCGCGGCCGGCCTCGCGCAACCGGCGTGCGAGATCAAGCGCGCCGGAGAGGCTGGCGGCGGCGGCGAAACGCTCCGGGCATGCCAGCCCCAGCCGCAGCGCGCCGTAGCCGCCCATCGAAAGTCCCGCCGCGAACCGCTGCTCGCGCGCGGTGGCCAGCGGGAAAAACTGCTCGCACAGCGCGGGCAATTCCTCGCTCACGAACGTCCAGTATTTCGCCCCGCCCGCCGTGTCCTGGTAAAAACTGCGCCCGACCGCCGGCATGACGACCGCGAGATTTCGCTCCGCCGCGTAACGCTCGATCGAAGTGCGCCGCATCCAGATCGTATGGTCGTCGGAAAGCCCGTGGAGCAGGTAGAGCGTGGGATATTTCTCCCGCCGCGCGCCGCCCACCGATCCGATCTGCCGCAAGGTGGGCTGCGGGATCAGCACCTGCGCCGCGCAGGTCAGGCCGAGGGTTTCGGAGAAAAAGTGAAAGTCGAGGAAGGCCATGGGCGAGGCTGTGTGCAGTATTCAGTATTCCGTATTCAGAGTGCAGGGTGCAGTCAGCGAACTCCAGTCCACGCGCATTCGGCCTACTGAACACTCCCCTCCACCCGCCGCGCGCCGCTAGTCCGTCCGCGTTTTCGAGTAGCCAAAGAACCCGCGCTTCTTGATCAGCGCCGCCACTTCCGGCGGGACCATTTGCTCCCACGCCGCGTCACCAGCGGCGATGCGCTTGAGCACGTCGCGCGAAAAGATGTGCAGGAATTCCGGTTTAAAATTGTCGAGCTGCATGAAGCTCCCGCGGTCCGCGAGGTAGCCGTAGAGTTTGCGCAGTTCCTCGGCGACTTGGAGGTTTTCCACGGTCACCAGTTCGGCGTTGTCCTTGGCCCGCAGCGGATAGACGAAAACGGTGAGGTCGTTTTTGAACAGGCGCCCGAAGGATTCGAGAATGCCGCCGGGGAGCTGGGTGTAATACTTTTCGTCGAAGAGCTCGATGAGGCTGGCCGCTCCCATGACAATGCCGATGCGCTCTTTCGTCCGCCACGAGAGATAGGCGGCGAGGCGGTAATACTCGAAGAAATCCGAGATCAGCACGGTGAAGCCGGACGCCGCGAGGAGATCGGCGCGGGCGAGGAAATCGCGGTGGTTCACTTCCGCGCCGCCGGCGAGGAGATTGCGCATGGTGATCTCCATGAGCGGGAGCACGGTCTTGCCCGCCACGGCGGGGTCGGCGGAGAATTTCTCCAGCGCGGAATTCATCATGTCCAAGTTCACGTGCGTGACCGGGCGGAAACTCCCGCGCTCGACGAGGATGGCCTTTTTATAAAGCACCTCGCTCGGCTGGAGCACCTCGCGATCCGGGCCGAACATCGCCGCGCCGCTCAGGCCGAGCTGCACGAGTTTGAGCGCCATGAGGCGGTTGTCCACGTAGCGAAACTCGATGCCTTTGAAATCAATGAGGTCGATCTCGATGCGGCCCGTGCTCAACCTGTCGAGCAGGCTCTCGACGAGCTGGTCAGGCTCGTGGTGCAGGAAAAATGCGGCATACAGCAGGTTTACGCCGACGATGCCGAGCGCCTCCTGCTGGAGCGCTGCCTCGGTGTCCAGCATGCGCACATGGACGATGATCTGGCTCGGCTCATCTTGCGGATGCGCCTGGAATTTCACCCCCATCCAGCCGTGGCACTCATTGCCGCCCTTGAAGCTGCGCGCCACCACGGTATCGGCGAAAGCGAAGAACGAAGTGTCGTCGCCGCGACTCTCGCCGAGCCGGTCGAGATTGAGCTGAAACTCGTGATCGAGCATGGCCTGCAACCGGTCGCGCGAGACATAGCGCTGGGTCTCGCCGTAGATCGCGTCGCTCACCGTCATGTCGTAGGCCGAGATGCTCTTCGCGATCGTCCCCGCCGCCCCGCCGACACGGAAAAACCAGCGCACCACCTCCTGCCCCGCGCCGATCTCGGCAAAGGTGCCGTAAAAGCGCGAGTCGAGATTGATCCGGAGTGCCTTCTGATGCGGATCGACTGTGCCTTCGGATTTGGTCATGCCTCGCCACTTAAGCAGGGCGGATGCCGTGTGGCGAGCGGCGATGTCGGCGGCGGACTCCGTCTCGCGGGCGCTGTTGCGCTGGGTGGCGGTTTTCTGAAAACATCCCGCGCTCATGCCCGAGCCGATCATCGTCCTCGACGGACTCCAGAAATCCTACCGCGACACACGCGCGGTGGACGGCGTCTCGCTGGCCATCGCGCCGGGGGAAATCTTCGGCTTTCTCGGCGCGAACGGCGCGGGGAAGACGACGACGATGCGCATGCTCTGCGGGTTGGTGAAACCGAGCGGCGGCAGCGCGCGGATCGCCGGGCGCGACGTGTGGCGCGAGCGCTATGAGGTGCGGACGAAGTTCGGCTACGTGGCGCAGAAGTTCAGCCTGTATCCCGATCTCACCGTCGTCGAAAATCTGCGCTTCTTCGGCGGGGCGTATCGCGTGCCGCGCGCGCGGCTGGAGGCGCGGATCGAAAAGCTGCTCGGCGAGATGGACCTCGCGGCGAAACGCGACGCGATGGCCGGCGCGCTGTCCGGCGGGATGAAGCAGCTCCTCGCCCTGGCCTGCGCGCTCATCCACGAGCCGGTGCTGCTTTTTCTCGATGAACCGACCTCCGGCCTCGACCCCGTGCACCGGCAGCAAATCTGGGACTTGCTCTACCATCTCGCGCACGACGGCACGACCGTCTTTGTCACCACGCACTACATGGACGAGGCCGAGCGCTGCACGTCGGTCGGGTTTCTCCACAGCGGGCGGCTGCTCGCGCGGGAGACGCCCCGGCGGCTGAAACAGAGTTTCAAAGTGCCGGTGCTCGACATGCACGTGGAGCCAGTGATGCCCGCGCTCGTCCAGCTCCGCGCCGCGCCCGGCGTGCTCGGCGTCTCGCTGCGCAGCGGCCGCGGGCGCGTGTATGCGGCCGATCCGCGCAAACTGGTGGCCGAATGGCAGGACCACTGGCCTTTTCCCGGGCTGACCTGGCACGGACACACGTGGGCCGAGCCGGACATGGAGGACGTCTTCAAAGCCTACTCGCAGGGCTACCACGAAATCCTCGCGGAGGCCGCGCCATGACCGGCAGCCTGCGCGCGATCGCCAGCGTGGCGGTGAAGGAATTCCTGCACATCTGGCGCGACCGCCGCATCGTCGTGCTCATCCTCCTGCTGCCGCCGCTTTTCACGCTGCTTTTCGGCTACGCGTTTGAAGTTGGCGAGCTGACCCGCGTGCGGACGCTGCTCCGCGACGACGACCAAAGCGACGCCAGCCGCCGCCTCACGGAGTTCCTCGCGACGAAGGAAACCTTCGCCTTTCAAAAGAACGAGTCGCCCGCGAACGCTGAGCCCGAATTGCTTCGCGCGCGGGTGGACGCCGCGCTGGCCGTGCCGGCGGGCTGGGGCGCGGGTTTGGAAAATGGGAAGCCGGTGCCGCTGCGGCTGGTCCTCGACGGCTCGGACACGACCACCGCGCAGCAGGTCGAAGGCGCGCTGCAAAAACATCTCGGCGAGTTCCAGATGGCCACCCGGCAGGACATGGTGGACAACCTGCCGCCGGAGGTTTTCGACATGGGCGAAAAGCTGCCGGTGACCGTGCGGAAGCAGTTTGTCTCCGCCATGGAGCCGTGGGGCGTGAAGAGCGAAATCCGCTACAATCCCGGGCTGCGCTTCATCGAGTACGTCACGCCAGGGATCATCGGGCTGATCCTGCAACTCCTGACCGTCACGCTCATGGCCTGCACGATCACGCGCGAGCGCGAGGCGGGCACGCTCTCGCAGCTCATGGTCACCTCGCTGCGGCGCAGCGAGATCGTCATCGGCAAAGTCGTGCCCTACCTCGGCGTGTCGCTGCTCCTCATCGCCATGACCATTGCCGTCGCGCACTTGCACTTTCACGTCGCCTTCCGCCAGCCGCTCGTGCTCGGCGTGATCTGCCTGCTTTTCCTGCTCTGCTCGCTCGGGCTCGGCCTGCTCATCTCGGCGTTCAGCACCACGCAGACGCAAGCCATCCAATTCGCCGTCTTCTTCCTGCTGCCGGTCTTCCCTCTCTCCGGCGCGTTCGCCCCGCTGGAGCAATTGCCCGAATCCATCCGCTTCCTCGCGCAGTCCTTTCCGCTCACCCATTTCTGCCACGCCTTCCGCATGATCAATCTCCGCGACGCCGACCTCGCCTTCATCGCCGGCGATCTCGTCTTCCTCCTCGTCGGCGCCCTCGTGACCTGCGGCGGCGCGGCCTTCCTCCTCCGCCGCGCGCAGGATTAGACTCCCGCGCCATGCCCGCCATCGCTTCGCGAAAAAAACTCCCGTCATCCTTCGACTGCACTCCGCCCACCTTTCCGCCTCCGTTCCGCTCAGGATGACTGAGGGGGGAACCCGCCCACCCATTTAGCTCCCATGTCCACCCTCATCCTCGCCCTCGACATCGGCACCTCCTCCACGCGCACCGCGCTCTTCGATGAGCGCGCGCAGCGGCTCGCCGGCACCACCGCGCAACACACCTATCCGCTCCTCACCTCGGCCGACGGCGCGGCGGAGATCGAGCCGGGCGCGCTGCTCAGCGCCGTGCTGCGCTGTCTGGAGCAAACGCTCCAGCGCCAGCGCACCGATCCCGCGCTGCGGGGACGCCGCATCGAGGGGCTGGGCGTGTCGTGCTTCTGGCACAGCCTCGTGGGGTGCGATGCGAAAGGCACCGCGCTCACGAACATCATCACCTGGGCCGACGCGCGCTGCCGTGAGGACGCCGCCGCGCTGCGCGCCGAGTTCGCCGAAAAGACCACGCACGCCCGCACCGGGTGCATGCAGCGGGCGTCGTTCTGGCCAGCGAAACTGCGCTGGCTGCGGCGCACGCAGCCGCGGAAATTTGCCGCGGTGAAGCAATGGCTGTCGCCCGCCGAATGGCTCCAGCACACGCTCGGCGGCGGAGCGAACTGCGCGATCGGCATGGCCACCGGCACCGGCCTCTACAACCCCGCCAAGCTCGCGTGGGACGCCGAGCTGCTGAAAGCGTGCGGCGTTTCCCCCGCGATGTTGCGCCCGGTGAGCGACGATCCGACGCCCATCGGCGGACGCCTCGCCGCGCAGTTTGCGGAGCTGAAAGGCGTGCCGTGGTTCCCCGGCATCGGCGACGGCGCGGCCAGCAACCTCGGCTCCGGCGCCACGCATCCCGGCTTCGCGGCGATCAATGTCGGGACGAGCGCCGCACTGCGCGTGATGCGCGAGCACGGCGAGGCGCGCGCCCCGCTCGGGCTGTTTTGCTACCGCGTGGACGCGCGGCGCTTTCTCGTCGGCGGCGCGGTCAGCAACGCCGGTAACCTCCGCGCCTGGTGCCTGCGCGAACTCCGCCTCCCCGACGAATCCGCGCTCGAAGCCGAACTCGCCAAACGTCCCGCGCCCGCCCACGGCCTCGTCGTCCTGCCGTTTTGGAATCCGGAGCGCGCGCCGACTTGGGACGAGGACGCCACCGGCGCGATCCACGGCCTGCGCCAACACACCTCCGCGCTCGATCTTTTGCAGGCCATCACCGAGGCCAGCTACCACCGCCTCGCGCGCATCGCCGAGCTGGTGCTGGCCGGGGAGAAAACCGCGCCGAAAATCATCGTCAGCGGCGGCATCCAGCGCTCGCCCACCGCGCTCCAGCGCCTCGCCGACGTGCTCGGGCGGCCCATCCACCCGAACGACGAAATGGAAGCCTCCCTCCGCGGCGCCGCTGTCTTCGCCCTGGAAAAACTCGGCATCACCGTGCCCGCTACCGCCTTTGGCAAAGCCGTAAAACCCCGCCTCACTTACGCCCGCCTCTACGCCGCCGAGCGGGAAAAACAGCGGGCGCTGGAAAAGTAGCTCGGACTTTAGTCCAAAGTCCCGCGGCACCTTTGGACTAAAGTCCAAGCTACTTTCCGCGCCGGGATTCCCGGTTGACGCCTCCACCCCGTTCGCTTACCTCTGCCGCTCGCAAACGCGCACGGCGGAGTAGCCAAGTGGGAAGGCCGAGGTCTGCAAAACCTCTACGAGTGGGTTCGACTCCCACCTCCGCCTCGCTGGTGCCCGGGATGGGATTGACCCGTTTGCTACC
>CAYQBV010000079.1:0-15118 GCA_964415705.1 uncultured Chthoniobacter sp. | reverse complement strand
TTGCTGCTAGGAATTTGCTTTCGCGCCCGGCGCACCGGAAACGGTCAGAACGGGGATCGGCGGCGGGGAGTGAGGGGGTCTGGGGGGAGAGAGGGGCGGAGGAAGGATGAAATACGAAGTAAGAAGGATGTAAGGGGCGCTCCACGCGCGACTGGGAGGGAAATTTCCGGGCGATCTGCGGTCGCAATGAAATGGATGCGCTCATGGGATTGTTTCGGAGCATGGCCGTCCCGCCCGCTGGGCCAAGCTTTATTTTTTGGCAGCGGTATTTTCTGGTGCGGCGCGCTCCGTGGCGTCAGCCGGGATCAAGGACGAGGATGGTGCCGTCTGCGCGGGGGATCTCGACCGGCTGGCCGGAGGTGGGACGCTGGTCGAACAGGTCGAAGCTCGGCTCCGCATCGTCGTCTGGAATCCATTCGCGGATGGCCTGCCAGGGCGGTTCGATGGGCTCGAAGGTCTCGATGTCGAAGGGCGGGTCCGGCGGTGGCGGGATGTCGATGACGCCTTCCCAAAGTCCGTGGAGGCGGAGGAAGAATTCGATTTCGCCGGGGCGAAAGAAGGTGTCCACGACTTTCATGGTGCCTTTGCAGCACGGGCACTGGAGCGGGTCGGCGCCCCAGACGCGGAGGATGAGGTCGCGCCAGAGCGGGCGCATGGCGCGGGCGGTGGTTTTGGGTGGTGGCGGGACGATCGGAGGCTTGGGTGGGGCTGGTTTTTCGGCGTCGGCGTTCTCCGGTGGTGGGCGGCGTGGCAGGCCGCGGCTTTTGTTCGAGTAGAGGCCGTAATAGCGGATGGTTTGCTGGCCGCGCGGCGGGATGTGGTCCATGGCGGCGGCGAGGAAGGCGGTGGCTTGAAGACTTCGAAATTTCGCTTGGTGCGCCAACTGCGGCGGGAGCGGTAGATGACGGTCCTGGTCTTGGGGTTCCAGTGGATTTTCTGGAGGGAGAATGGGGCGCGCGGCAAGTATTCGGCGAGGCGCTGGCGGCCTTTGGTGTCGACGGGGGCGAGGCTTTCCTCGGGCATGGAGTGGAAGCGTCCTTCTTCGTCGAACAGACCGTCCGCGGCGAAGCCATGGAGGTGCGGGTGGAAGACGAGGACCGGCTGCTCAAGCTCACGAAGTCCCTTTTCACGCGCCAGTTCACGGGCAGGGGACCGGTGCTGGCGGCAGCGAAAAGCCAGGTGAAAGACGGCGACGAGTTGGTCGTCCGCATCGCCTGCTCGCCGAGCCTCCGCGAGTCTGCTCCGCCTCCTCAGCCCGCGGCGAAACTCCGTTCAGGACGGCGGCCGGTTTTTCAAAATGCTGCCGCTTTCCGTTTGCGGCCTGCACGCTTTGCGGATTTCGAATTTGCCGCCTGCGAGATTTCAGTTTTCAGCACGGGCACTCCCACGTAAGGTCCCGCTCCCATTTTCCAAAGACCCCGCTTGCGCGCACTGACTACCGACTTCTTTCCATAATGATTACCTGGCTCATCAAAAAGGTCATCGGCTCCAAAAACACCCGCATGGTGAAGGCGCTGAAGCCGACCGTGGACCGCATCAATGCCCTCGAACTCGAGTATCAGCAGCTCAGCGACGACCAGCTTCGCGCGAAGACGGCGGCGTGGCAGGAGCGGCTCTCGAAGATCGAGGACCCGAACGAGCAGCAGCGGGTGCTGAACGAGATTCTGCCCGAGGTTTTCGCCGCGGTGAAAAACGCGGCGCGGCGGATGGTGGGCTCCACCTTCACCGTCTGCGACCAGCCCTACACCTGGAACATGGTCCACTTTGACGTGCAGCTCATCGGCGGCATCTGTCTGCATCGCGGGACGATCGCGGAGATGGCCACCGGCGAGGGCAAGACGCTCGTCGCCACGCTGCCGCTTTTCCTCAATGCCCTCACCGGCCGCGGCGCGCATCTGGTCACCACGAACGACTACCTCGCCCGGCGCGACGGCGAGACGATGGGCCAGCTTTACGGGTTCCTCGGCCTGACGACGGGCGTTCTCCAGCACGACCAATATCCCGCGGAGCGCCGGGAGCAGTATTACCACGACATCACCTACGGGATGAACTCGGAGTTTGGCTTCGACTACCTGCGCGACAACGGCATGGCCACGTCGAAGGAGAACCAGGTCCAGCGCGGCTACCACTACGCGATCGTCGATGAAGTCGATTCCATCCTCATCGACGAGGCCCGCACGCCGCTCATCATCAGCGGCCCGGCGACGGTCTCGACGCACCAGTACGACACCTTCAAGCCGCTCGTGGATCAGCTCGTGAAAAAGCAGACGATGCTCTGCAACCGGCTGGTCTCCGAGGCCGACGCGCTGTGGGAACAGAAAAAGACGGAAGAGTTCGGGCGCACGTTGGTCAAGGTGAAGCTCGGCCAGCCGCGGAACAAGGGCTACATGCGCGCGATGGAGGACACGGACAAGCGCAAGGTCATCGAGAAGGTGGAGCTGTCCTATTTCGGCGACACGCGAAAGGAGGAATACTTCGCGCTCAAGGAGGAGATGTTTTTCATCATGGACGAGCGCGCGCACGAGGCCGACCTCAGCGAGCAGGGCCGCACCTTCATGAACCCGGACGATCCGGACACCTTTGTGCTGCCGGATCTGATTACGCAGTTTGCCGAGATCGACCAGGATGCCGCGTTCAACGAAGCGCAGAAGATCGAGGAAAAGTCCAAGTGCCAGGCCTTCTGCGACCACCAGGCCGAGCGCATTCACAACATCTCGCAGCTCCTCCGCGCCTACTGCCTTTTCGAGAAGGACGTGCAGTATGTCGTGGAGGAGGGGAAGGTCGTCATCGTGGACGAAAACACCGGGCGCAAGATGAGCGGACGGCGCTGGAGCGACGGCCTGCACCAGGCGGTCGAGGCCAAGGAAGGCGTGCAGATCGACCGCGAGACCCAGACCCTCGCGACGATCACGATTCAGAATTACTTCCGTCTTTACCAAAAGCTCGCGGGCATGACCGGCACCGCCGAGACCGAGGCGAACGAATTCCACGACGTCTACAAACTCGATGTGGCCGTCATCCCCACGAACCGTCCCTGCATCCGCAAGGACATGAACGATTTCATCTACAAGACGCGGCGCGAGAAATTCAACGCCGTGGTCAAGGAGATCAGCGAGGCGCACGCCCGCAACCAGCCCGTGCTGGTGGGCACGGTGAGCGTCGAATCGAGCGAGGTGCTCTCGCGCATGCTCAAGCGCGAGAAAGTCCCGCACGCCGTGCTGAACGCGAAGTATCACCTGCAGGAAGCCGAGATCATTTCGCGCGCCGGCCAGCCGGGGACGGTGACCATTTCCACGAACATGGCGGGCCGCGGCACCGACATCAAACTCGGGGCCGGCGTCACCGATGTCGGCGGGCTCTACGTGATCGGCACCGAGCGGCACGAATCGCGGCGCATCGACCGGCAGCTCCGCGGACGCTGCGCGCGCCAGGGCGACCCCGGCCTGTCGCGTTTCTACGTTTCGTTTGAAGACGACCTCATGCGGAACTTCGGCGCGGCCGACCGCATGACGAAAATGATGGAGCGCTTCGGCCTCGAGGAGGGCCAGGAGCTGGAGCATCCGTGGCTCAACAGGTCCGTCGAAACCGCGCAGAAGCGCGTGGAGCAGCGGAACTATCTCCAGCGCAAACGCTCGCTCGATTTCGACGATGTGATGAACAAGCAGCGGGAGGTCGTCTATGGCTGGCGCAACGACGCCATCCACACCGAAGAGCCGCGCCCGATGCTCTACGAAGTCGCCGACGAGATGATTCCGCTCAAGGTCGCGGAATTCCTGCCCGAAGATGGCAGCAATCCGAACCCCGAGGGGCTCATCAATTGGGTGAACGCCACCTTTCCGCTCGGCATCACTGCGGAGGCGGCGGGCCTGGCGGAAAAGAAGACGCTGGAGGTCGCGGAGTATCTCCTCGCCCGGGTGAAAAAGAGCTACGAGCTGAAGTGCTCGCACGAGCCCGCCGAGGCCGTGAAATATCTCGAGCGCAACATCCTCCTCAACGCCATCGACCGGCTCTGGCAGGAGCATCTTTACTCCATGGATTCCCTGCGCGAGGCCGTCTATCTGCGCGCCTACGGCCAGAAGGACCCGCTCATCGAATACAAGACGGAGGCGTTCGACATGTTCACCGTCCTGATGGGCGCGATCAAAAGCGAAATCCTGCACAATCTCTTCCGCTCCACCGCCAACCTCGAAGCCTTTGGCGCGTTCCTGCAAAGCCTCCCGCAGTTCCTCACCCACGCCGATGAAACGGGCGCGCCGCAGACCGAGCACGGCGGCGGAAATGCCTCGATGCCGCACGCATTGCCCGACGAACCGGAGCCGACCATCGACGAAGCACTCTCCTACCGCACCCCGCCCGTCGATCCCGCGAAAGTCGGCCGCAACGACCCGTGCCCCTGCGGCAGCGGAAAGAAGTTTAAGAACTGCTGCGGACGGAACGCGTAGTCGGCGCGCAGCGGCGGCGTCGGACCTGGGCCGCGGTGCTTATCCGCTGGCGTTGTCGCGCGCGCTTCCGTAAAACCGCGCTCCCTTTTTCCCATGCCTGCACCCCGTACCACGCCACCTGCGGCGCCGCCCCGCCAAAAGAAACTCCTCGTCGCCAACCGCTCCGAGATCGCCATCCGCGTCATGCGCGCGGCGACGGAACTCGGGCTGCGCACGGTCGCGATCTACGCCGAGGAGGACCGGTTCTCGATGCACCGCTTCAAGGCGGACGAGGCGTATCGCGTGGGCGAGGGGAAGGGTCCGGTCGGCGCGTATCTGGACATCGAGGGCATCGTCGCGGTGGCGAAGGAGCATGGCGTGGATCTCATTCATCCGGGCTACGGATTTCTGTCGGAGAATGCGCGGTTCGCGCGGGCGTGCCGGGAGGCGGGGATTGAGTTCGTGGGGCCCAAGGCGGAGCTGCTCGAGCTGATGGGCGACAAGGTGGCGGCGCGGGCGCTGACGCAAAAGCTGAAGGTGCCGACGCTGCCGGGCACGGAGGATCCGGTGAGCGATCGTGGTGAGGCGCTGAAAGTCGCGGCGCAGATCGGATTCCCGCTGATCATCAAGGCGGCCTTTGGCGGCGGCGGGCGCGGGATGCGGGTGGTCCACAAGGCCGGCGATCTCGACGCGCTGCTCGACGAGGCGCAGGGCGAGGCGGAGCGGGCGTTTGGCAATGCGGCGGTGTTTTTGGAGAAATACATCCCGCGCGCGAAGCACATCGAGGTGCAGATCCTCGGCGACCGGCACGGCGGGGTGCTGCATCTGCATGAGCGCGATTGCTCGGTGCAGCGGCGGCATCAAAAGGTCGTGGAGATCGCGCCGAGCGTGTATCTCGACGAGCGGGTGCGTCACGAGTTGTGCGACGCGTCGGTGCGGATCGCGAAAGAGATCGGCTACGACAACGCGGGGACGATCGAGTTCCTCTACGATCTCGACACGAAGGACTGGTTCTTCATCGAGATGAACCCGCGCATCCAGGTCGAGCACACCGTCACCGAGCAGATCACCGGCATCGACCTCGTGCGCTCGCAAATCCTCATCGCGCAAGGCGCGAAGCTGCACGGCGCGGAGCTGGCGCTGCCGCAGCAGGCGGACATCCCGCGCATGGGCTACGCCGTGCAATGCCGCGTCACGACCGAGGACCCGGAGAACAAGTTCACGCCGAACTACGGGAAGATTCTCACGTTCCGCCCGGCGGAAGGTTTCGGCATCCGGCTCGACGCGGGCATGGGCGACGCCGGCGCGGTCATCACGCCGTTTTACGACTCGCTGCTCGTGAAGATCACCGCCAGCGGCCAGACCTTCGACATGGCGCTCGACCGCATGGATCGCGCGCTCCGCGAGTTCCGCATCCGCGGCGTGAAGACGAACATCCCCTTCCTCGAAAACGTCATCCACTTCCCGATCTTCCGCACTGGCGTGGCGACGACGACGATGATCGACACCTCGCCGCAGCTCTTCGAGTTCAAGGCCAAGCGGGACCGTGCGACCAAGCTGCTCGCGTTTCTCGGCGGCGTGATCGTCAACGGCAACCCGCACGCCAAGGGCTACCAGCCCGCCGTCGCGCTCACGCCCGCGCCGCTCCCGACGTGGGACCGGAAACAGACGCCGCCCGCCGGCACGCGCCAGCTTTTGCTCGAACTCGGGCCGAAGAAATTCGCCGAGTGGACGCTCCAGCAGAAGCGCCTGCTCGTCACCGACACGACCTTTCGCGACGCGCACCAATCCCTCATGGCCACGCGCGTGCGGACCGTGGACATGGCCGCCATCGCCGGGGCCGTGGCGCGGCGGACGCCGGAGCTTTTCTCGCTCGAAATGTGGGGCGGCGCGACCTTCGACACCGCGATGCGCTTCCTCAACGAAGACCCGTGGCAGCGTCTCCGCGTGCTCCGCGAGCGCGTGCCGAATATCTGCTTCCAGATGCTCCTGCGCGGGGCGAACGCGGTCGGCTACACGAGCTACCCGGCCAATGTCGTCGCCGGCTTCGTGAAGCATGCCGCCGAGAGCGGCATGGATATTTTCCGCGTCTTCGATTCGCTGAACGACCTCGCCAACATGAAGGCCGCCATGGAGGCGGTGCAAAGCACGCACGGCATCTGCGAGGCGGCGATCTGCTACACCGGCGACATCCTCGACCCGGCGCGGGCGAAGTATTCCCTGAAATACTACGTCGCGATGGCGAAGGAACTGGAGAAAATGGGCGCGCACTTTCTTGCGATCAAAGACATGGCCGGCCTCTGCCGCCCCTACGCCGCGAGCGCGCTGGTGAAGGCGCTCAAGGACGCCATCGGCATCCCCGTCCACTTTCACACGCACGACACCAGCGGAATCAACGCCGGCTCGATCCTCCGCGCCGCCGACGCGGGCTGCGATGTCGTCGATCTGGCCATCGCCTCGATGAGCGGCTCGACCTCGCAGCCGAACCTCAACTCCATCGTCGCCGCGCTCCAGCACACCCCGCGCGACACCGCGCTCGACCTCGGCACGCTCAATGAGTTCTCCGACTACTGGGAGCAGGTGCGCGCTTTCTACGCCCCGTTCGACACCGCGCCCAAGGCCGGCAGCGCCGAGGTCTATCTGCACGAGATGCCCGGCGGCCAATACACCAACTTGAAAGAGCAGGCCGCCTCCATGGGCCTCGGCTCCCGGTGGCCGGAAATCGCGCGCACCTACCGCGAGGTCAATGACCTCTTCGGCGACATCGTGAAAGTCACGCCGTCGAGCAAGGTCGTCGGCGACATGGCGCTCTTCCTTTTCACCCGCGGCATCAAGCCCGCCGACGTGGTCAACCTCCCGCCCGGCACGAGTTGGCCGGAGAGCGTGCTCGACATGCTCAGCGGTGGACTCGGCGAGCCGATGGGCGGCTGGCCCCCCGCGGTGGTCAAAGCCGTACTCGGCACCGCCAAGACCAAGCGCACCAAGCCCGCGCCGGTGAAGCTCAAGGAGACCAAGGCCGAGGTCGCCGCGAAGACCAAACGCGAGCCGACCGACGACGACCTCTACTCGCACCTCATGTATCCGGGCGTCTTCGCGGACTTCGCGAAATTCCAGCGCGAGTTCAGCGACGTGAGCGCCATCCCCACGCCGGCGTTTTTCTACGGCCTGAAACCGGGCGAGGAAATCAGCGTCTCCATCGAGACCGGCAAGGTCCTTTTCATCAAGCTGATCAACGTCGGCGCGCCCGACAACGAAGGCCGCCGGGTCATCAGCTACGAGCTGAACGGCATGCCCCGCGAGGCCGTCGTCCAGGACAAAGCCGTCGCGCCGAAAACCAAATCGCGCGTCAAAGCCGACGCCGCCGACCCGCTCCAACTCGGCGCGCCCATCCCCGGCATGATCACCGCCCTCGCCGTCAGCGTTGGCAGCAAGGTCGCCAAGGGCGACAAGCTCGTGACGCTCGAAGCGATGAAGATGCAGACCACCATCTACGCGCAGCAGGACGGCGTGGTGGCGGAGTTGCTTGTCGCGGTCAGCGATTCCGCCGACGCGGGCGACCTGCTCGTGCGGCTGCGCACCTAGCCCCGCCCCGGTACCCCGGCGGCGCGCCAGCCGGTCGGGCTTGGGCTTTTGGGGCGAAAAGCGGCGCGTCGGGCGGTCGGTCGCGGATTGTTACTTGCCGGGGTGCGGGGGCTTTGCTACCTACGGCCCCGAATGTCCGAGGAAGCCCATCTCCCGCCGAGCGACGAGCCGTCGGAGCCCTCCGACGCCGCGATGGATTTTGCGACCTTCTCCGCGGTGATGGCCGCGTGGGAAGCGCCGTTCCCGGAGGAGACCACCGGCCTTTTCCCCGGCTACGAGGTGCAGCAGCTCATCGGCCGCGGCGGCATGGGTGCGGTCTATCTGGCGCGGCAGGTTTCGCTCGACCGCCTCGTCGCGATCAAGCTGCTGCCGCTCGAGATCAGCCGGAACCGCGGTTTTGCGGACAATTTCCAGCGAGAGGCCCGCATCATGGCGCGCCTGCACCACCCGAATATCATCGCCGTCCACGATTTCGGCCAGACCGCCGCCGGCCACCTCTTCATCGTCATGGAGTACGTGGAGGGGGAAAATCTCCACGAGATCATCCACAGGGTGGGCCTCGATGCGGACCAGGCGCTTTCCGTCATCGGGAAGATGTGTACAGCGCTTTCCTACGCGCACGGGAACGGGATCGTCCATCGGGACATCAAACCCGGCAACGTGATGATCGACGCCGCCAGCCAGGTGAAGGTGGCCGACTTCGGGCTGGCGCGGCTGACCGACACCGGGGCCGAGCAAATGGCGGTCACGCAGATCGCGATGGGCACGCCGGACTACGCCGCGCCGGAGCAGTCCTATGGCCAGCCCGTGGATCACCGGGCGGACATTTATGCGCTCGGGGTCATGCTCTACGAGATGCTTTGCCGGCAGGTGCCGCGGGGCGCTTTTCAAATGCCGTCCGTGCGGGTCGGCTGCGATGTCCGCATCGACGCGATCGTGGTCAAGGCCATGCAGCAGCAGCCGGAGCTGCGCTACCAGAGCACCGCGGAGTTGCAGGCCGATGTGGAGCGCGCCCGCAAACCCCTGGAGGCACGGCGGCGCATGCCCGCCGGGAGGCCCGTCGTGCGGCCGGCTCCGCAGCCCCGTCCGCGGCGGGTGACGGTGCCCGTGGCGCCAAAGAGCAGCTCCTCCGGCCTGTGGATCGGCCTCGGGATCGCGGCCCTGGCGGTGGTCGGTTACTTTGGGTTGCGGACGAAAACGCCGCCGCCCGCGCACGTGGCGGAGGCCACCCCGAAGCCCGCCCCGCTGGTGGCGGCGAGGCCGAAGCCGGTCGCGCCCGTGGCACCGATCATCGCGGCGAGCACCCCGCGACCGGAGTCCGCGCGCCCCACCGCGGCGACCCCGGCGCCGAAGCAGTCGAGCGTGACCGGCAAGTGGCTCGCCGAGGAGGTGCCGAGATGGCAGGAGGCCTTCCATCGCGAGGTCACCGGCCCGTTTGAAAAAGGCGCGGGCGAGCTGAAAAAGCAGCACCTCGTGGCGGTCCAGGCCCAGTTCGGTGCCGCCACGAAGGCCGGCCAGCTCGATGCGGCCGTGCTCTGGCGCACGGAGGCCAAGCGGCTGGCCGACGGCGGCGAGATTCCCGCGACCGACGAAGCCGACACTCCCCCCTTGCTCCACGCTCTCCGGGCCAACTACCGCAAGGCCCTGGCACCGCTGGAAACGGCGCACGAAAAGGCCGGGAAAGCCGTGGCCGCGCGCTACGACACGATCCTCGCCGCCAACACCCTGGCCCTCACGCAGAAGCAGCGCCTCGACGAAGCCATCGAGCTGAAGCTCGCCCGCGAGCGGCTCGCCGCCGAGTGGGAGCGCCAGTCCGCGCCCACCCTCGCCCGCACCGAGCCGTCCCCAGCCACGCCGGCATCCACCTCCCCGGGCGGTGACTTTTTCAAATCCGCCGGCGGCACTTTGAGCCGGCCGCCGGACAAAAAGACGCCGGAGGGTGAAGGCCCGCAGAAAGTCGTGCGCGAGCGCGAGCGCGCCACGAAGATCGGCGGCAGCAAGGAAAGCCACCTCCCGGAGAACGTGAAAGTGCTCATGCCGACTTCGCATCTCCAGGCGCAGGAATGGCGCTACACCACGCAGCGCCCGCCGGAGAGTTGGGCCGAGCCGGGTTTCTCCGATACCGGCTGGAGCAGGGGGATGGCCGGCTTTGGCTCGGAGGAGATCAACCCCGTCCCGCGGACGCCGTGGAAGACCGAGGAGATCTGGCTGCGGCGGACCTTCGATGTCCCCTTCGGCGTGACCTTGCGCAAGCCCCACTTTTTCATGTACAACGACGACGAGGCCGAGGTGTACGTGAACGGGAAAAAGGTCGGCACCTTTCCCGGCAATGGCAGCTACGAAATGCGCGAACTGGACCGCGAGGCGTGGTCGAGCGTGAAGGGCGGCAAAAACTCGATCGCCGTCCACTGCCGGAACAATGGCGGCGGCTCGCAGTACTTCGATGTCGGCATCGTGGACATGCTGGAGCCGAAAGCGCAGTAGCGCGCCGCGGCGGGCGCGAGCCGGGCGGCGGGGCAGGGGAGGAAAGCGGGCTACTTTTCCCGCTGGCGCGGCACCCAGTGGGTGCGGACATACTCCTCCACCGCCTCCTGCCAGGGGCGGGGCGTGAGGCCGGTGCTGCGGGCGAGGAGCGCGGTGCTCATGGAGGTATAGACCGGGCGGCGCGCGATGAAGGCCTTCAGGTCGGCCATCCGCAGCCCGCCCACGGTCCGCGCTTTCAAGGGCGCGCCGGCGGCGAGGGCGCAGTCGAGGGCGTGCTGGCCGTATTCCTGCCAGGTGCAGCCGCCGGTATTGCAAAGGTGGATGACGCCGTCCGGGCCGTCGTCGAGCAGCGGGCGGAGGAGCCGCGCCGCGTCGAGCGTGTAGGTGGGCGTGGCCGTCTTGTCGCCGATGGCGTCCACGCTTTCGTGGTCGAGGGCGCGCTGGAGGATTTGGTCCACGAAGCTCGCGCGATCCGGGCCGAAGACCCAGGAGACGCGCACCACGAGATGTTTGTCCGCGATGGCGTGGAGGCACTGCTCGCCGCGGAGTTTCGACTCGCCGTACACGCTGATCGGCCGCGGCTCGTCCTCCTCCGTGTAGGGCTCCCGCTTTTCCCCGTCGAAGACGTAGTCCGTGCTGATGTGGATGCAGCGCGCCTTCTTGCGCGTGCAGACATCGGCGAGCGTCGCCACGGCCTGGCTGTTCAGGAGGAAAGCTTCCGCGGGTTCTTTCTCGCAGCGGTCCACGTTGGTCTGCGCGGCGCAGTTCACCAGCGCGTCGAAGGCGACGCCGGCCAGCCGCGACCGGACCTGCGCGGCATCGCCGATGTCGAGCTGCGCGTGGTTCAAGCCCACCACCTCGTCGCCGGCCGCCTGCCACTCGCGGAGCAGCGCTGCGCCCAGCCGCCCGCCGCTGCCGATGATGACGATCTTCTTCTTCATTGGTCAGGGCTTCAGGATCTCCTCCCACCACGCGCGGTTGGCCACGTACCAGTCGATCGTTTCGCGGATGCCCTGCTCGTGCTGATGCCGCGGCTTCCACTGGAGCTCGCGGTGCGCTTTCGAGGAATCGATGGCGTAGCGCCGGTCGTGGCCCAACCGGTCGGTCACGTAGCGGATCAGGGTCTCGGGCTTCTTGAGGTGCGCGAGGATCATCTTTACCACCTCGATATTCCGCATCTCGCCGTCCGAGCCCACGTTGTAAACTTCGCCCGGCTTTCCCTCCAGCAGCGCGGCGATGATGGCCGCGCAGTGGTCCTCCACGTGGATCCAGTCGCGCACGTTCAGTCCGTCGCCATAGACCGGGAGCGGCTGGTCGGCGAGCGCATTGATGATCATGAGCGGGATGAGCTTTTCGGGAAACTGATACGGCCCGTAGTTATTCGAGCAGCGCGTGATGACGACCTCCATGCCGTAGGTGTGGTGAAAGGCCAGCGCCAGCAGGTCCGCCGCCGCTTTGCTCGCGGAGTAGGGGGAGCTGGGCTCCAGCGGCGAGGTCTCGGTAAAGCGCCCCTCGGGCCCCAGCGAGCCATACACTTCGTCGGTCGAGATTTGCACGAAACGCCGCACCTTGTGCCGCCGCGCCGCATTGAGCAGCGTGGAGGTGCCGACGACATTCGTGTGGATGAAGTCGCCCGGCGCGTCGATGGAGCGGTCCACGTGGGACTCGGCGGCGAAATTGATGACCGCGTAGTAGGGATGCTTCGCGAGCAGCTCATCCATCCGCTTGGCCTCGCAGATATCCGAGTGCACGAACTCGTAGCGCCCCGAGAACTTGCTGGTCACGCCGTCCAGGTTCGCGAGATTGCCCGCGTAGGTGAGGGCGTCCACGTTTGTGACCAGAATCTCGGGATAATGGCTGAGAACGTGGCGAATGAAGTTGCTGCCGATGAAGCCGCAGCCGCCGGTGACGAGGAGTCGCATAAGGGCGCGGGTTGTAGCAGCGGGGGGATGGCGGGGCGAGGGATTTTCGGGATCGGATGCGCTGCTCAGCATCAGATCAAGGACACTGCGGACTGGACGGTGAGAGTCCGAGCGACCAAGCTGCCCGCCGATTTTCCCCCTTCCTTCGATGCCTCGAAAAATTCGCGAACTGATTGCCGATTTGGAAAAAGTTGGCTGGCGTATGCAGGTGGGTGGCAAAGGCAGTCATCGCAAATTTGCCCATCCGCGCTCGCCGCGTAGGATCATCGTCAGCGGAGCGAGCGGAGCCGATGCCCATCATTATCAGGAAAAACTCGTCAAAGCCGCCATCCGCGAGGTTCAACCATGAAAAATGACTACTTGAAATTTGTGCAATGGAGCGATGCCGACCAGCTCTTCGTCGGCTACTGCCCCGACCTCTTCATCGGCGGCATCTGCCATGGCTCCGACGAGCAAAAGGTCTATCGCGAACTCACCAAGCTCGTCGCCGAGGAGATCGCTGAGACCCAACACTCCAAACGCCCACTTCCCAAAAAGAGCGCCCTGGTCACCGTGCCGGTGACGGTCTGACAGCCGACTTTTTCATCGTGCTGCAGCTCAGGGACGAAGATTTTCCTCCACCACCCGCCGCACCCGGAGCGTATCCCGCAGCATGGCCAGGCTGTCGCGAAGGATGCGGACTTTGCTTTCGGGGGAGTTGATCCACTCGACGGGGTGGTCGGCGATGCGGTAGCCGAGGCGCTGGGCGAGGAGGAGCACTTCCACGTCGAAGGCGAAGCCGTCGAGCGTCTGGCGGGTGAAAATGGCGCGCGCGGCTTCGCGGCGGAAGGCTTTGAAGCCGCATTGCGTGTCGTGGTGCGCCGCGAGGCCGGCGGCGGCGAGGAGGCGGTTGAAGGTCTGGCCCATGGTGCGGCGGAGGAAGGACTGCGGACGGGTGATGCGGCTGCGGGCGTGCTGGCGGTTGCCGAGGAGGACGTCGGCGGGCGGGCCGCTCTCGAAGCGGGCGAGGAAGTCGGTGACGGCGGGCAGCGGGACGCTGAGGTCGGCGTCCATGTAAAAGATGAACGCGCCGCGGGCGCGGAGCATGCCGGTGCGGACGGCGTGGCCTTTGCCGCGCTGGACGAGGTTGTCCACGGCGAAAAAATGCGCTTGGCGCGCGGCAAAGCGGGCGGCTATGTCGAGGGTGCCATCCGCGCTGCGCTCGACGATGATCAATACCTCATACGGCTTCCCGATTTGCCCGAGAAAGTCCGCCATTTTGTCCAGGCTCTGCGGCAGCCGCCGGGCCTCGTTGTAGGCGGGGACGACGATCGAGAGATATGGGTTATCTGACATTGGGGCGCGCGCTCTTTACCACCCCGCCCGCCGGCGCGGCGAGCGTGCCGAACGCGGCGTGGTGGCCATGAGCGTGCTCGCGCGGTGCATTTCCCCGGCGATCCTGCTCCTCGCGCTGGTCCTGCGGGTCGTGTGGCTGGACGGGAAGCCGCCGCATTTCGACGAGGGCGTGAATGGCTACTGGGTCGATCGGATGACCCAGCAGGGCTACTACCACTACGACCCGACGAACTTCCACGGGCCGCTGCATTTCTATGTGCTGTTTGTCGCGCAGACTTTGTTCGGGCGGGAAGTGTGGGCGCTGCGGCTGCCGCTGGCGCTGGCGAGCACGGGCTGTGTGGCGCTGCTGCTGGCCTTTCGCAGCCATCTCGGACGGCCGGTCTGCCAGGTGGCGGCGCTGGCCATGGCCATCTCGCCGGCGATGGTTTTCTACGGGCGCTACGCCATTCACGAAACGTGGCTGCTTTTTTTCCTGATGCTGGCCGTCTGGGGCGGGGCGGGGCTGTGGCGCTGCGGGGAAAAGCGGCACTTGTGGGCGGCGGGTCTGGGGCTCACGGGGATGATTTTGATCAAGGAGACGTACGTGATCCACGTGGTGGCGCTGGTGCTGGCGGTGCCGTGTCTGTTCTTGTTCGAGATGGTGTCGCGCTCGGCGGACTTCGCGTGGAGCGGGTGGAAATTCGGGCGGAGGGACGTGCTGGCAGTGGCGGGCGTGAGCGCGGGGTTGATCGTCTTTTTCTACACGGGTGGGCTGCTGGACTGGCCGGGGCCGCGCCAGTTCGATGCCGCCGGCCGGCCGCTCCCGCTCGGGTCACTGGCGGGGATGTATGAGTGCTTCGACGCGTGGGTCAGCACGGGCACGGCGGCGCACGTGAAGACCGGGCACGAGAAGCCGTGGCACTACTGGCTGGAGCTCCTCGTGGGCCAGCAGCTCGGGGACGGGGCGGGCAAGCTGACGATCCGTGGGACCATCGCCAGCGAATGGCCGGCGGCGCTCGGGTTGCTGGCGGCGCTGGGGCTGCTCGCGCCGGGCACGAACCGGCTGGCGCGGTATCTGGCCATCTCGGGGCTGGGCGCGCTGATCGGCTACAGCATCGTGTCCTACAAAACGCCGTGGTGCCTCATCGTGCTGATCTGGCCGTTCTACATCGTCTTCGGTCTGGCCGTGGTGCGCTGCGCGCAAAAGGTGGACGTCTGGGTGACGGGCGTGGCGGCCGGTGCGCTCGCGGCTTTCTCCCTGCATGCGACGTGGCTCCTGAACTTCCGCCACTACGCGGACGAAACCGAGCCCTACGTCTATGTGCAGACGCGCGAGGACATCCATGAAGTGCTCGGTCCGTTGCGGGCGCTGGTGGCCGCGGCCCCGCTCCAGCG
>CAYQBV010000078.1:0-15224 GCA_964415705.1 uncultured Chthoniobacter sp. | reverse complement strand
CAGAGTTTGGGGTGTTTGACGGCCCATTTGTCGATCCAGGCACGCAGCTGGACCTGCGCTTCGGCGACACTGCGCAGGTCGTAAAGCCAGCGCAACTCGGTGAGGCAGTCGTCGCTGACCTTGCGCGAAAGGTGGTCGAGGGCGTTGCGCAGGAAGTGAACGTAGCAGCGCTGCCACGCCGCCTCGGGCAGCACTTCGGCAATGGCCCGCTTGAGGCCGGCGTGATCGTCGCTGATGGCCAAGCGCACCCCGCGCAGACCGCGCGCCTTGAGCCCGAGGAGGAACTCCCGCCAGCTCGACGCGCTCTCGCGCCCGGCCAGCTCCACGCCGAGGATGCGGCGCCGTCCCTCCCAGTCGATGCCGATGGCCACGAGCACCGCTCGCGAGCGGATCACCCCGTCCTCGCGCACCTTCTCGTAGCGGGCATCGACGATCAGATAGGGATACTCGGCCTCCAGCGTCTGCCGGGCAAAGCGCTCCAGCTCCGCATCCAGCCGGGTGTTGAGTTCGCTGATCGTGCTCGCGCTGAACTCGTGCCCGCAAAGCTCCTCGCTGATGGCCTTCACCTTGCGCGTCGAAACGCCCTGCACATACATCTCCACCAGCGCCGCTACGAGCGCCTTCTCGCTGCGCTGATAACGCTCGAAGATCTCCGTGCTGAACCGCCCCTGCCGATCCTGGGGCACGCGCAGTTCAAGCGTGCCCACGCGGGTGATGAGCTTGCGCGGATAATAGCCGCTGCGGTAGCCCAGCCTTTCCGCACTGCGTTCACTTTTGCCGGCTCCGAGGGCTTCGTTCATCTCGGCTTCGAGGAACTCCTGCACCGCGATCTGCACAAGCGGGCGCAAAATGTCCTCGTCTTTGGCCAACATTGCTTGGAGTTCTTTGATGGATTTGTTACTGCTTTTTGGGGTCATGGTTTTCTTTTGGGTTTGGGTTGCTTGGTCGCTCCCGTCCCTACCATGACCCGCTTTCTTTTTGCAGAACTCTCCGCACACTACCGATGTGAGAGCCAGCAAGGCTCTGACAGCTGGTGTCTGGCATGGCTCCATCTTTTCACACCCCCCCGGATCAGCAACCAACGCCGCAAACTTCAGCCCGCTGACACCGCTGCGTTCAAACGCATCGAGCAACGCCTCCTGCCACGCCCGTGGGGTCTTCCCCCGTCCAAGCACGTCGGTCTTGAGCACTCCTTCGGCGGGAGTCGTATTCGTCATAGCCCCTATGCTACCTTGAGCGCCCTACGGTACGCTCGGTGAAGTTCATCCGCTGGTTGCGGGTGCAACTCTTTCTCCAGTCTCTCCACGAGCCCGCCATCGCCGCCCTGCACCAGTTATACGCGGTTTTGTAGGGAGAATTTTGGACACCGTTGTTAGGAGAACATCACGCCGTCGCCTTTTTGAGCAAAGGTTCGCCCGAATACGACGCCCCGCTCATCGTCGATCGAATACGGAAAGAACACTTCAGCTGAGAAGCCCTCCGCGTGATCAACCGACACTTGGATGGCGTCCATCTTCTCACTTTTTCCCGGTGGTATAATCCGGACATCAAAGACGATGGCCGTTGCCTTCGCTGCACCGACTCGCGCGCTTTCTTTGAGTTTCTGCGTCAGCGTTTCAATCACTGATCTTGAATCTGGATGATCGGTTCCTTCGATCTTTGCGCCGATGTGCAGGATGTCACCACTAGGGTGCAGCAGCCCGGCGTATGGATAGAACTCACCTTCCTCGGATAGCATGCGCTTTGCGAGTGGGAGCAAGTCATTCATTAGTGCTTCCGCTTCTTCTTTTGGAGTAGGCATTCAGTTATGGATTGTCTTGCGGCCCGAGATCGGAACGGCGTTCGATTCTAGACCCACTTTCCTCCATCGGCTTCGTCACTTTGGTTTTTTCTCCAGTAACCACGACGTGCTCCCTTCCAGTCTGCTCCGCAACCTCGCGTTGCGCTTTCATCTGCTTTGTATCCGCGACCTTCTTGGTGTCTTTGATTTCGCCAACCTGCTTCGGGTTTTCGAAATCGGGGATCGTGTCGCCATGGGATGTAGAGTGCGTCGTTGTGTTCTTTTGCTCTCCCAAGTCATCAAGCACTCGCTCCTCAGACTTCCTTCCTCTCTCCATCGCTTCCTTGGTTTCTTGTTTTATCTTTCTCGCAGACGTTTCCGCCCCGTCCGCTGCGGCGTTCTTGGCAAATTTTTTGGTACCTTCAGCGAGGATGTCTTCCGCGCCTTTCGTGAGTGAATTCGTGAGTTTCTTGACACCCGCACGCTTGAGGTTACCGATGCCCGGAATGCAATCGAGCAAGCAGCTCATCCCGTGACCGACATAGCCCGCTAATCCGCCAGCGCGCTCAAGGCCGCTCGCGTCGGGATCGAGCGCAATGCCCAACTGCCTTCCCGATTCGTTGTAAGAGCCCACTGGATCGGGCGCTAAGTAGTCGGCAACGGGATTGTGCCAGCCAAAGGTGTCGTTCAGCCCCTCTGGATCGAACTTGCTCCACGGGTTTTGGCGCACCAAAACCCCGCCGCAAGGCCCGGCGGGGTGGTGCAATCCGTCGAGATGCAGGGTCAGCGGGCCGCAGTCCTGCGCGTCGCTGAATTCCACGGCGAATAAGGCCACCGGCGTCGGCACCACTGGAAGGCGGGAAGCCGTGGTGTGTGCGGAGACCGGCGCTGCCAGGGCGAGAAGGCAGCCAAGCAGGGCAAGGAGCAAACGGTGGATCATGGAGACCTGCGGAGTATGCCCCGGTCAAAGGCGGTTTCGAGACTTTCCTTGCCTGTCGGACGCTGAAATCTACGCTTCAGGAGCGAAAAAACAGCCGCGTCAATAGGTGCCGGTGCCCGTCCGCTGCCGGAGGCGGATTGCTCCACGCGTCATGGACAACGCACCTCGGGATCGCCCTCGCGGGTCAGGTGCCGGAAGTCGCTGAAATTGACCGTGTAGAGGATGTCCGCACCGACCTTCCGGGCGGCCACTAAGTGCATAAAGTCGTAAACCGCTCCCCCTCGCACACCGTGCCGCCTCGCCTGTTCCAACGCGGTCATGACTTCAGCGATGCCCAGTTCGACGACATGGACCCGCGGCAGAATCGTTTCGTGCAGAAGTTTCGCGGCTAGGTCAGCATCCACTTTGACTCCCAGCCTGCCGCCCGTGAGCGTGGAGAATGTCTCCAGAATCGCATGGGCATAGACCGCGTTGCCGCCCTGCGTGAGGAGCGCGAGGCTTTCCACATGCGTCGCCTCATCGGGAACCAGCGCCGCGATCAGCACCGAGCTGTCGAGGAGCGCGCTCACCGGCGCAGCGCGCGTCCGGCCTGCTCCTCCCGGTCAGCCCGAACCGCGGCCGCAGCATCCATTTTGATGCCTAGTCGCGGAAGGACGAGCACCCCGTGCTCAAGCACCCCGGTCGTCACTTCGGGAAGAACTTTCACGATCTCAATCCGGTCCGCTGTGACCTCCGCCTGCACGCGCACGCCCGGCCCGGCCCCGAAGACGCGCTTCAGCGCCTCCGGCAGATTGATCTGCCCGGAATCATCCAGGGTGAAGGTCGCATTCATGAAGTCGATGATGCATCGCATCCCCTGCAAGCGCAAGCGCGCTTCCTTCGCGCGCCCCACGCTCTCAGGCCGGGCGCTCCGGCGAGGAAAGTCTCGAAATCGCCGTCGAGCGGTGGCACACTCTTCGATCCCCATGAACCTCCGCGCGTTCCTCGCCATGCTTGCCTGCCTCCTCGCCCTGGCGGCACCGGTTTCGGCACACATGCCGGCTTCCCGCCTTCCTGTGCTGCCGCCTCCGGCTGCGCAGTTCTGCATGGAACTCAGCGACATAGACGACAGCGCGCCGCAGTCCTGCTCATTGCTGAATGCCACGCCGAGTAGGGCCACCGGAGGCGGAACGAAGGCGGTGCGAGGGATGGAGGCAAGCGTAACCGGCGGCAGCAGGGCTAGGAGGCAGGCAAGCAGGGCAAGGAGCGTGCGAATGATTATGACGGCGGGCAGAGTGTGCGCCCTCCCGGCGGCGGTTTCGAGACTTTCCTCGGCTCCGTCCGGACGCGCGGCGACTTGGTGGCCTCTCCCGCAGCCGCACTCCGCCTGATCCCGGAACCGGTGGCAGCGTGCCGGCAACCCGCAGATCGGAGGCTCGTCCTCTTTCTCCAGCTCCAGCTTCTCAGCGAATAGCGCAGAAGAAGAGGCGGATGAGGATTTCCGCATCGACAGGCTTTTCCACGGGCTGCTAGAAACCGTCGCATGTCTGCCACCAAACGATTCCGTGCCGGCGTGCTCTTTGGCGATGAAGTCAAGGAGCTGCTGGACTACGCCAAGGCCAACCAGTTCGCGCTGCCGGCGATCAACTGCATCGGCACCAACTCCGTGAATGCGACGCTGGCCGCGGCCCGCGAGGTGAACTCGCCGACGATGATTCAGTTCTCGAATGGCGGCGCGCAGTTCTTCATCGGGAAAGGCGTGAGCAAGGAAGCGCAGTTCGGGCCGATCCAGGGTGGCATCGCGGGCGCGCACTACGTGGACGCGGCGGCGAAGGCGTATGGCGTACCGGTGATCCTGAACACCGACCACTGCGCGAAGAAGCTGCTGCCGTGGGTGGACGGGATGCTGGCGGCGGGGGAGGAGCTTTTCGCCCGGACCGGGAAGCCGCTCTACAGCTCGCACATGCTCGATCTTTCCGAGGAGCCGCTGCACGAGAATCTGGAAATCTGCGCGCGGTATTTGGAGCGGATGACGAAGCTGGGGATGACGCTGGAGATCGAACTCGGCGTGACCGGCGGCGAGGAGGATGGCGTGGATAATTCCGACGTGGACGACGCCAAGCTCTACACCCAGCCGGCGGAAGTCGCCCAGGCTTACACGGAGCTCTCCAGGATCAGCTCGAATTTCACGATCGCGGCGGCGTTCGGCAACGTCCACGGCGTGTACAAACCGGGCAACGTGAAGCTGACGCCGACCATCCTCCGCGACTCGCAGCGGCACATCGAGGCGACGCTCGGCACGGGTCCGCAGCCGGTGAACTTCGTCTTCCACGGCGGCTCGGGTTCGACGCGCGAGGAGATCCGCGAGGCCCTCGGCTACGGCGTGATCAAGATGAACCTCGATACCGATGTGCAGTGGTCGTTCTGGGACGGCGTGCGCGCTTACGAGGCAAAAAATCGCGACTGCCTGCAAGGCCAACTCGGCAACCCGAAGGGGCACGATGCGCCGAACAAAAAATACTACGATCCGCGCGTGTGGCTCGGGGCTGCCGAGGATGCGGCGGCGAAGCGGTTGCTCACGTCGTTCGAGGATCTGAACTGTCTCAACCGCAACGCCTGATGAAAGCCCTCCGACTGCTCCTCGCCACCCTCGCGCTGGCCGCGCTCACTTTCACTGCCCAGGCGGCGGAGAAAGCGCCCGCGCTGCCCATCGAGCAGGCGCTGAAACTGGCGCAGGGTTATCTGCAACGGAACGATCCGAAGGGTGTCATCGTGGGGCTGACCCTGGAAAAAGGGGCGCTGCTCGGCGGGACGCAGCGGTGGTATGCGAAATGGGCCGCGCCGATCCGCCGCGACGGCAAGACCGAGATCGGGCTGGAGATCGCCATGGATGGCACGCTCACCCGGGTCGTGGGCCGCGGCGCGCTCGTGCTGCCCTGAAGCGGGTCGCGCCGCATGGAGTTTTTCGCGCCGGCGAAAATCAATCTGTCGCTCCGCGTGCTCGGGCGGCGGGCGGACGGCTTTCACGATCTGGAATCGCTGATGTGTCCGGTGTCGCTCGGCGACACCCTGGAGGTCACGCGGCGCGCGGCGGGCGGGCTGGAGTTTGTCTGCGACGACCCGACGCTGCCGACCGGCGAGGACAATCTCGTCGTCCGCGCCGCGCGCCTTTTCTGCCGCACCCGCGGGATCGAGCCGCACGTGCGCATCGCGCTGACGAAGCACATCCCGCACGGCGCGGGACTCGGCGGCGGGAGCAGCGACGCGGCGACGACGCTGCTCGCACTCGATCGCTTGCATGAGACGCGGCTGGCGCGCGACACCCTGGCCGCGCTGGCGGCGGAGATCGGCTCGGACGTGCCGTTTTTCATCTATGAAAGCGCGGCCGTGATCCGCGGGCGCGGCGAGCGCGTGGAGCCGGTGGCGTTTCCGCACGCGCTCCCGCTGCTGCTCATCAAGCCGCCCTTCGGCGTGCCCACGCCGTGGGCCTACTCGCGCTGGAAAGACGCGCGCGAAATCCCCGGCGTGCCCTACGCCACGCAGACCTTTCCGTGGGGCGGGCTGGTCAACGATCTGGAGCGCCCCGTTTTCGAGAAATACATCTTTCTCGCCGACCTCAAAGGCTGGCTGCTCGCCCAACCGGAAGTCGCCGGCGCGCTCATGTCCGGCTCCGGCGCCACGGTTTTCGCAGTGCTCCGCGACAAAGAATCCGCCGCCCCGCTCGGCGCGCGCGCGACCGAGGAATTCGGCCCGGACCTCTGGCTCTGCGCGTGCGAGACGCTGGGGTGAGCGGGCGCGCGCTCAGCGCCAGACTTGTAGCCGGTAGGAGCGGGCGGGAGAAAGGGGGGAGTCGGTGACGGCTTGCGCGGAGCCGTCGCCGGTGCGGATCGAACCGGGGAGTGCGGTCCAGATGCCGCCGGGGAGGGAGTCGGTGAAATCAACGAGGTAACTGCGGCCGACGACGGTGGGGAAAAGCAGCGTCACGTCCGTCCCGGCGGGGCTGCCCGGGATCGCGAAAAGTTGGCTGAATTGGAGGAAGGACAGGCCGCCCGCGGGGTTGGTGCCGGCGGCCCATTCGGCGGCGTTGGAGGCTCCGTCGTGGTCGCTGTCCGTGGCGCGATCGTCCACGCCGACGATGAACGGCGGCGTTTCCTGACCGTCCGGGATGCCGTCGCCGTCGGTGTCGAGGATGGGTGTCGTGACGGCGGCGAGATTGGAAAAGGAGGATGTGCCCGCGGCGGCAGCGCGCACCCGATAGTAATAGGTGGTGGCGGAATTCAGGCCGGTGTCTTGATAGGTCGTCCGCCCGGCGGCGAGGGTGAAGGATTGCAGGGCGGTGGAGAAATCGGCGCGGGTGCTGCGCTGGAGGGTAAAGGCGGTTTCGGTGCTGCTGTTGTCCGCCCAGAGGAGGCTCACGGTGCCCGGCGCGGTGGCGTCGGCGGTGAGGCCGGAGGGTGCGGCGGGCGTGGCTCCGGCGGCGGCGATCAGGACGTAGTTGATGCGGGTGTCTTCAAAGCCGGCGCTGCCCTGGTCGATGCGGAGTCGCCCGTCGGTGACGGCCACGGTCTGCGTTTGCCGGACGTACTGCCCGGCGGCGAGGCTCTGCGCGCTCCAGAAGCTGACCCCTTCCACGTTGATCGTGTGGGTGGATGGGTAGCTGTCGCCGAGGCCGACGGTCACGCTGTAGCTGCCGTCCGGCACCGCGATCTCCCAGACTCCCCCCGAGCGGAACTGGCAGAGCGTCGCTAGTCGCCGGTCGCCGGGTTCCTTGCGATCCCGCAGGGCGGTCGTGTGGGCGAAATTCCAGCCGTAGGTCAGGCCGTTGCCCCGGCTGCCATGGGTGCTGCCGGTATCGGCGAAATAGCCCACCGGCACGGTCAGTCCTGCGGGCTGGAAATTGATGCTGGCCACAAAGGTCGCGCCGATGGTGATGCTGATGACTCCGGAGGTCGTCGTCGCACCGCTGCTATCCGTGGCTTTCGCCGTCAGCGCGGAGGTGCCCGCAGCCGGGTTGGTCCACACGTAGGTGTAGGGCGAAGTCAGATCCTCGCCGAGTTTCACCGCGCCATTGAAGAACTCGACCTTGCTGACCGTGCCATCGGCGTCCGAGGCGTCTGCGCTGAGGGTGAGCGACGCGGGTGCGGTAAACCGGGAGCCGGCACCGGGGCTCGTGATGAAGACCGACGGCGCGGCGCTGGCGGGCGGATCCTGCACCGCGGCGCGCGCGCCGCCGACCGCGTTCACCCAGATCTGCGGGACCTCGCCGGGGGCGTTCCAGTTTAGATCCTCGCTGTAAAACCACACGAAATCGTCGCCGCGTCGCAGGGCGCGTTCGAGGGTGGTGCGCAGGATCGTGGGATTCATCGTCTCGCCACCAAACCCATAGTTGTAGAGACCGAAAGAGATGCTCACCTTTTGCCCCCAGACGGGACGCAGAAAGCCCGGGATGAATGGGCAATCGGCAGCCGCCGAGGCGATCTCCGTCTTGCGAAAATCGTAGGAACCCTGGAAGTCGGCGACGCTCCGGTAGGCATAGACCTCGCCGCCATCCACAAACTGCGAACGGCTGTCCAGACCTTCGATCAAGCCGACGGAAAAAGGGCCGCGCAGTTCGTCCTGCTGCCAGTCCGTCTGGCCGCGGTGCACGGCTTCCGGCGTGCCGGAGAAGCTGGAATACGGGCCATGAAAGGCCATGAAGACGATCCCCGGATATTCGCCGACGATCGCCTGCATGACTTGCCGGCCCCGCAGCCGCGCCTGCGCCTGATACTGTTCGAGCAACTTGGTGGGGTCGCTGCAATCGTCCGGATAGTTGAAGAGCTTGCCGGCGTATTCCTCGTTGTCGAAAAAGATGCCGACGATCCCTTTCTCCCGCAGGACCCGGGCGAGAACGCGGAAGTTTTCGATGGTCGCGGACCAGTCGCCGAAGAAATCCGCCGGGCGATCCACGATTACGAGCGCGAAGTTGTGGGTCATCCGGGTGAAGGCGAGGCCGTTGAGCGGCGCGAAATCGGCGGAAATTTCCGCGTAGGTCCGGGGCGTTCCCTTCATGAGCACCGCGCCGGTGGTGGTGCTCAGGGCCAGGCCGTCGAAGGGGAGCGTTTCGATGTGAGCGAAGTGGTCGCGCACGAATTCGGGTCGCGTGGCGAAACTGGCCTGCTGGGTATTGATCAGCCGCGGCCCGGCTTCTGCCGTGAAGGTCAAGACCCAGGCGGCGAGGAGGATGTGGAGCAGTTTTGGAAAAAGCATAGTCGCCTCATTTCGACCGTCCGGGAGCGAGTGCGGCGGTCGGTCAGGGGCAGCGGGAAATAATCAGAATTTGCAGGTTGCACCACCCCGAATCGAAGTCGCCCTGATCGTCCCAAGCCGGGCGTGGCTGAAGCAAAATCTTGACATAAATTCGCGGTATTTCCTTGATGCCGTCCGCGGTTGGCGAGAAGAGGCATGCGATGATCAGATCCGACATTTTGAAACTTACGACGGGCCTGTGGCTCGCGATTGCGGCGTGTTCTCCGAGCCTGCATGCGCAGGAGCCGGGACCAGCCCCGCTCGAATTACCGAGTCTGACCGAAGAGCTGAGCGAGCCCGGTCTTGCGCCATCCTTCAGCTTGGAGGCCGTGGAATCGGCCTCCGAGCCCGTGGCGGCGACCGGCGGGGAGCAGGTGCGCGCGAGCCGCTGGAAGGTGTCGCCGCACCTCCACCTGGAGGCGACTTATGACGACAACATTTTCATCCGCCCGACCGGCAAGGTGGCGGACTTCGTTTTCACCGCCGCACCGGGCCTCGCCATCGGGTTCTGGGACTACGAGGACGAAATGGAGCGCTATCTCGAGCGCGACCGCAGCGCGGCGCTCCTCGACAAAGGAGAGGGCAGTTTTTTCGTCCTGGACTACACCGCGATCCTGCTGGGTTTCGCCCGGACGAGGTCGCAGGATGCGTTCAATCAGGATGCGCGTTTCGACATCTGCTGGCGCGCGGAAAAGCTGACCGTGCGGGCGAGTTCGCACTTTGAGTCCAAGTCCGAGACGGACATCAATATCGGGGGACGCCTGCGCCGGACCGCCGTGGCCACGGAGGTTTCCGCCGCCTACCAATTTAGCCCGAAGACTTCGCTCTCGGTTGGTTTCGAGAATGTGATCGAGGATCGGGACAATTTCGTGAGGACAATCGAGTGGCGGAACGAGACCTACTTCGACTACCAATTGACGCCGCTCACACGGGTCGGGGTCGGCGGGGCGCTGGGCCGGCTGGAGGTGGAGGGCCAGCCGGATCAAGTGTTTGAGCGGGTGCTCGCGCGACTGGACTACGAATCGCCGGCCAAGCTGGGCTTCGCAGCGCGCGGCGGGCTCGAGTTTCGCCAGACGGACAGCGCGTTGGGCGACAGGGTGATGCCGGTTTTCGACATCAAGCTGCGCTACGCGCCTGCGGAAGGCACGCTGATCACCCTCGACGGTTACCGCCGGGTGAAACCCTCGATTTCGCAACCCGACGAAGACTACACCGCGACCGGCGTGGGCCTGCACTGCGAGCGCAGTGTCCGGACGGGGCTGCGCCTTTCCATTGATGGCGGCTATGAACACACGGCCTACGACACTCCCGCTGGCCGCGCTCCGCGCGACGACGACTTTTTTTACGCGCGGGTGGGATTGCTCTACAACTTCGCGCACTGGGGCAATACCGGGATTAGCTACGAATATCGGCAGCAAGACTCCACGCAGCCGTCCTCCGGCTTCGAAAACAACCGCATTACCTTTCAAATCAGCCTCATCTACTGAGCTTGAGTCTGACATTTTGCTAGACGGTAGCGATTACAGTAATTATAAATGAAGCTGATTTTATGGTTGTTTTCCGAATTGCCACAGCTTTGACCGCCTTTTTCTGCGTCGGCGGAGAAGTCCAAGCGCAGCCTGCTGCGATGCTCGAAAAGGCTCCGGCACCGTCCGCAGTGGTCGCCCCGGCAGGTCCCGGCTCCGCCCCAAACTACGTCCTCGCGCCGAACGATCTCCTCGAAATCAAAGTTTTTCAGGAGGCGGAACTCGACACCACCGCGCGCATTTCGGCCGACGGAAAGCTGAATCTGCCGCTCATCGGCGAACTGCTGATCGGCGGCAAGACCGTGCAGCAAGGCACGCGGCTCATCCGCGACCGGCTTGAGGCCCGGTTTCTCGTCGATCCGCAAGTTACGATCCGGGTGATCGAGCCCGCGAAACGCCTCTTCACGGTTCTCGGGCAGGTGCAGCGGCCGGGCACGTATCGGTTCCCTGATCGCGAGACGTTGCATTTGATTCAGGCCATCGGTGTGGCGGGCGGCTACTCGCGGCTCGCCGCCCCGTCGCGGGTCACGGTGAAGCGGGTCACCGACGGCAGGGAAGCCGTCTTCAAGCTCGACGCCAAGCGCATGGCCTCCGATTCGACCACTAAAGCCTTTGAGATCGCGCCGGGCGACATCATCACGATCGGCGAACGCTTGTTCTAATTTGCATCCACCCATGCCGCGAACCACCGAAAAACAGCCGGACTCGTCCCTCGCGACGGACCTGCGCGGGCTTTATTTCGCGCTGCGCGAAAAGGCCTGGCTGCTCGCTCTGGTCACCGTGCTCGGAATCGCGGTCGCCGCCTTTGTGGTCATGCGCAGCCAGAAAATCTACGCGGCCACGACGACCATCCAGATCGAGGAGGAGCGGCAGCGCGTGGTCCATGCCGACACGCGCGGGATGGACGGGCGATCCACCGAGGAGGAGCTGAAAACGATCGTGCAGAATCTGGAGAGTCCCGCGCTCATGCTGCGCCTCGCGCGCCATCCGGAGCTGGCGGCTATCCCGGCCTTCCGAGCGCAGATCGCCGGCATTGATTCCGAGCCGCGCCTCCAGGCCATCGTCGGGGGAAAAGTTTCGGTAAAAATCCGCCCCGGCACGCGGCTGATTGACATCACGGTGGAGGATGAAAACCCGGCGCTCGCGCAGAAAATCTCGCAGCTCATGGTCAGCGAGTTCATGAGCGCGAGTTCGGAAAGCGGGGCGCAAAATTCCCGGGGCGCGCACGAGTTTTTGCGGAAGGAGGCGGAACGACTCAAGCAGACGCTGGCCAAGTCCGAGCAGGCGCTCCAGCGTTACAAGGAACAGAATCAGGCGGTCTCGCTCGAGGAGAAGCAGAACATCGTCGTCGAGCGGCTCAAGGATCTGAACACCAAGGTGACCGCGGCCAAGGCGGAGCGGCTGCGGATCGAGGCCGACCGCGCGCAACTCGATCGTCTGCAGGGAGAATCGCCCGAGCGCCTGCTCACGCTGCCGAGCATCGCCGGGGCGGCGGTGGTGGTGGAGGTGCAGCGGAAGATCGGGGAGAAAGAGGCCGAACTGGCGACCCTAAGCCGCCGTTACAAGCCGGAGCACCCCAAGTATCTCGAGGCCACCGGCTCGCTCGCGGAACTCAAGGTCAGCCTGGGCGAGGCGATCCTCAAGGCAGCCAGCCTGCTCAGCACGGCTTTTGAATCCACCAAGGCCAACGAGGAGAAGCTCGCCGCCGCCCTCCGCGGCCAGGAAGGCGTCGCGCTCGATCTGAGCCAGATGGCCATCCCCTACAAATCGCTCGAACGCGACGTCGAGGCGGACCGCACGCTTTACGACGCGCTTGTCGCGCGGCTCAAAGAGACGGATGTGGCCCAGGGCGTTTCGCGTTTCGCCGTGCGCGTCGCCACACCCGCCGTGCTGCCGGAACGGCCCGTGAAGCCGAAAAAAGCCCTGATCCTTATCTTCGGGGCGCTCGGGAGCCTCGCGGTGGCAGCGTCGGGCGTCCTCGCCGCGCGCATCCTGGACAGCTCGTGCCAGACTGTGGATCAGGCCGAGCGCCTCCTCGGCCTCACCTCGCTCGCCGCGATCCCGAAACAGCCGCGGTCCGTGGTCGCGGGCAGCGTGCTCGTGAAAAAGCCGCAGTCCGCACTGGCCGAGTCCTTTCGCACGCTGCGCACGAGCCTGTGCATCACGGGCAAGGACGCGGGCAGCCACGCCGTGCTCTTTGCCAGCGCCATCCCCGGTGAGGGCAAATCCTTCTGCGCGATCAACTGCGCCGTCGCCTTTGCCCAGCAGGGTTTGCGGACGCTGCTCATCGACGCCGACCTCCGCCTCCCGACGGTCGAGCGCATCATTTTGCAAACCCAGGGCGCACCGGGCCTGAGCGATCTGCTCCTCGGTCACACGCATCTGGGTAAAGCCATTCATCTCACCGGCATCAAGAACCTCTCCGTGATGCCCGCAGGCAAGCGCGTCCCGAACCTCGCCGAACTCTTCGGACGCTCCGAACTCCCGGCTTTCCTCCAAGGGGTCGCCGTCGGCTACGACCGCGTGGTGATCGACAGCGCCCCGGTGCTGGCCGTGAGCGATACGCTGCTCCTCGCGCCGCACGCCGAAACCGTCTGCCTCGTCGTCCGCGCCGGGGTCACCCCCGGCCACGCGGTGGTGCGCGCGGTGGAAAAGCTGCGCGAGAGCGGCGCAAAAATCGCCGGTTTTGTCCTCAACGCCCTGCCCATCCGCAACGGCGGCTACTACTACCACTACCAGGCTTCCGGCTACGGCAGCGACGAAGTCTATGGCGCGAGCGCGGCCGTCCAACTCGAAGCCGAAGCCGAAACAGCGCGGCGATGAAAATCCTCATGGTCACAGGAATTTTTCCGCCAGATCGCGGGGGTCCGGCCAGCTTTGTGCCGGCCTATTTACATGGCACCCAACGCTTTCCAAGCCGTGGAGTTAATCGTGCGGGCAGGGCTTAAGAACCATCGGCACAGTTTACCGACGATGAAAATCTTGCTGGCATCGGGTGTCTATCCACCGGACATCGGTGGGCCTTCGGCCCAAACGGAGCAGATTGCTCGTAGTCTGATTGGCCGCGGGTTTGACGTGCGCGTCGTCGCCGACGGCAAACCGGCGGATAGTGAGCTCAGGAACGGAGTTCCCTTGACGTTCATCAGAGGGAGCCGGTCGGAGGGGCGCTTCCAGATATTTCTCCGGCTTTGGCGGGGACTTTGTGAGATCGGCCGCATCCTCGACGAGTTCAAACCAGACGTCGTACATGTGCAAACGATCGGAGGCTCTTTTGCAATCCTGGTCGGGATAGCGACGTGGATCCGGCGGATTCCATCCCTGCTGAAGTACACTGCGGATTTCACTGTCGAAATGAGTGGCGAGGCGAGCCGGGAAAGCGCTCCCGGGTCGGGCCGAGACTGGAAAAAGAAACTTGAAGTGAAGGCGCTGGCGCTTCTACAGCACGTGCTGCTCTTTCTCTACGACAGAGTCTGGGTAACCACCCCGATGATGCAGGGTCACCTCACGAGGACGCTTCGCATCCCGGCCGGGAAGCTTTTTCTGCATCCGAATTGCGTGGAAATGGGGCATTTTGAAACCGTTGCAAGAGACCGGGTCTGGGCAACGGAGGACCGTGAGCCGCAAGCGAACCCTGCACCGCTTGTCGTGCTGACTGTCGCACGGATGATTCCCATCAAAGGCCTGGACGTTTGCCTGGAGGCGCTGGCTGCTTTGCGCGACCTGTCGATCAAGCTGCGCATCGTGGGCGGCGGCACCCCGGACTACGAAGAGTCTCTTCGTGTGATGGCCCGGCAACTTGGCGTGGCGGACAGAGTTGAGTTCGTCGGAAAGGTCGCCCCCGACCGCATTCCGGAGGTTTATCGGAGTGCGGATATTTTCCTTCTCGCCAGCCTTTACGAACCGTTCGGCATTGTGCTCCTGGAAGCGATGGCGGCCGGCCTGCCCATCGTTGCAACCAGAGTCGGTGGCATACCGGAGGTCGTTGAGGATGGCAGATCCGCCCAGCTCGTGCCGCCAGGCGAACCAAAGGCAATCGCCGATGCTCTCCGCGCACTGATCGCTGACGCAGGAACCCGCGAGCGCATGTCCCAGGCAGCACGCCAGCGCGCGAAGGAGTTCTCTTTCGACGGGCTCTTGGACGCCCTGATCGACACTTATGGATCACTCAGGAAAAAAACCTATGATTCGCACTTGTCCACCGGGGTCTCCCCCGCGGCGGGCGGTTCCGAATCATGCAATGCGAAGATGCGGGCGCCAGCCATCCTTTCATTTGGCTCCACGCGTGGTCTGTGGGACGGCGAATCGGCCGAGGATTATCGGCGCCTGATGGCCTACGCCGAGCACCTTGATGAATACATCGTCGTCGCTAATTCGTACAAGCGCCACGGCTTGGAACCGCGCATTTTCGGCGGCCGCCTTGAGGCGATTCCGACGAACGCCTATTGCCAGATCGACAGCGTGATCCGCATGCTGCACATCGGCTATCGCGTGCTCCGTCGTCGCCGCATCAGCCTGATTCAGGCGCAGGATCCTTTTTTCATCGGGCTGGTGGCGATCATTCTCGGCCGGCTGTTTCGCGTGCCCGTGAATACCTGCGTATTTGGTCCAAACGTGTACGACAAGCACTGGATCGCCAGCCACTGGAGCAATCGGTTCATCGGGTGGATTGGTCGCGCTGTCCTGCGCAGCAGCCAGGGTATTCAGGTGGATG
>CAYQBV010000077.1:0-15294 GCA_964415705.1 uncultured Chthoniobacter sp. | reverse complement strand
GGCATCCGTTTCAGGCGATTTGCGAAAAGTGCGGCTCCATCGCGAGCACGGAAGTGTATGCCTACGACGGCGCGCTCGTCTCCTACCGCTGCCTGCCGACGAAGGTCGTGCCTGAGCCTCGGAAACCGGAGACGTTATTGCGGGGGTAGCGGCGCAGCGGGCCGGGCCGCGCGGTTTTTGAGACCGGTAGCAGTGAGGTCCGCGGCGCGGAGGCCGCGATTCGTGTCGAGACCGAGCATCCGCCAGTGGTGTGCGTGCAGGTCAAAGGGCACGCGGATTCGCTCGTCGAAGTCAGTCGGCCAAAGGATGCCGTCGATAGTGCGGAAATTGCGGAAGGTTACATCGACCTCTGCGCCGCGGGTGCTTTCGAGGCCGTTCAAGGTCATGCGGACGCGCCGGAGTTGCTTGGTGGCGCGGTCGATGAAAAGGATCACGCGGTCTTCCTTCGCAAACCCAAACCCTGGTCGCAGCACCGCGAGCACCTGGTCGCACCTGGCCTTGTCCACGACCGCTTCGCCATTCGGTGCGAGCGCGACCCCCGGCCGGTTGAAGTAGAATGGCCCGAGCAGGAACAGCGAATAGGCGTCGGCGACGAGCTCGGCGGCGCGCTTGGTTTCGTCGTTGGCGGAAGGTGACCCGTTGTAGCCGACGGTGACTTTTCCGGGGCTGCGAACGACGAGCTTTTTTCCCGCCGGCCCCGTGTGCTCCTGCGCGATGACGCCCGGCCCGAGCAGCAGCCGCTCCTCGGAGCTGCGCCGGAACAATGGATCCGCGAGTACCGGCTGAAAGCGCGGTCCGACCGATGCCCACCGCCCGTCGTAGCGCACGCTCACGTCGCGCAACTTCGCAAATGCACTCGCCCCGTGCGCGCGTTGCGATGCCGCGAGTAGCGCCGACGCTTTGCGGTCGGATTTCGGAACCTCGCGCGTGCAAATTTTTGGCGACGCGCACGCGCTCAGGAAGCAAGCCGTCACGGCGAACAGGAATTGAGTGGCGGGCCTATTCATGCACGTTGCGGAGTGGGAGCGAAATCCGTGGGCAGGCCGACGTGCTCCCATGCAGCTCGTTCCCGCTCGGCGTCGGCGAGTTTCTTGCGCGTCTTGTCATTCGCATATTTGCCCAGCACGAGGCGCAGCGGCGGGGTGTTGGATTCCACGGCGGCGATGATCGCCTCCGCCGCCTTTGCGGGATCGCCGGGCTGCTTGCCAGCCATTGTATCGAGAAAGCGCGCGAACTTCCCGCTCGTGCGGTCGTAGTCAGCGATGTGGTTCTCCGCGCGGTCGAGGGAGCGTGCGATGAAGTCGGTGCGAAACGGTCCGGGCTGCACCATGGTGACTTTGATCCCGAGCGGCTTGAGTTCCGCGGCGAGCGATTCCGAGACACCTTCGAGCGCCCACTTCGTCGCGCCGTAGATGGAAAAGCCGGCATAGTTCGAGATCACCGCGGCAGCAGAGATGTTCACGATATGTCCGCTGCCCTGCGCCCGCAGAATCGGCAGCGCCGCCCGGATGACATCGAGCGCGCCGAAGAAGTTCGTGTTGAAGTTGCGGGCGATTTGCTCCTCGCCGAGTTCTTCAAACGCCCCCACCAAGCCGTAGCCCGCGTTGTTCACGACGACATCGAGCCGGCCAAAAGCATCCGCTGCTTGTGCGACCACGCTCTTCACCTGCGAGGAATTTGTAACATCGAGCGCGAGCACGCGACACGTCTCGGGAAACTGCGCGGCTAGTTCTCTGAGCGCATCGGGATTCCGCACCGTGGCGACGACCCTCTGACTGCGGGCCAGAACTGCTGCCGCAAGCGCCTGGCCCAAGCCGCTGGAGCAGCCCGTGATCAGCCAAACGGGTGATGGAATAGTTGTTTTGGTCATGGAAGTGGAGACGCGGGTGAGTCAGTTACGTTTCCCGAATGCGCGGCGGACGTTCAGGAGATGCCAACGAGCAGGCAAACACCGCGAATGCTCCAGGCCGCCGTGCGCCACCAATTGGTGGCCACAAGACGGCGATGCACTTCCGCGTCGAAGCCGGAGGCGAGACGATCGTGGAGCGGAATCTGGGCGCGCCACGTCGCGAGCCAGTTGAAGACCAGCGGCACGAAGCTCGCAAGCAACCACGGCTCGCGCGCGCCATGCACGACGAGGAACGCGGCGGAAATCACTTCCACGGCCATGAGCGGTGCCACGACCAGTGTGACCCGCACCAGGTGTTGCGCGTGGTAACTGCGGAAAGCGTCGGTGCCGACCCGTGCGAAGAGCGGATAGAGGACGAGTTGCACGGTCCAGATGAGCCCGACGAGCGCCCAGGTCGCGGCGAAGTGGGTGGCGAGGAGGGCCGTCATGCGGTGGCGGGGATGCGGCAAAGCTCCGCGTAGTCGGGTCGATCGGCTGCGGTGGCGTGGAGAAAGCGCCGCACCACCCGTCCGTCGCGGATGAGAAAGACACCCGGCATCTGCGTGCCGTCGCCTTCCAGCATGCCCACGCGATGCCCCGAGAAAAAAGCCCGCGCCCCGCGCCACCAGACGCTCCAGCCGAGCAATTGCGAAAGCGTCCCGCGCCGGAGGCCGAGCCCCCGATAGAGACGACGCGCGGGATCGGAAATCGCCGGCACATTGCCGAGACCGTAGCGGCCCGCGAACGCCGCGAACGACTCCGGCGTGCCCATGTGAACGAGCGCCATTTTCGCCCCGCTCCGCTCGATCTCCGCGCGCCGCGCCGAGAGATCCGCGAGTGCCTCGCGGCAAAAGGTGCAGCCCGCATGCCGCAGGAAAACGACGAGCACCGGCTGGCTACGCGACATTTCCGCGAGGCTGCTTCCCGCGCCCGTGCGCGCCTCGGAAAGGAGCGTGGCTTCATCCGGAAGATCGTCCGCGCCGGGAGCGGTCTGATGCCGCTCCCACGCGTATTTCAAGATGAGCGCAAACGGCACCCACCAGATGACGTCGTTGGTCACGCAATTCAGCGCAAAGCTCCACGGCAGCGCGCCCGTCCAGAGCGCCTCCACCATGCCGAGCGGCCCGAATACTTTCCCCAAAAAGCCAACGAGCACGATGGGCCAGTGCCGCGCGGGATCGAACGCCGCAATCGCGTAGCCGAGGCCGTACACGCCGACGATCATCCCGATGCATTGCCAGAATTGCGGGTAATTCGGCAGCGGCATGTCGAGCCAGCGAAAGATCGCATTCGGGAAGAGCACCGCGAACGCGCCCCACAGCACATTGTAAGCGCCCGCAGCGAGGAGAACATGGCGCATCCAGCGCGGGGCGGAGGTGGTCGGGGTCATGGCGTCGTCGGGACGGTAACGCACGATGCCCCGACGCGGACGCGGAAAAGCCGGTTTTCAAGGCCACTGGGCAATCGTAGTGGAACGAAAACCTTGCTGCTTTCCTCACCACCTAATGACCGCGCTGCAATTCGCCTACGCTGCAAACCTCGCGCTTCTCCTCCCCATCGCCGTCCCGACGCTGCTCCGCATTTCCCGGACGGATCAGGGCCGCTTTCCCGAGAGCGCAGGCTGGCGCGTGCTGGTGGGCTCGCTCTGGACGGGCATCTTGGTGCTGTCCGCGCTCGGGCTGCGGGATCCCCTGCGAAACAGCCCGGTGCTTCTGCTCCAACTCATCGACAAGACGCTTTGGCTCGTGGTTTTCGCGCTGCCTTTGGTTCGCCGTCGCGAGGCGCATCTCATCCCGTGGGGCATCGCGATTTCATTCATCGCCATCGTCGTGATTTGGCCGTGGTTGATTCCATGGGCTTACTTGCTCGGACGTTAAGGCGGAAGTGGTTGGTCAAGGATTCGCCGAAGCCCTCGGGATTGAGCGCTTGAAAAGGCGCGCTCCGTATTTCCTCGAAAGCAGCCGCAGCCCTGCGGGTGACGTAGAGCAAGCCGATGACACCCGCGCAAATGCAACTCGCCCGCCGCCGCTTGGCGCTCGGCATTACGAATGTCGGCTTTTGGGTGCTCGCCGCGTGCGCCGGGCTTTGCTGGCTGGTGATGTGCCGAGCAGAAGCGCTCGGCGCTTCGCGGCTACTCGCGATTGGCGTCGCGGTGATCGCAGCGCAGGCGGTGTTTGATTTCATCGGCGGCGTGACGCTGATGCCCGGTCAACGCCCGTCCGCAATTACTTTTCTCCGCGGCTGGTCGCGCGGCGCGCTCGGTCACTCGCTCGTGCTCGCCCTCGTGGGAATCGTGAGTGTGATCAGTCTCCGCTTCACTGGCGGATTCGGCGCCGGCATCGTGCTCGCCACGGCGGCGCTGGCGCTCGGACGGCTGCATCTCCTGCGAGCGATCGGCGGCGTCGCGACCACGCCGCTCGCGCACGAGGGAGAAAAAATCCTCAACGCCGCGGTCAACGACCCGGCCTTCACCGGCGGGATCGGCGGGATCGGACGTCGCGCAAAAAGTCTGCGGCCCGCGAGCTGGATGGATACTTTGCCCGAGCCAGAACTCGCCGCAGAATCAAGCCGTCGCCAATGGCAGATCGCAAACTCGCTACCCGCCCGTGCCTTCGTGCTGATCCTGTGCTGGAACCTGCTCGGCAGTTTCACCGGCACGCAAGCCTTCCATCTCGCCGACCGCACGCCATCCGTGGCGCTGCTCGGCCACGCGTGCTGGATGACCCTCTGGGCCTTCACCAGCCTGCTCGTGCTGCCAGCCTTGAGCCGCAAAGCCGTCTTCGCTGCTGACCGCGCCGCCGCCGATTCCGGACACGACCCTCGCGCCTGGATCACGCGCTTCCCCGAGCTGGTCGGCGAAGACGGCAGCCCCAACGCCGCCGTGCAGACCATCTTCTACCCCGTCCCGTCCGCCGAAATGCGCCTGCGCCAGCTCGGTCATCCATCCATCGGCTTCGTCCCCGGCAATCTTGCCCGCAGCAATCTCTACTACTCGTGGGCCACCTTCACGCTGCTCGGCCGCGCCGTGCATTGCAACGCCGGCCGCCCCGCGCTGTGGGTCTTTCCACCCTCGGCGTGATGCGATGCTGGCCCGGCGAATCGTGGCGCCTCGCCAGATTCGGATTGATTCATTGTCAGACTCGGGCACTGTCAGAGTATGAAAATCACCGTGGATATTCCTGAAAAAGACTTGAAGGACATCATGCGTTTCTCCGGCGAGAAAAAGAAGGGCCCCGCCATCGCCAAGTTCCTCACTTCAGGGTTGATGTTGCGGCGGCGGCGCGAATTGTCGGATGAAGTCATGTCGGGGAAGATGCGATTCGAATTTCCCCACCACGAAGCGATGCAGGAACTCGACCGGAAAAACCCGTGGGACAAGTAATCGACACCTCGGTCTGGATCGATCACCTGCGGGAACGCACGCCCGACGCCACGCGACAGATTGCGGATTCCGCGGTGAATGAGGCCGATGCGCTTCTCTGTGAGCAGGTGCGATTCGAGCTGCTTTATGGAGCCTCGCGCCGGGAGCGCCCGCCGCTCCTGCGCAGACTGGCGACGATGCCGCTACTGCACACTCCGCCGCGACTCTGGCACGACGCATCCGATCTCGCCGCCACGGCGTGCGACGCGGGCCTGCGGGTGCCTTCCGTCGATTTGCTCATCGCCGCGCTCTGCATCCATCACGACGTGGCCTTGACGACCTTCGACGGACACTTCGGCAAGCTCGCGAAGCTTTCCAAACTCCGCGTTAACTTGCTGATCCGCTCTGACTGATCCTCCCCCAAGGATCAAGCCGCCGCTCATCGTCCTGTCCGCGAAACCTTCACCGCGCGGTTCGACAGGAAGCGCGAGTACGACTTCATCAATTGCCGACTCCTGAGCAGATAGCTGGCGTGGGGCATCGTTTGGTGAAAATCCCGCCGGACAGGTGGTCTGCAACGTATCCTCACCGAACTCACATGAACCTTCGCCACGTTTGCCGCACCGCTTTGCTCGCCGCACATTTTCTCTTCATGAATCAGGACGCTGCTGCCGAACCCCTCGATCCCTATCGCTGGAAAAGCCGCTTGATCATTGCCTCAGTTCCGCCCGGCGAAGCCCGCGATCAGCTCACGGCTTCGCTCGCCGCGAATCGCGCGGGGATCGATGAGCGGGATTTGCAAGTGATCGATGTTTCACCGGGATCGGCCCGCATTCCCGGCACCGTCCGGCTCGATCCGAAGCAGGCCACCGCGCTGCGGGAGAAGCTCAAGCTGAGCGCACGGGAGACGAATGCGGTTTTCATTCTCATCGGGAAAGACGGCGGCGAAAAGGCGCGCCAGCGCGGCACGCTCGAGCTCGCGAGCTGGTTCACGGTCATCGATGGCATGCCCATGCGCCGCGGCGAGATCCGTCGCGAGGGAAAAATCCGGGAATGACGCCGCCGAAGAAACGGGTGCTCATCGTCGGAGGCGGATTGGCCGGCCTCGCCTGTGGCGTCCGGTTGCACGAAGCCGGAGCGCAGCCGGTGATCGTCGAAGCCAGCGACGATGTGGGCGGGCGCGTGCGGACCGACGTGGTCGATGGCTTCCGGCTGGATCGCGGGTTTCAGGTCTATCTCGACGCGTATCCGGAAGCCGGAAAATTCCTGGACCTGCCGCGCCTCGATCTGCGCCCGTTCCGGCCGGGCGCCCTCGTCTATCGCGATGGCCGTCTGCACCGGGTGATGGACGTTTTCCGCCACCCGCGCCATTTGCTCGCCAGCGCGCTCGCCCCCGTCGGTTCACTCGCCGACAAGCTGCGCGTAGCCGCGCTGAAGTGGCGCATCAGCCGCTCGACCCTCGCAGACATCGCTGCCCGCGAAGACCTCACGACCGAAGCCTATCTCCGCCGCGCGGGCTTCTCGCGCCGGATGATCGACGTATTTTTCCGCTCCTTTTACGGCGGCATTTTTCTGGAAAGAGACCTCCGTACTTCGAGCCGGATGTTTGAGTTCACTTTCCAAATGTTCTCGCGCGGCAGTGCGACCCTGCCCGCGCAGGGCATGCAGGAGATCCCTCGCCAACTCGCCAGCCGCTTGCCGGCGGAGGCGATCCGTCGTGGTGCGCGGGTGACGGAAGTCCAGCCGGGAAAGATCACGCTGGCGTCTGGCGAATCCCTCGGCGGCGATGCCGTCGTCGTCGCCGCCGATGCCACGACTGCCGCGCGCTTGATCCCCGGCCTCGCGACCAAAGAGCCCGACTGGCGCGCCGTCACCGGACTCTATTTCGCCGCGGGAAAATCGCCGCTCGGCGAAGCCATCATCGCCCTCAACGGCACTGGCCGTGGCCTGATCAATAACGTCTGCGTGCTCTCCGATGTCGCGCCCGGCTACGCGCCGCCGGGCCAAGCGCTCATCTCCATCTCCGTCCTCGGCACGCCCGCGATCCCGGATTTTGAAACGCAGATCCTCACGGAACTCGAACCCTGGTTCGGACCGGAAGTGCGCGGCTGGCGGCACCTCCGCACCGACCCGATCGCGCGCGCCCTCCCCGAGCAGCCACCCATCAGCGGACCGCCCGGATCGTCCTTTCGGGAAATCGACGGCATCTATGCGTGCGGAGATCACGTCAGTAGCGCATCCATCGAGGGCGCGATCCTCTCCGGCCTCCGCACCGCGGACGCCCTCCTCGGATAGCCAACTGGTGAGAGGATGGCCTTCACAGCCGCGCCCGTGGGGTAAAAACGAAATTCTGACGCGCCCTCGTGACCCCCAGACCGTGAGCAACGACGTCACCATCATCGGAGCCCTCCTACAGGACTCGCTCCAGCCATCCTCCTCGCCTCCGCGGCGGTAAATACTGCTACTGCTGAGTTGCCTTAAGTTCCAGTCGCGCGTCGGCGGTTGAGCAGCACTTTGCAGGCGCTCTTGATGCGCGTGAGGATGTAATAGACCGTCTGCGACCGGATGCGGACGAGCTGGCTACCGACGATCTTCGGAACAAAATCCGCCGGAAGATCGAGAACGGCATCAAGCCGAAGTCCATCAAGGCCTTTGCACAGGATCGAGGTCATCGCCTTGGTCAGCGTCTGCACCTGCGGGCCCAGCGTGATGCGGAAGTGGGCCTGCTGATTTGCGTCCAGCCGCAGGAACACGCTGACCGTGTCAGTGCATTCCTCATCTTTGCGGACATCCTCGAGGTCGAATGTCTCGCCCGGCTTGGGTTCGTGCTTCTTTGCCTGCTCGGAGAAGGCGATCAAGTTTTCGAGCTTCTCCCCGTCGGGGAGCGACTCGAAGAGATCGATGATGGCGGCCAGCTTGGGCGAATACATCCGGAGCTATTTTCGGCGAGTGCTAGGTAGGACGCCGGTGACCGAGTCGGCGGCGCGGAGCGAAACTGCCCCAAGCGCGACGCGCCAGCGATAGCGTTCACGCAATTCACCGCCCGCAGCGACACCCTCGGGACGGGTCGCGCCTTTGCCTGGTTGGATCACGGCCTGGGTCGTCGGCTGGCTCATCATGGACCCAGCGATTCCGCAGCAGGTGTTCGGAGGCACGATCTCAAAGATTGCGAACCTCAAGCCGCCAAACGCGAAGCGACGCCACAGAACGCTCATACACAGCTCCGCTCAATGGGCGCGCGCACCTTGTTCCCCCATTCCGTCCACGAACCATCATAGTTACGTACTTTTTCGTAGCCCAGCAGGTAAGTGAGCACGAACCAGGTGTGCGACGAGCGCTCGCCGATCCGGCAGTAGGCCACAATGTCCTCCTCCGGCCGCCACCCGCAGCCTTCGGTATAAATCTTCCGCAGTTCGTCCGCGGGCTTGAAGGTCGCGTCGTCTTTCACGGCCGTCTTCCACGGCACACTCTTAGCGCCGGGGATATGTCCGCCGCGCAGCACGCCTTCCTGCGGATATTCCGGCATGTGCGTCACCTCGCCATTAAACTCACCCGGCGACCGCACATCGATCAGGGGCTTTTTTGCCCCGCTCTGTGCAAGTGCCTCTTCATAAAAGGCCCGAATCTCGTCGTCGTAACGCTTGGGCGGCACGGGGTAATCGGCTGGTGGATATTTCATCTTCTCTTTTGTCAAAGCCCGCCCTTCCTGAATCCATTTGTCGCGTCCCCCGTCGAGGATCTTCACCTTGGTATGCCCGAAAAGCCGGAACACCCACAGCGCGTAACACGCCCACCAGTTCGACTTGTCGCCGTAGAAAAGCACCGTCGTGTCCGGGCCGATCCCGTTCTTTACGCAGAGCGCAGCGAAGGCCGCAGGCGCGATGTAATCGCGGACCAGCGGATCTTGCAGGTCCTGTCGCCAGTCGATATGCACCGCACCGGGAATGTGACCCGTTTCGTAAAGAAATAAATCTTCGTTGCTCTCCACGATGCGAGTGGAGGGTTCGTTCAGGTGGGTTGCTACCCAATCGGTGTCCACCAGCACTTCGGGATGTCGGTATTGTGAGAGGGATTCGGTCATAGGTCGGCTTAGATTAGCGTTAGTCTGGGGCGCGCGGTCAGCGCCACTGCCGTCATTCAACGAGGCTCAGGCGGGAAGTTCTGCATGCCATCATGACTCGTTTCGGCGGCTGCCTTCGGGTTGGACGCATTTGTGCCGCTTTGCAGGCATGGTGTCCCGCCCGCCCCACCGGGGATTCCGTAGTTCAAAATCGCGAGGTGCCGCCACTCCGTGGTCTGGGACCGCAACGAAATAATGAACGCACTCATGAGAGTAAGCGCCTGCGCATTTCAGGGGTGGGAATAAAACAGGCCTGTTTTTCACCGAACCAGCGGTAACGGTTTTTTGCCACCACATCGTAAAGCCAGTCGCGGACGGAACGGGGAGTAATCAGAAGAATTTTCAGCAGTGGCCACAGGCCACTGAGTCGCGAGGCAATGTGAAGTGCCGCAGTGCTTTTGATGTAGGCTACCCCACCGGCGACCAGCACGATACTGTCCAGTGGCGGGCCAACTCCAAATCCTTCGACGAGTTCCCTCCCCGCGGGAGTTTGGATGGCGGCAAAGCGAAACTGCTTCTTGTGGTCCCGCTTTAAAACAAACCGCACGGACCGTTCGCACAGATTACAGCGGCCATCGAAGATAATGATCGGACTTTTACTCACAATACGCATGAGCGATAGGGTTTCGTTCCAATGAAACGAAACTGAGGGCAGAGAATCACTTGAGACAGGCTTCCTTAGGTGGGCGGGGCGGAGAGCGACTTGCTCTCCGCCCATCCACGACCAATTACTTAGGTAACACGACGCTGTCGATGATGTGGACGACGCCATTGCTGGCAGCCACATCGGTCTTAATGACCTTCGCCCCGTTTACGGTCACGGTGCCGTCCGCAACGATGATGTCTAGGTCCTGCCCGTTGACCGTCTTGGCCTTCATCGTTTTCACATCCGCCGCCATGACTTTTCCGGCCACGACGTGGTAAGTGAGAATCGCGACGAGCTTGTCATTGTTTTCAGGCTTGAGGAGGTCCTCGACCGTTCCGGCCGGCAGCTTGGCAAACGCTTCGTCGGTCGGCGCAAAAACCGTGAATGGGCCCTCGCTTTGGAGCGTCGGAATGAGCCCGCTGGCCGTCAGAGCGGCACAGAGGGTTTTGAAGACGCCAGCGCCAACGGCGACGGCCACGATATCAGTTGATGTGCTCATGATGAAGTAGTTTTCTTTTTTCTGTTTTTTTGTTTTTGATTATGTGCAGAGTGGAAGGCCATTCGGCCATCCCAAGCCGCACTCTATTTGTTACTTGGGCCACACTAATCTACTCACGAACTCGATGACGCCGTTGCCGGCGTTCGCGTCGGTCTTGAGAAGTATCGCGTAGACTGAGAAAACGTTTCCATCGTCGCGCTAGATGCTTAATTCTTTGCCTCATCGGTCTTGGTCATCATTGTCTTAATGGCCGCCGCCATGACCGTTGAGGCGTCGGTCAGCGCCGATTGCATCGCGCTCCCTGCCTTTCATCGTTGCGATAGGTTCGTGGCGAGGACGATCGTGAGAAATAGGCAGTTCTTTGCGGATTTGCGGTCGTAACGGAAGCGATGCGTTTTTCATCACACCCGCCCTTGATGCCGAGCCACCGGCGGTCGTCTGCTCGTCAGCGGATCGCTGGCGTTTCCGTTATCCTTTCCGTGGCTTTTGCCGGCGCTTGCTCATGCTGGCCTGGCTCCGATGGGCGAACTGCCGTGGCCCTGAACGCGCTAAACCTCACCTTGTTTGTCTGCTCTGCGGTCGCGCATTCCGACCGACGTTTTGCCATGGTGATCCTCTCCGCGGGAGTCTTTGGGCTGACGGAACTCGCCGCCGACTACCTTTGCGTCCGGCACACCGGCACGCTGGACTATTCCGTCGCAGGCTCGGCGATGATTCTGGAGTCTCCGTGGTGGATGCCGCTTTCCTGGGGTGTAGTCGCCGTTCAGGCTGGAATCGTTGGCGATGCGGTCATCGCGCGTTACGGAAAGCTGCGCGGAACCCTCGCCACCGCCTTATTCGGTGCGCTGCTCATTCCCTTCTATGAGGAAATGGCGTGGGGCGCGAACTGGTGGCGCTACCGCGATTGCCTGATGCTGAGCCACACCCCGGTGTACATTATCGTCGCTGAACTGGTCATCGCCGGAAGTCTCGCCTTGTGGGGCCGGGCGGTCCTTCGGACGGACTCGCCCGCAGTGGCGCTCGGGCTGGGTGCCGCGGCCGGCGTGGCCACTATTGTCGGCGGGGTAATTGGTTGGGGCTCGATCGAGTTTTTGCTCCGTGGAGTTCGCCCGCTACCCTAGCTCCCTTGACCCAGCCTGAAAGTCGCACTCGCTCCACGAGGGCCATGTGCGGAACAGTCAGTGCGGCTAGGCCGACGAAGACTAACTGAATGACCCGCGCGTCGAGCGATGTGCCAGCGAGGAAATGCCAGGCGGCTGCGGATGCGACCAGCACGCCGAGCATGGGCAGCAACGCGGCTCCGAGGATGAGGCCGAGCGAGGATCGTCCGGAGTAGTCGATCGTCCGAATGATGTGCCGCGCGCTGTGCATGCCGCAGAAGAAGACCACGAAGGAGAACAGCGGCGAAGCGAGGACTGCGAGAAAGCCGACCGATCCCATTTCCAAAGCCGTCAGCCAATCCGTTCGCGCCCGATGCGCGGCGGCGAGCAACAGCCCGATCAGCCACGGCCACGAGAGGAGACTCAGCCACGGCGTCACGAGAGCCGCCGCATCGTCCCCGGCGAGCAACGAAAAGAGGCGCGTGATCTCGACCGAGTGGAGGGCGGCGGGAAGAATGACCACCGCGCCGCCGTAGAGCACGCGCGCCGGCCACGGGGTTCCGGGGGTGGGATCCCCGGAGAAGTGCGCTGCGGAGATGACCAGAAACCCGAGGAGGAAGAGCGTGGGTTGCAGACGCCACAGCCCCACGACGAGCGCGGCCAGCAGGAGGTAGATGGCTCCAAAGCGCAGCCAATCCCGGAGCGTGCGGATCCCGTAAAGCTGGCGGGCAAAGATGGTGTCGAGCGCGCCATGGGGCACGCCGAGGACGACGATGAGAGCGGCGACGCCGAGCAATTCGATCCGCGAGCCAGGCGATCCGATGGCCGTTGCCGCGAGGGCGAGCAGCAGTGCGCCGAGGCTGAAAACCAATCCCTGGATGCGCAGGGCATTCATCCGCTGCGACCTCCCGCGGGTGCGAGGGGGCGTGCCGCGAGCCCGCCGGGGATTTCCCGCAGGAAAGGCCACGCCGGAAGCGCGAGGGCGATCGCGAGACAGTCCGAAAACGTCGCGCAGTCGCTCATGAAGCGCACGATTCCACCGGGATTATTCATGGCAAAAAGTGCGAGAAAAAGATCGGGCGCGACCTCGGGCCGGGCGCGAAGGACGCGGAGAAAAAGACTGTCCATAGCCCGCATCCGCCAGGGATCAGGGGGATGCGCGACGGGTGGCTGCCCGGCCGCGAGCGCCTCGGCACAGGCGTCCGCCCAGCGCTGAATCCGCTGGAAGGCGAAACCGGACGCGGGTCGCGCACCGCCGGCGGCCACTCCTGCGCGGAAATAGGAAACGTCGGGACTGGGAGCGGGAGCCGCCTGCCCCATGGGAAGAATGCCGTGCTCGGATCGGAGCACCAAGAAACCCGCGCCATCGACCTGCCGCGCGATGCCGGCATCGAGTTCCGCTGCGAGAGCGTCCGGGCCGAGCGGGTCCGGCGCGAAGACAGTGGCCTCGACAAGGGCGCGATGCGGCGAGACTGGAAGCACGTAGAGAAATGAGGTCCGGCCTTTTCTGGTCGGCAAAAAATCCATCAGGGTGGCGGAGTCCGGATCGAAGCGGGCCGCCTCGCACTCGATCTCCTGACCGGAAAAGGACTGCCATAAAGATGCCGCGCCGCGTTCCGGGCGCCGGCCGGGGCGGGTATCGACAATCATCTTCGCGCAGCGCTGGCCCGCGGTGGTCTCGATCCGCCAAAGGTCGCCGTTTTTCCGTGGCTCGGAGGTGATGGTTTCGCCCATCGCGAGTTGGACGCGAGGTGCTTCCGCGATCGCCTCGACCGCTGCGGTGTAGAAAGTCTCCGCCGGAATCATCTGATACGGCGTCGCGCGGCAATCCACCGTGACGCGGCGATCCGCAGTCGCGAGCGAAACTGTCGTCCAATGATGCCGCGCGAGGTGACTCAGTTGCGCCGAGCCAGCGCCCCAGAAGCACCAGGTCCTGTCGTTGGTATAGCGCGTCCGGCTTTCGATGACGACCGTGCGCGGGCTGCGCTCGCCGAGACTGGCGAGCCGCATCGCCAGACTCAGGCCGGCACAGCCGCCGCCGAGGATGATGATGTCGGTGTTAGTTAGCATGGCTTCACTCCGATGCAGGGCAATCCTCGCAAGGCGAGATGCAAACTGGCGTCGTGCGACGATGGCTGCCGCCAGAAGGATGCCCTCAAGGGCGCAGTCAAGAGCGCGTGAGCAGTGAGCGCCGCTTTTTCGCGATCGCCCACCACGATGCGACCGAGCCAGAAAGTGTAATCGTGCGCGCGCAGCCGCAACCCAATCTCGCGATAGACGCGCGCTGCGACGAGAATGCCGCAGCGAGCCCGGAGCGGGAGATAGGAAAGGCCAGCTTCACCGCTCGCATAGTAATGATCCGCTTTCTCCAGCAGCGAAGCCACGCACTCGCGGAGACGGGGATGAAGACCTTCGGCGGGCGGCATCAGTTTCTCCGGACCCACGTCGCCAATCATGGACGAGGGAAGATAGCGACGGCCCAGCGCGGCATCCTCCGCGATGTCCCGGCAGATATTCGTAAGCTGCATGGCGATGCCGAGATCGACGGCATGGGAATAAGCCGCCGGGCGATGCACATCCAGCACCCCGCACATCATCACGCCGACGGTCCCAGCCACTCGATAGGCGTAGCGGAGGAGGGCCGCCTCATCGGGAATCCGCACGGGATCAAGATCCGAGACGAGTCCCTCGATTAGCTCCAACGCGAGGCCCGGCGCGATCCGACATTCCGTCATGAGGCGGAGCCCATCGCTGAGCACTGGGTCGGCGGATTCGCCCGAGGCGATTGCCCGAGTGGCTGCGGCAAGATTCGCCCGCGCGGTTTCGATCGATGCCGCTTCGTCGGCGAGATCGTCGAGGTAGCGACAGAAGCCGTAAAGCCGCGTCGCTCTCGCCGCCTGGGTCTTTCCGAGAAGATGCCGCGCCCAATGAAAGCTGCGTCCTTTTGCCGCCAGCCTGGCATCGGCTTCGACCCACGCGGCGCGAGCAGGGGTTTCCGTTGTCGCTTTCATCAGTGAGCCGCCGCCGGAACCAGCGCAGCGATAACTTTAGCCGAGCAGAGCACTCCAGGCATCCCAGCTCCGGGATGGGTGCCTGCGCCGGCGAGAAAGAGGTTCTTGATTCCTTCGGCCCGATTGTGAAAGCGGAACCAGGCCGACTGCCGAAACAATGGTGCCACGGAAAAACCCGCACCATGTACGCTGAGATAATCATCCCGGAAATCCTCGGGCGTCTTGTAAAAATCCGCGGTGATGGTCGAGGCGAGGCCCGGCAGAATCGTGTGCCCCAGCGCCGCCACGATGCGATCCCGAAGCCGCGGTCCTTCCGTTTTCCAGTCGATCTTCCCCTGCAGATTCGGCACCGGACAAAGCACGTAGAAGCTGTCGCAACCGGCGGGCGCAAAGCTCGGGTCGGTGGCGGTTGGGCGGTGCAGGTAGAGAGAAAAATCCTCCGCAAGGATCTTCCGGTGGAAAATATCGTCGAGCAGTTCGCGATAGCGCGCCCCCATCCAAATCGTGTGATGCGCGACCTCGGGATAAGTCCGCGTCGTCCCGAAATAGAGCACGAACAGACCCATCGAATAGTGCGCCGCCGCGAGCTTCATCCGAGTCGAGACGGCTTGCTCCGAGGGCTTGATCATGCGGCGGTAAAGATAAGCGGCATCGGCATTCGACACGACC
>CAYQBV010000076.1:0-15445 GCA_964415705.1 uncultured Chthoniobacter sp. | reverse complement strand
ATCGAACGCGCGCTGCTCGGCGTCGCGGGGCTCACGCGGCTGCGGTCGAATTCCGACGTGTCGCTTTCGCTCGTCTATGCGGAGTTCGACTGGGGCACGGACATCTACAAGGCGCGGCAGTTCGTGCAGGAGCGGCTCACCGGCGTGCGCGGCGCGTTGCCCCGCGGCGTCGAGCCATTCCTCACTCCGGCGGCTTCGCTCATGGGCGAAATCGTCCTCGTCGGCGTGAGCAGTCGCGACGACAAAACGCTGCCGCGCGACGTGCGAACGCTGGCTGATTGGACGATCCGCCCGCGCCTGCAAAGCATCCCCGGCATCGCCGAAGTGCTGAACATGGGCGGCGGCATCAAGCAGGTGCAGGTCATGCCCGAGCCGCACCGTATGGCCGCGCACGAGGTCACGTTTGAAGAACTCGCCACCGCCGCGCGCGAGGCGTCGGGCAACACGACCGGCGGTTTCATCAACAGCAGCACCACGGAAATCATGGTGCGCAATCTCGCCATGACCGTGCAACTCGACGACATCGCGCGCACCGTCATCAAGAAGGTGAACGACCGCCCGATCCTCATCAGCGACGTGGCGAAGGTGGAATGGGGCATCGAGCCGATGCGCGGTGATGGCAGCGTGAACGGCAAACGCGGCGTCATCATGAGCGTCACGAAATCGCCCGGCTTCGACACGCTCGCGCTCACGACAAAGGTCGAAACCGCCCTCGCCGAATTGCAAAAGACGCTGCCGGAAGGCGTGGAAGCCCGGCTGCTTTTCCGCCAGGCCGACTTCATCGAAAACGCCATCGGCAATCTCAAGAACGCCATCGTCGAAGGAGCGGTCATGGTCACGATCGTCATCTTTCTTTTCCTGCTGAATTTCCGCACCACGTTCATCACGCTCACCGCGATCCCGCTCTCGTTCGCCATTACCATGCTGACTTTCAAATGGTTCGGCGTGTCGGTGAATTCGATGACGCTCGGCGGGCTCGCGGTCGCCATCGGCATGGTCGTGGACGACGCCATCGTGGATGTGGAAAACGTCTTCCGGCGCTTGCAGGAAAACGCCGCGCTCCCCGCGCCCAAGCCGCGGCTGGAAGTCATCGCGCGCGCCTCCGGCGAAGTGCGCAATTCCATCCTCTACGCCACGCTGCTCATCATCCTCGTCTTCCTGCCGTTGCTCGGTTTGAGCGGCGTCGAGGGCCGACTCTTTTCGCCCATCGCCATCGCCACGATCATCTCGATGATCGCGTCATTCATCGTTTCGCTCACGGTCATCCCGGTGCTCTGCTCGCTGCTGCTGCGGCCCAAGGAAGGGCATGCGCACAAGGACGGCCCGATCACGCGCGCCATGAAATGGCTGCTGGGAAACACTCTCCTGCGCTTCGGGCTGGCCCAGCCCTTTTTGCTCCTCGGCCTCACCGGCATGATGGTCGTCGGCGCGTTCCTTTTGTATCCGCAGATGGGCAAGGACTTCCTGCCCACCTTCCGCGAGCAGACCGCGCTCATCGCTATGACCGCCGCGCCGGGCACTTCTCTGGAGGAGACAAACAACATCGCCGACGTCATCGAGCAGGAATTGCTCACCATTCCTGAGGTGAAAAAAGTCGGCCGTCGTCTCGGTCGCGCCGAGCGGGGCGATCACGTCGTGCCGGTGAGCACGGCGGAGTTCGACGTGGATTTTCGTGATGAAAAAAGCCCGCGCACCCGCGACCAAATCCTCGCCGACGTGCGCAAGAAAGTGCAGAGCGTGCCGGGCACCTTCAGCGTGGTCATGGGGCCGCTCGCCGACCGCATCGGCCACATGCTCAGCGGCGTCTCCGCACCTGTGGCGATCAAGGTCTTCGGCCCGGACCTCGACAAACTCCGCCAGCTCGGCGTCGAGATTCAGAGCGTGGCAAAAACCATCCCCGGCTTCGCGGATGTGAAGCTCGACCAGCAGAGCGTCATCGCCCAACTCCGCATCGAAATCGACCGCGACCGCGCCGCCGCCTACGGCATCACGCCGGGCAAACTCAACGCCACGCTCGCCACGCTGCTCGGCGGCGAAAACGTCGCCGCGCTCCGCGAAGGCCAGCGCGAAGTCGATCTCGCCATCCGCCTCCCGCTGGAGTGGCGCGAGACGCCCGACAAACTCGCGCAGTTGCCCATCGAAGTGCAGGACAGCGAAGGCCACGTGCAGCGCATCCCGCTTTCGCTCATCGCCGATGTGCGCGAAGCGAAAGGGCCGAACGTCATCTTCCGCGAAAACGCCCAGCGCCGTTTCGCCATCGCCATCAAACCGACGGTGCGCGACGTGAGCACGCTCGTCGTGGAACTGCAAAAGCGCGTCGCGGAAAAGGTGAAACTGCCCGAAGGCTACTTCGTCACCTTCGAGGGCGAATTCGTCGCCCAGCGCGAAGCCGCGCAGCGCATCGCCCTCCTCAGCGCCGTCGTCTTCGTCATCATCGCCTTCCTGCTCTACGGCTATTTCCAGAGCGCCGCGCTCGCCGCGCAGGTCCTGCTGAACATCCCGCTCGCGCTCGTCGGCGGTCTCTTCCTCACCTGGCGGGTGCTCGATAACATCAGCATCGCCACGCTCGTCGGCTTCATCGCCGTCGGCGGCATCGCCGCGCGCAATGGCATCATGATGCTCTCGCATTACCTGCACCTGATGCGGCACGAGGGCGAAACTTTCACCCAGCAGATGATCGTGCGCGGCACCAAAGAGCGCATGGTCCCCGTGCTCATGACCGCGCTCGCCGCCGGCATCGGCCTGCTCCCGCTCGTCTTCGCGGGCGATCAGCCTGGGAAGGAAATCCTGCACCCCGTCGCCGTCGTCATCGTCGGCGGACTCATCACCAGCACGCTGCTCGATTTCGCCGTCACGCCCGCCGTGTTCTGGCTCTTCGGGCGCAAAGCCGCGCAACGCGCCCTCGAAAACGGAGCCGCCGCCGCCCAATGAAAATTTCCGCGCCGAGGTGGCGGTTTGGACACCACAGCGCGATCACATTCAACCAAACCAACAAGCAACAAGCCCAAAACAAAAAATGAAAAAACAACTCCTCACGCTGCTCAGCAGCCTCGCCCTCACTGCCGCCGCCCTCGCGCACGGCGAAATCGAACTCGGCCCCAACGGCGGACGCATCCTCGAGTTCAGCAAAAACGAAACAATGCACGGCGAAGTCACCCTCCAGGGCGACAAATTCCACGTCGCCCTGCTCGACAAAGACATGAAGCCCGTCGCGCTCGGCGAGCAGACGCTCACCGCCACCGGCGGCGCGAGCGGCAAGCCGGAGAAGCTCACGGTCGAAAAAGCGGACGGCAAATTCGTCGTGCCCGTCGTGAAAAAAGGCGAGTGGCTGATCTTGCAATACAAGGACGGAGCCAAGGCCAAGGCCATCACCGCACGCCTGCAATACGACACCTCGAACTGCGAGAAGTGCGACGCGCAGGAATGGATCTGCAAGTGCGCCGCGAATGAAGCGAAGAAGAAAAAGTAACTGCCGCGATGAATCGGGGGGCGGACCAGCGCGCCCGCTCCCCGACTCCGCGGATCGGTCGATGAAATCGCAATCCACTCTGCTGCTCCCCACCGAAGCGCTGGCGCTCGCCCTCATCGCCGCTCCCGCGATTGCTGAAGCCCGCGCCCTTGCGGCCTTCTTCTAACCGGGAGAATCGCGAGCGAGCCCCATCATGCTGCAACTCCTCTGGGACACCCGGAGCTACCTCTTCTGGTTGCTCGTCGTGTCGCTCCTTTGCCTCGTGCTGGAGCGGCTCTGGCCGTGGCGGCGCGGGCAAAAGCTGTGGCGAAAGCAGTTCGCGCAAGACCTCTTCTGGCTCTTCTTCAACGGTCACTATTTCGCCGTCCTCTTCGCTTACGTCTCCGGCTTCCTCGCGACGTGGACGATGCCTGCCCTCGGACACGCGAAGTCGCTCCATCTCCTCGCCACGCAGCCGCTCTGGGTGCAGTTCGTCTGCTTTTTCCTGCTCAAGGATTTCCTCGAATGGTGCGTGCACAACCTGCTGCATCGCGTCCCGTGGCTGTGGGAGTTTCACAAGCTGCACCACTCAATCGATGAGATGGATTGGATCGGAAACTTCCGGTTCCACTGGATGGAGATCGTGGTCTATCAGGGCCTGACTTATCTGCCGCTGGTGATGCTCGGCGTGGACTCTGGCGTGATCCTCGCCATCGCCGTGCTCGGCACGCTCATCGGGCACCTGAATCACAGCAATCTCTGCGTGAGTTGGGGGCCGCTGCGCTACTTGCTCAACTCGCCGCGGATGCACGTCTGGCATCACGCCAAAGAGTGGCCCGCCGATCGCCGCTTCGGTGCGAACTTCGCCATCTGCCTGAGTGCGTGGGACTGGATCTTCGGCACGGCTTGGTGGCCGACGCGCGCAGAGTCGCCGACGCAGCAGCCGGCGAGACTGGGCTTTCATCGGATGGCCGAATACCCGCGAACGCTCGCCTCGCGCCTGCTTTTTCCGCTGTCACGACTTTGGCGGCGGAAGGCGCCGGCCTTGAAAGCTGAGGGCGCGGGTACCGATCCATGACCGGCAAACACCAGAGCGAGCGCGGCGGCCACGAGCAATCGGGAGACACTCCCGCGCCATCCTCCTTGCCTGCTTCCGAGCAGCGTACCGAACTCGCCGTGAGCGGCATGGATTGCTCCGAAGAAATCGCCACGCTGGAAAGTGTGCTCAAGCCGTTGCCCGGCGTGCAGGGCGTGTCCGTGAATCTCGTGGCTGGGCGCGTGACCGTGGCGCACGATGCGGGCGTTTCCGCCGAGGGGCTGATCGCCGCCATCGCACCGACCGGGATGTCGGCGCGACTGCCGGGCGCGGCTCCCGATGAGCACGCGGGTGAGGCGAACCGCACGCGCACGCTGCTCGTCGGCGCGTCTGGTCTGCTCACCGGGCTGGGCCTGGTGCTGCACTGGACGAAAGCCGCGCCCGAGCCGGTGCTCATCGCGATCAATGCCGCGGCCATCGTGGCGGGCGGCTGGTTCATTTTCCCCAAGGCCATCGCTGCCGCGCGCCGTTTCGCGCCGGATATGAATCTGCTCATGCTCGTCGCCGTCGCTGGTGCGGCGGTCATCGGCGAGTGGAGCGAAGGCGCGGCGGTCACCTTTCTTTTCGGCGTCTCGGAATTGCTCGAAGCCTTCAGCGTGCAGCGCGCGCGGCGGGCCATCGAATCGCTGCTCGCCCTCGCACCCGAGACGGCGCTGGTGAAACGCGGCGGGCAGTTCGTGGAGGTGCCCGTCGCGGACGTGAAGCTCGAAGAGATCGTCGCCGTGAAATCCGGCTCGCGTGTGCCGCTCGATGGCGAGGTCACGTCGGGCGCGGCGGCGGTCAATCAAGCACCCATCACCGGCGAGTCGATGCCGGTGGAGAAGAAAGTCGGCGACGGAGTTTTCGCGGGCACGATCAATGGCGAAGGCTCGCTCGAAGTCCGCGTTACCAAAGCCAGCGGGGACACGATGCTCGCGAAGATCGTTCGACTGGTCGGCGAGGCGCAGGCGCAGAAGGCTCCGGCACAGCGTTTCGTGGATGTCTTCGCCCGCTACTACACGCCTGCGGTCATGGCCGTGGCGCTGCTCGTCCTGCTCGTGCCGCCGCTGCTTTTCGGCGGCGTGTGGAGCGTGTGGTTTTACCGCGCGCTCGTGCTGCTCGTCATCGCGTGTCCGTGCGCGCTGGTCATCTCCACGCCCATCTCGATTGTCTCCGGCCTCACCGCGATGGCGCGGCGCGGCGTGCTCATCAAAGGCGGCGCACATCTCGAATCCATCGGAAAACTCCGCGCACTCGCCGTGGACAAGACCGGCACGATTACCGAAGGCAAACCGCGCGTGACAAAAGTCGTCATCATGAAATCGAAGGACGAAAGCGAAATCGTCCGCATCGCCGCCGCCATCGACACGCATTCCGAGCATCCGCTGGCGCAAGCCGTCGTGGCGTATGCGAACGAGAAGAAGATCCCGTTTCCGCGCAGCGAAAACTACCGGGCGCAGAATGGACGCGGAGCCGAAGCGACCATCGACGGACACGAATACTTCGTCGGCAACCACCGCTTCACACACGAGCTGGCCGTGTGCTCGCCGGAGATCGAGAAGCAGCTCGCGGAGATCGAAGCCGACGCACAATCCGTCGTCATTGTCGGCCACAAGCCGCACGGCGGTTGCAAAGGCGAAGTCCTCGGCATCCTCGCCGTCGGCGACGCCATGCGCGCCAACGCGCCCGAAGCCATCGCCGCACTGCACCGTGCGGGCATCGTGAAGATCGTCATGCTCAGCGGCGACAACCAGCGCACCGCGAGCGCCATCGCGAAGAATGCTGGCATCGACGAAGCCCACGGCGACCTGCTTCCCGACCAAAAGATCGAGCGCGTGAAAGCCCTCCTCGCGACCGAACGCTACGTCGGCATGATCGGCGACGGCGTGAACGACGCGCCCGCCATGGCCGCCGCGTCAGTGGGTATCGCCATGGGCGGCGCAGGCACCGACACCGCCATCGAAACCGCCGACATGGCGCTGATGCAGGACGACCTCAGCAAAGTCGCCGAAGCCATCGCCCTCGGACGTCGCACCGTGGGCATCATCCAGTTCAACATCGCCTTCGCCCTCGCGCTGAAAGCCGTCTTCCTCGTCCTCGCGCTGCTCGGCTACACCAGCCTCTGGCTCGCCATCCTCGCCGACACCGGTGCGACGCTCCTCGTCATCGCGAACGCCTTGCGCCTGCTCCGCCCCGCGGCCCTCAGCAACCCGTAGTGAAAATCCCCCCGGCGACTGCAGCAGCCAGACGAGCGTCGAGTTCAAGAACGCCTTCGTAAAATCGGCCGTCGTCATCGACGCGACCGCTTTGCCGAGGTGACCAGCGGCCTGCTGCCCGGCGACGAGGTCGTCACCCGCGGCGCGTATTCGCTGGCCTTTGCGGGGAAGGGGAGTGTCTCGCTCAAGCAGGCGATGGACGCCGCGCACGGGCATCCGCACAAGGAAGACGGCAGTGAGATGACCAAGGAAGACATCGCCGCCGCCGCTGCGGGAGCCGGCGGTCACGCGCACGGCGGCGGGAAAAGTTTCACGCCGCTGACGATGTTCTTCGTCGGCAGCACCGGGCTGCTGCTGGTGCTGCTGCTCGCCGTGCTGCGGCGGAAAACGGCGGGAGGTCAGCCGTGACTCAGCGCGTCCTACTTCCAGGGATTGAGAGTACGAACACCGCCGCGGTCGAAGTCGCCGGTGTTGCGTGTCACCAAAGTCAGATCATGCACGAGTGCGGTCGCGGCGATGAGCCCGTCCGCCGGCGGCAATGGCTGCCCCGGACAAAGTGCTCCCCAGCGATCCGCGATCGCCTCCGTGATGGGGAGCGTGTGGCCTGCGAAAATCGTCAACATTCTGGCCATCCACCGATCCAAAGCCTCGGCCTGAGCGGGGTCGCGGAGACGTTTTTCTTCGATGCCTTTGCGAATCTCACCGACGGTGATCACGCTGAGAAACATGTCGTTCGGAGGCGTCGCATCGAACCACTCGCGCACGCCGGGATTCATCCGCTCCAGCTTTCGCAACTCAGAAACCACGTTGGTATCGACAAGAAACACTGTCAGAGGTCGATCGGTCGATGGTCCGAAACCTCACGCGGCCAATCCAGGCGGATATCCGCGCCGATTTTCCCGAGCGCAAGCAGATGCGCTTTGAAGTCCTCGCCCGGCGGCAGAAGTGGCTGGCGGTACCTGAGATCGTGGCGGTCGAAAATCCAATCGGGGCTGTTATCAGCGGAATCCATCGCGAGGAACGAAGCCTGGACACGCTCGCTCTTTGGTTCGCCAGACTCGGGCGCGACGTTTGCCCCGAGCGCATTTTGGAGAATCCGGAGAAGCTCCTCCCCCTCCGAGACGCCGTGCGCCGTTGCGCGATTTTTGAGCCACGCGGAGATCGTGTCAGGTGCGTCTTTGATGATGATGTCGGGCACGCGGTTATTGAGCCACGAAATGGAACTCAGAGCAACCTCCGAGGCAGGTCCAATCCCATACTTCCCGCGCTGATGCTCAACGCCCTAATCCGCTTCTCGCTCCAGCACCGGCCCATCGTCCTGGCGGCCGCGCTGCTGCTGCTCGTGCTGGGTTTTCAAACGCTGCGCGAGCTGCCGGTGGAGGTGCTGCCGGACATGACGAAGCCGACGGTGACGATCCTCACCGAATGCCCCGGCCTCGCGCCGGAGGAGGTCGAGGTGCTCGTCACGCAACCGCTCGAAGCCGCCGTGCAGGGCGTCGGCGGGCTGGATCGCTTGCGCTCGAATTCCGATGTCGGGCTCTCGCTGGTCTTCGCGGAATTCGACTGGGGCACCGACATCTACCGCGCGCGCCAGCTCGTGCAGGAGCGGACGCAAAGTGTGGTCGCCTCGCTCCCCGCCGGGGTGCAGCCGGGCATGACGCCGGTCTCTTCGCTCATGGGCGAAATCCTCCTCGTCGGGCTGCGCAGCACGGACGGAAAGATCGCGCCGATGGACCTGCGTTCGCTCGCCGACTGGCAGATCAAACGGCGGCTGCAAAGCATCGCGGGCGTGGCGGAGGTGCTGACCATTGGCGGCGGCGTGAAGCAGGTGCAGGTGCAGCCCGACCCGCACCGCCTCGCCGCGCACGGCGTCACTTTCGAGGAGTTGGAAAAGGCAGTCGCACAAGCCGCGGGCAATTCCACCAGCGGCTATCTCAACGCCGGCCCGCGCGAAATCATGGTCCGCAATCTCGGCATGACCGCCGACCTCGCCGAGCTCGGGCGCACCGTCATCAAGACCGTCGGCGACCGACCCATCCTCGTCAGCGACGTGGCGAAGCTCGACTACGGCATCCAGCCGATGCGCGGCGATGCCAGCGTGAACGGCACGATGGGGGTCGTGCTGAGCGTGGATAAAGCGCCGGGTTTCGACACGCTCAAGGTCAGCACCGCCATCGAGCGCGCGCTCGCCGAGCTGCGACCCACGCTGCCCGCTGGAGTCGAAATCGAAATCATGTTCCGCCAGGGAGACTTCATCGAGCACGCCATCGGCAATCTCAAGGAAGCCATCCGCGACGGCGCGATCATGGTCACGATCATCCTCTTTCTCTTCCTCCTGAATTTCCGCACCACCTTCATCACGCTGACCGCGATACCGCTCTCCTTCGCCGTCACGCTGCTCGTTTTCAAATGGTTCGGCGTGAGCGTGAATTCCATGACCCTCGGCGGCCTCGCCGTGGCCATCGGCATGGTCGTGGATGACGCCATCGTGGACGTGGAAAACGTTTTCCGCCGGCTGCGGGAAAACGCCGCGCTCCCGCATCCGCACGAGAAGCTCGCGGTCATCGCCCGCGCCTCCGGTGAGGTCCGCAACTCGATCCTCTACGCGACGATCCTCATCATCCTCGTCTTCCTCCCGCTGCTCGGCCTGGAAGGCATCGAAGGCCGGCTCTTCACGCCCATCGCCATCGCCACGATCACCAGCATGGCCGCGTCCTTCGTCGTCTCGCTCACGGTCATTCCGGTGCTCTGCTCGCTGCTGCTCAAAGCAAACGCGGGCACGGACCACGGCGACGGCTTCCTCGTCCGCTTTCTAAAAAACACGCTCCGCCGCACCTGGCTCCGTCTCGCGCTCGACCAGCCGCTGCTCGTCATCGCGCTCGCCGGGATGCTGCTCATCGGCGCGCTGCTCCTCTACCCGATGATGGGCAAGGAATTTCTGCCCACCTTCAACGAAGGCAGCGCGACAATTTCCGTGGTCAGCGCGCCGGGCACGTCGCTGGCGCAGACCAACGAAATCGGCGAAGTCGGTGTGCGGCTCCTGCAAACGATTCCCGAGGTGAAAAGCGTGGGCCGCCGCGCTGGTCGCGCGGAGAAAGACGACCACGTCATGCCGGTCTCGGTGAACGAATACGACGTCGAGTTTCACGAGAAGGGCCGGCCGCGCGCGGAGGTCTTCGCGGAGATTCGCAAAGTGCTCGGCACGCTCCCCGGCACCTTCACGAATGTCGGCCAGCCCATCGGCCACCGGCTTTCCCACATGCTCAGCGGCGTCTCGGCGAAGATCGCGGTGAAGGTCTTCGGCAATGATCTCGTCGAACTGCGCACCATCGGCATGCAGATCGAAAAAATCGCCCGCGACATTCCCGGCCTGACCGACGTGAACCTCGAAGCCCAAGTGCCCATTCCGCAGCTCAAGATCGAAGTGAACCGCGAGCGTGCCCGCGCCTACGGCGTGCAGCCCGGCGCTTTGAATGAACAACTCTCCACCCTGCTCGGCGGCAAGACGCTCGCCGAACTCCGCGAGGGGCCGCGCACGCTCGATCTCGTGCTGCGGCTTCCGGCGGAGTGGCGCGATTCGCCGGAAAAGATCAGCGAGATGCTCATCGAAACCACCAGCGGCCAGCGCGTGCCGCTGCGGCTCGTCGCCGACGTGCGCGAGGCGCGCGGGCCGAATGTCATCAACCGCGAGAACACCCAGCGGCGCATCGTCATCGGCATGAACACCAGCGAGCGCGACCTCGAATCGCTCGTCCGGAAACTCCAGGCCGCAGTCGCGGAGAAGGTCAAGCTGCCGCAGGGTAGCTTCATCAGCTACGAGGGCGAATTCCAGGCGCAGCAGGAGGCGGCGAAGCGCATCGGCCTCCTCAGCGTGCTCGTCTTCGTGGTCATCGCCTTCCTGCTTTACGGCTACTTCGGCACGCCGGTCTTCGCGCTTCAGGTGCTCTGCGACATCCCGCTCGCGCTCATCGGCGGGCTCGCGCTCACGTGGTGGCAGATCGACAACATCTCCATCGCCACGCTCGTCGGTTTCATCGCCGTCGCGGGCGTCGCCGCGCGCAATTCCATCATGCTCCTTTCGCACTACCTCCACCTCATGCGGCACGAGGGCGAGGAATTCACCCGCGCCATGGTCGAGCGCGGCACCCTCGAGCGTCTCGTCCCCGTGCTCATGACCGCACTCAGCGCCGGCATCGCGCTCTTCCCGCTGGTCCTCGCGGCCGGCGAGCCGGGCAAGGAAATCCTGCATCCCGTGGCCGTCGTCATCTGCGGCGGCCTCGTCACCTCCACGCTCCTTGGCTTGGGCATCACCCCGGCTGTTTTCTACGCCTTTGGCCGTCGGGCCGCGGAGACCGCAGTCCGGCGCGAAGCTCCAGCCACGGGGTGAAAATCCGAAATCCGAAACAAACCAAGAAACCAAAACCAATAACATGAAATCCAACCTCCTCAGTATCCTCGCCGTGCTCGCGCTCGGCCTCACCAGCACCTTTGGCCACGAAGGCGTGGAACTCGGCCCGAACGGCGGCCGCATCCTCGAGTTCAGCAAGGACGAAACCATGCACGGCGAAGTCACCGCGAAGGACGGCAAATTCCACATCACCCTGCTCGACAAAGCCATGAAGGCCGTCGCGCTCGACGCGCAGGTGCTCACCGCGACCAGCGGCAACCGCGACAAGCCGGAGAAGCTCACCGTCGAAAAGGCCGGCGGACATTTCGTCGTCCCGATGCTCAAGGGCGACGAGTTCTGGATCATCCTCCAGTTCAAGCCCACGCCCGCCGCCAAGCCCATCACCGCCCGCCTCCACTACGACGCCGCCACCTGCGAGAAGTGCAAGAAGGCCGAGTGGCTCTGCGCGTGCGCGAAAAAGGACGCGAAGGCCGAAAAGACGAAGTAACCGCCGTAAAGAACCGGCGGCTCTGCGCAACGTGATCTGTTGAAGCTCCCGTTTTTGCCGCGCGTCGGACGGAGGGCGAATCTTCAAAGCCTCGCACGGAGGCGGGAACGCGCCGCTGACCCTGCTGGAGCGCCGGGCAAACTGGCCCGCGCCTGGGCCGCGCGGGAGCGCCAACTGCGGGACGCGGCATGGACATCGACAGAGGGCCGCTGGCCCGGTAAAGACCGAGCCTGTATGGCTCACCCCAAGACCAACGGTTCTTCTGCCGAATGAACAAGAAAGCTCTCACCGAGGCGGACATCCGCACGAAGTTCATCACCCCCGCCTTGGTTGGCCCGAACGGCGACAAATGGGATCTGATGACCCAGATCCGCGAGGAGGCGTATTTCACCAAGGGCCGCGTCATCGTGCGCGGCAAGACGGTGCAACGCGGTGAAGCCAAAAAGGCCGACTACCTGCTCTACTACCGGCCGAACCTCCCTCTCGCCGTCATCGAGGGAAAGGACAACAACCACACCGTCGGCGCCGGGATGCAGCAGGCGCTCGAATACGCGGAGATTCTCGACATTCCCTTTGCCTACAGCTCGAACGGCGACGCGTTTCTGGAGCACGATCGCACCGTCACCGGCGGCACCGTGACCCGCGAAATCCCCCTCGACGAGTTCCCCACGCCCGACGAACTCTGGCAGCGCTACCGCAAGGCCAAGGGCTACACCGCCGAGCAGGAGGCCATCGCCAGGCAGGATTACTACGACGACGGCTCCGGCAGGGTTCCCCACTACTACCAGACCATCGCCATCAACCGCACCGTGGACGCCATCGCGCGCGGTGAAAAGCGCGCCCTGCTCGTCATGGCCACCGGCACGGGCAAGACCTACACCGCGTTTCAGATCATCTGGCGTCTGTGGAAATCGGGGGCGAAAAAGCGCATCCTCTTCCTCGTCGATCGCAACATCCTCGCCGACCAGACGAAGACCAACGATTTCAAGCCTTTCGGCACGGCGATGACCAAGATCACGAACCGCACCGTGGACAAATCGTTTGAGATTTACCTCTGCCTCTACCAGGCCGTCACGGGCACCGAGGAGGAGCAGAACATCTACAAGCAGTTTTCGCCGGACTTCTTCGATCTCGTCCTCGTGGACGAGTGTCACCGCGGGAGCGCCGACGAGGATGCCGCATGGCGTCAGATCCTCGAGTATTACTCCTCCGCCACCCAGATCGGCCTGACCGCGACCCCGAAGGAAACCAAGGACGTTTCCAACATCGAATACTTCGGCGACCCGATTTACACCTACTCGCTCCGACAGGGCATTTCCGACGGCTTCCTCGCGCCCTACAAGGTCGTCCGCATCGGCCTCGACAAGGATCTCGATGGCTGGCGCCCCGAGGCCGGCCAGAGGGACAAGCTGGGCCAGTTCATTGAGGACCGGGAATACAACGACCGGGACTTCGACCGGAACCTCATCCTCGAAAAGCGCACCAAGGTTGTCGCCATGAAGGTCACGGAGTTCCTCAAGGCGACGGACCGTTTCGCCAAGACCATCATTTTCTGCGAAAACATCGAGCACGCGGAGCGGATGCGGCAGGCGCTGGTCAACGCCAACCCCGACCTCGCCGCCGCCAACAGCAAATACGTGATGCGGATCACCGGCGACAACGACGAGGGCAAGGCGCAGCTCGACAACTTCATCGACCCCGAAAAGACGTATCCCGTCATCGCGGTCACCTCCCGGCTCATGAGCACCGGCGTCGATGCCCAGACTTGCAAGCTCATCGTGCTCGACCGCCGCATCGCCTCCCTGACGGAGTTTAAGCAGATCATCGGCCGCGGCACGCGGATCAGGGAGGACTACGACAAGCTTTACTTCACCATCATGGACTTCCGGCGGGCGACCGCGCTGTTTGCGGACCCGAGTTTCGACGGCGACCCTGTGCAGATTTACGATCCGGGCCCGGAAGACCCGCCCGTCCCGCCAGATGACGATCCCGAGAGCGTTGTCGTGCGCGAAGATCCTCCGATCATCGGCGACCCACCGGGACCGGGCACCACGAAATACTACGTGAACAACGTCGAGGTCCGGGTCGCCACCGAGCGCGTCCAGTATCTCGACGCAAGTGGGAAGCTCATCACCGAATCGCTCAAGGATTACTCCCGAAAGACCGTGCGGCAGGACTACGCCTCGCTGAACGACTTCCTTACCGTCTGGAACGATGCCGAAAAGAAGCAGGCGATCCTGGAGGAACTCGCCGCGAAGGGCGTCTTCCTCGATGAACTCGCTGAGCAGGTGGGCCGCCAATACGACGCTTTCGACCTCGTCTGCCACGTAGCCTTCGATCAACCGCCGCTCACGCGGAAGGAGCGCGCCGAGAAGGTGAAGAAGCGCAACGCCTTCGGCAAGTATGGCGAGAAGGCCCGCGCTGTCCTCGATGCGCTGCTCCAGAAATACGCCGACAGCGGCATCACCAGCGTGGAGTCCTTGGAGATTCTCAAAGTGGACCCGCTCACCGCCCACGGCACCCCCGTGGAAATCGTGAAACTCTTCGGCGGCAGGGACGGCTATCTCGCCGCCATCCGCGAACTCGAAACCGCCCTTTACCAGCAAGCGGCCTAGCCTTCCATCCCATGAACATCGTTGAAGTCATTGCCCTCATTAACCAGATGCAGGCCGACGGGGTGATCGAACGCTATGCCATTGGCGGTGCGGTGGGGGCCACCTTTTACCTCGAACCCATTTCGACTCTCGACGTGGACATCTTTGTCGCGTTCCGGCGTGAGCCCGGTTCCGTACTCGTCAGTCCACAGCCCATTTTCGATTATCTGGCCGCGCGCGGCTGCCAGATGGAGGGCGAATACGTCGTCATCGCCGGCTGGCCGGTGCAATTTCTGCCGCCGACCGGACCCCTCGTGGAAGAGGCTCTGGCCGAAGCCGTCACAATTCCCGTGGGAGCGATTCCCGCCCGGGTCTTCACGGCGGAGCATCTCGCGGCCATCGCCCTGCAAGTGGGCCGCGCGAAGGATAAAGCCCGGCTCCTCCAGTTCATCGAAGCCGGCGTCCTCGACGCCGAACGCTTCCAAGCCATCCTTGCCCGCCATCAGCTCACGGATGCCTGGCAAAGGTTCAGTCGCCAGTTCCTCGACACGCCATGACCTTCGACCTGGCACAAATTCTCGCCAGCAAACGCGCCTTCCGTCACACGCTCGCCGCGCGCGACATCACGGAAAAACTGCGGATGCTCGACGCCCTCCACGAGCGCGCCCTGGCGTTGCGCGCCCACCGATCCGCTGCCCACGAAGGGCATGTCCTGCGAGAAGACTCCCCCGTGGATCGAACCGGGCGGAAATCCGACCCTGCATAATTCATCCTTCATCCCTCATCCTTTTCCCCGATGCCCAACGTCTCCAACCTCATCAAAACCATCCAGGACATCATGCGCAAAGACGCCGGTGTCGATGGCGATGCCCAGCGCCTCGCCCAGCTCGGCTGGATGTTCTTCCTGAAAATCTTCGACGACCGCGAAAAGGAGATGGAAGTCCTCCGCGACAACTACAAATCCCCGCTGCCCAAGGAACTCCGCTGGTCCAACTGGGCCACCGATGAAGAAGGCATCACCGGCGACGCTCTCCTCGCCTTTGCCAACAACGACCTGCTCCCAAAACTGAAAGTCCTCTCCGGCAGCGGCGACATCGTGACGCTCATCAAGGCCGCCTTCGACGGGGCCAACAACTACATGAAGAACGGCACGTTGATGCGTCAGGTCATCAACAAGATCAACGGCATCGACTTCAACGCCTCCGATGACCGCCACA
>CAYQBV010000075.1:0-15492 GCA_964415705.1 uncultured Chthoniobacter sp. | reverse complement strand
CTGGCTGCTTCCCGAGATGATCGGCACGGTGCTTCCGGTCGCCAGAAGCTGGGTTTCTGTCATCCGCAACTGGACCACCCGAAGATGGGCCGAGATCGGCTCCGGGTGGGCAAACTCGAAGCGCGAGTGGATGCTCGATCCCGCGAGGACGTGGAAAGCGCCGGAGAATTTGTGCTGATGAATATCCGTGGTGCCGTCCAACCAGAAAAGGATCTGGATGTAGAACCGCGGGTCGTCATAGACCACGAGTTCGGGCTCACCAAAGCCGGACTGGGTCTGAAAAGGCTGCCGGTCTTCGAGCAAAAAATCCCGGATAAGGGTGGGGACATGCACATGCGTGGCGGGCGGACGGTGTTCGAGCAGTTCCCGCGCGATGTCTGGAAAGAGGCCCCGCGAGAAGTTCTCCTTTTTCCACCGCGCCAAAACCTTTTGCCCGAGTTCGGTGAAAAATGGATCCATGAATTCATTTGGGGAGAACCACCGATGCCCGGCAAGACTCATTCTTCTTCGGGCAAGGTTGCGCCGATCAGCCCAGGCCGCGACGGAAACGCGAACCGGGGGAGCGGACCCGTTTGATTCTTCATTGTGGTCGGCGCTCCGCCTGCGCCATCTTCCCGGCCTCATGCCCTCGCCTTCCTCTCATCCGCGCGATCCTTTGCATGGGGTCACGCTGGAAACGATCGTGCGCCATTTGATCGATCGGCATGGGTGGGAGGTGATGGGGTGGCGGATTCCGATCCGGTGTTTTCAAATCGATCCGAGCGTGAAATCCAGCCTGACGTTTTTGCGCAAGACGCCGTGGGCACGGAAGAGGGTGGAGGCGTGGTTCGCGGAGGAGGCCGCGAATGGCGCATTGGAGTCGAAAGAGGCAAGCTAATGCAGGCATCGAGGCGTTCCCGTTTTGTGACGACTGCGGAAACAGGGGGCACGCAGACCAAACCGCTCACGGCCCGGCGCACCAGCTTCGTCATCGCCCACCGCCTCTCGACCGTCCGCCACGCCGACCAGATCCTCGTCATGGACCGCGGCCGCATCGTCGAAAGCGGCCGCCATGACGACCTTCTCGCCCTCGGCGGCATCGACGCGCAGCTCTGCGCGAGCAGCTTTTTGGAACCGCGGGAACCGGTCGGCGCGAGGGCGTAGTTTTCGCGGGCCGAGGGCGGGAATCTTCCTTGCATCCCTACGGAAACCGGCGAAGCTCCGCGTCCCTCCGCCCAGCGATTTGGCCGCGCGGAGCGCTTCTCCGAAAGCATCACCGACCCGTCCGGGCGAACCCTGGACAGTTTCACCATCCCGCAGCTCTGGCCCGCCCGGAGCAGACCGTCGTCCCTATTAACCTATGGCAGTTGAAGAAATCATCGAAACCGAAGGAACCATCACCGCCGTGCTCGCCGGCACGATGTTTCGCGTCGCCCTCGCCAACAAGCACGAGGTGCTCGCCCACATTTCCGGCAAAATGCGCAAGCGTTTCATCCGGCTCACCCTCGGCGACCGGGTGAAGATCGAGATGTCGTCCTACGACCTGAACAAGGCGCGCATCGTTTACCGGCTGGGATAGCGGCAGCAGCCACGCCGCGTCGCCCTGAAATCCCGCTCCTTCAATCTTTCATCCTCACTCCTTCCATGAAAACCACCCTCCTCCTCACCACCCTCCTCACTGCCACCGTCGTGGCCAATGATCTCGGCTACACCGACACGCCGCTCATTCCCGGCACCAAATGGCACGTCCACGACAGCGGTCGTCCGCAGCCCACAGTCATCACTCCCGGTGCGCCCTCCACGCAGGAAAAAGTGGGTACGGCCCCGAGTGATGCGGTCGCGCTTTTCGGCGGCACGGATTTGTCCAAATGGAAATCTGGCAATGCCGAGGCCAAGTGGAAGGTCGAGAACGGCGAAATGGTGGTGAGCGGCGGCGGCGACCTCCAGACGAAGGATGAGTTTGGCCCCGACTTTCAGCTCCACCTCGAATGGACCGCGCCGGTACCGGCCAAAGGCAAGGGCCAGGGCCGGAGTAACAGCGGCGTGTTCCTCTTCGGGCGCTACGAAATCCAGATTCTCGACAATTACGAAAACCAGACCTACCCCGACGGGCAGGCGACGGCGATTTACGCCTACATGCCTCCGCAGGTGAACGCCTCCCGCAAGCCCGGCGAGTGGCAGACCTATGACATTATTTTTGAGGCCCCGCGCTTCAAGGAAGGCAAGCTGGAGAAGCCGGCGGTCGTGACGGTGCTGCACAATGGGATCGTCACGCAAAACCACACTGTCCTCATCGGCGTCACGCCGCACCGGGCGGTGGGCACCTATCAGGTGCACGGGGAAAAGGGCCCGATCCGGCTGCAGGATCACGGCAATCCGGTGCGCTTCCGCAATATCTGGATTCGGGAAATGAAAATGCCGTCCCCCGAGGATGTCGGCTCCGGCCCGGTGCTCGGGAAGTAACGGACCGAAGCCCGCAAAACGTCGAGGGGCGATCCGCGCGCGGATCGCCCCTTTTTGTTTTGCCGCGGAGTTCTTCCGCGTGACGAACCGCGCGGCCTGTGCCAGATACCCGCATGTCTCCCACCACCACCTCGCGCCGGGCGTTCACGCTCATTGAGCTCCTCGTCGTCATCGCCATCATCGCCGTCCTCGCGGCCTTCCTCTTTCCCGCCTTTCAGAACGCCCGGCTAAACTCCTACCGCTCGGTCGCGACCTCGAATCTCAAGCAGATCGCCGCGGGCATTCTGTCCTACGCCGGCGAGCACGATGGCGAATTGCCCGGCCCGCTCGCCCCCGGACAGGGTCCCGACTATTCCAAGACGCTCACCGATTCCCTCGGCTTTTTTCTCTGGAAATACCTCGACGCCCCCGAGCCGACGACCGCAGTCCAGCAAGCCAAACTGCTCGGCAACCCGGCCTACGAGCGCTCGCGCCTGAAGCCCGACGCACCCGCCTACGCCATGCGCATGAAGGTCGTGGACGGAGACGCGGTCGAGCACAAGCCGTGGGGGACGGCCGGCTCCAGCGGCCCGAACAACGCGCCGATGCGCACGGTGGCCGTCGCGGGCATGAAAGAGAAGCAGAGCGACGGCTCGCTGAGGGACAGCCCGCACATCTGGGCCATGGTGGATGTGGATCAGAAAAACGCGGCGCAAGTGACCGATTCGACACCCGCCTGGCTGGGCAGCCTGCCGAAAACTCCGGCGCACGGCGAGGTCCGGATGACCCTCTTTTTCGACTGGCATGTGGAGCCGGTGAAAGTGACCGGCCCTTAGCGCGACCGGCGGCGGCTCAGCCAGCGCGGCCATCCGCCGTCAATCTCCTTCCCCTTTCGCGCCGTTTCGTGTCTTTCGTGGGCTCCATGAAAATCCCGCTCGTCCTCACCCTCGCGCTCTCCCTCCTCCTCGCCCCACTGCACGCCCACGATGCGACCGCGGAGATGGCCGATGCGGCCAAAAATTTCCTCGGAGCGCTCTCCGCAGAGCAAAAGGCGAAGGCGACGTTTGAGTTCGCGGGAGCGGAGCGGACAAACTGGCATTTCATCCCTCGCGAGAGAAAAGGGCTGGCGATCAAGGAAATGACCCAGGAGCAGCGCCTGCTCGCGCACGCGCTGCTGGCCACGGGGCTGAGTCATCGCGGCTACGCCAAGGCCGTCTCGATCATGAGTCTGGAGGCGGTGCTGGCGGAGTTGGAGAAAGGGAAGGCGGGCACGCCGGTGCGCGACCCGGAGCTTTATTTCGTGGCGGTCTTCGGGACACCCGGTGGCAAGGAGCCGTGGGGCTGGCGGGTCGAGGGGCATCATCTCGCGCTGAACTTCACCACCGCCGGCGACGCCGCGCCCGCGCTGACGCCGTCCTTTTTCGGCACGAACCCCGGCGAAATCCGCACCGGCCCACGCACCGGCACGCGCGTGCTCGCCGCCGAGGAGGAACTGGGTCGCGCCCTCGTGAAAGCGCTGAACGAAGAGCAACGCCAGGAGGCGGTCATCCTCGCGGACGCGCCCAAGGACATCTTCAACGTGCCGGGTCGCAATGCCACGAAGCCGGAGGGACTCCCGCAGGCCAAAATGACCGCCGAGCAAAACGCGCTCCTGGTGAAGTTGATCAAGGAATACCTCTTCCGCTGCCGTCCCGACGTGGCCGCGGAGGAATGGGCCAGGATCGAAAAAGCCGGGCTGGCGAAACTGCATTTCGCCTGGGCCGGTGGCCTCGACCGCGGGCAACCCCACTACTACCGCGTGCAGGGCGGCGCTTTCGTCCTTGAGTACGACAACACGCAAAACGAAGCCAACCACGTCCACAGCCTCTGGCGCGACTTCGATCACGACTTCGGAGCCGACCTGCTCGGTGAACACTACAAGGCGGCGCATCCAGCGAAGCCGTAAGCGGAATTTTTAACGCAGAGGGCGCATTGGGCGCGGAGGAAAGAAAGGGCGGAAAGGGGTTGCCGTTTGTCCGGCAAGGGCGTGTCGGGTTTCGCCCAAAGGAAATTTGGTAATTTGGCAAAATTCCGTCATTCCGTTTTGTCCGCCCCCCGATCTCCGCGTCTCTGCGCTTGAAGAAACTGCCACGATGTCCGCCTGCCGTGCGGCAATCTCCCGCGCCACAGCGCTCGCGCGTTTCGCTACGCTGTCGCTTTCACCCTGCGACGGCGCAGAAGCAGCAGAAGCGAGAGGAGGGCCAGCATGGCCGAGAAAGGCTCGGGGACGGTGGTGGCATTGATGGAGGCGGGGGCCACGGTGAAGGCGAAGTTGGCACCGAAGGTGCGGGCGGCAAATGCGGAGCGCAAGAGCGTATGAACGGAGGGAATTTTCATGAGTTGGGAGGAGGGGGTTAATTTCTGCCGATTTTGGGGCTCCTCCGTCATGGGATTGCAACGATGATTTCCAAGTTTCGACGAGGGTCGGCGGAAATTTTCCGTGGCCCGGCGTTGACAAGGCCGGGCTCGCCGCTTAATACGGCCTCCCGCTTTTTAACAACCCACCTTTTTCACCATGCCAACGACCGAAATCATCCTCATCGAAAAGATCGCCAACCTCGGCGTCGAAGCCGACATCGTGAAGGTCAAGCGCGGCTATGCGCGGAACTTTCTTTTCCCGCAGCAGAAGGCTCTCGAAGTCACGCCCGCCACGCTCAAGCGCCTCAATGGCCTGAAGGCGAAGCGCGCCGAGCGCGAGGCGACGGAGATGAATGACGCCAACGAGCTGGCGCGGAAGATCAACAAACTCAAGATCAACATGGAGCTGGAAACCGGCGCGACCGGGAAGGCCTTTGGCTCGATCACGGCGGCGGACATCGCGGACAAGCTCAAGGCCGAACTCGGCGGAAAGATCGAGATCGACCGGCACAAGATTCACATCGAGCGCCCGATCAAGGAAGGCGGCGAGCACGAGGTCAGCATCAAGCTGCACCACGAAGTGACGGCAAAACTGAAGCTCGTGGTCAAGGCGCTGGGCCAGGAAGCGCCTGCGGCCGCTCCGGAGGAGGAAACCGGTCCGAAAACGTACAAGGCCAAGCACAAGGCCAAACACAACTAGGAGAACTGACCGAGGATGGAGGCTTCCAGCAAGACTGTGAAGTCCGCCGGAAAAAGCGGGAAAGGCGGGGCCAGCGACCTGCGGCAACCGGCGCATTATCGACCGGATGTTCACCGGTTATTGCCACAGTCGCCGGATGCGGAGAAAGGCGTGCTCTGCTCCTTTCTGCTCATGCCGCGCGAAATCGGCGGACTCTGCGCGGAAAAGCAGATCACGCCCGAGCATTTCCACATCCCCGCCCACGGGGAACTCTACAAGGTGCTGCTCGAGCTGTGGGATGCGGGCAAGCCGATCGATTTCATCATCCTCACCGAACTGCTGCGCGACCGGCAGCGGCTCGACCAAGTGGGCGGCGCGGCCTATGTGACGGAGCTGTTCACGTTTCTCCCGACGTCGGCAAACGTGGGCTACTACCTGGAGATCGTGCAGGAAAAGCACACCCTCCGGGAGATCATCAAGGTGTGCACCGAATACGCCGCGCGCAGCTACGACGAGCAGGACAACGTGCCGAACCTGCTCGACGACGTGGAGGGAAAGATTTTCGCCATCGCGCAGGACCGCTTCAAGGACAAGACCGCGAGCATGAAGGAGCAAGTCATGCAGGCGATCCACGACATCGAGGCGCTCTACGAACGGCGCGGGCAGATCTCCGGGTTGGAAACGGGGCTGGCCGAATTTGACCGGATGACCGACGGCCTGCACGGCGCGGAGATGATCGTCATCGCCGCGCGGCCCTCCATGGGCAAGACCGCGCTGGCGATGAACATGGCCGAGCACGTGGCGCTCGAACTGAAAAAGCCCGTGGCCGTTTTCTCGCTGGAAATGAGCACGTCCCAGCTCGTGCAACGCATGCTCTGCTCCCGGGCGCGCGTGAACCTCGGCAACATCCGCAACGGCTTTCTCAGCGAGCGCGATTTTCCCGCGCTCACCGCCGCCGCATCAAAGCTCGCAGAGAGCAAGTTTTTCATCGACGACACGCCCGGCCTCTCGATCCTCGAACTCCGTGCCAAGTCGCGCCGGCTCAAGAGCCAGCACGACATCGCCGCCATCTTCATCGACTACCTCCAGCTCCTCCGCAGCACGAGCAAACGCGCGCAGGACAACCGCCAGCTCGAAATCGCGGAGATTTCCTCCGGCCTGAAAGGTCTCGCGAAAGAGCTGAACATCCCGATCGTCGTCCTCGCCCAGCTGAACCGTAACCCCGAGGGCCGCACCGGCGAAGCCAAGGGCCGCCCGCGCCTTTCCGACCTGCGCGAGTCCGGCTCCATCGAGCAGGACGCCGACCTCGTGGGCCTGCTCGTGCGCGAGGAGTATTACGCCGACACCGACGAGGACAAAAAAGCCGCCGAAGGCAAAGCGACGCTGATCATCGCCAAGCAACGCAACGGCCCCGTCGGCGACGTGCCGCTGACTTTCCTGAAAGAGTTCACGCGCTTTGAAAACCGGGCGCGGGAGGCGGAGGAGGATTAGCTCCGGAAAAATTAGCGATTCGTCCGCTGATGTCCCACCGCCGCCGGGTGCGGTCCTACTGCTGGATGATCTCGAACGCGTAGATATTCAGATTCCCCTTCGCGTCACGCTGGACACTGCGGATCTGCAGCGGGCGGGCGGTGTCGCGGGCGGTGGTGGAACTCTCGGCGGGCGGCACCGCGCCGGCGGGGTAATCCACGATGATACGGGGGCCGACGCTTTCCGTGCCGGCGGAGAGTTCGCGCATAATCGCGCGATTTTTGTCGGAAGCCGTCACACGGAATTCGCCGTGCAGATAGGTGCGCTCCGCCGGCTCGCCGCGGTCGGCCAGTGCGGCGGCATCGGTCGCCGAAATCACGCGGCCGGCTGGAGCTTTTCCCGGTGGGTAGATTTTCCACGATCCGCCGCTCCCCACGCTGTTCGGATCGCGCTGGGCCTCAATGAATGGCTTGAGCGGCACGCCGCCCGGGGAGACTCCCGCAGGCGGTGTCGGATTGATGCGCGGCGGCGTGGGGGTGAGCATCGTGACCGCGGCCTGCGGAGTCGCGGCCGGACGCGGCGTGGGGCCCTTGCCCACGACTTGCGCGGGCGTGGCCGCCGGGGTGCGCGGTGGTGTCCGCGGCGGTTGCGGCGGGGTGATGCCGGGGTCGCCGGGGGCCACTCGCACCAACTCTGGCGCGGCGGGCTTCGCCCCCTCCCCGCTCGCGTCGGCACCCGGGATGTTGTGCGTCCTCCGATACTCCGCGAATTTTTTTAACGCGGAATCAAAAGTGGGTTTTCTGACCACCGGGAGCCCCGTCTCGATGGTCAGTTCCTTGGGCGGTTCGAGATTGAAAGTTCCCGTCCCTTTGACCGCATAGTTTCCATAAAGCAACGGCACGACGGTGAACTGCATGTGGCCGTCCGGCAGGCGCGCGACGTGGAGCAGCGCGGACAGGTCCGTGGTTTTCTCGATCTTCATCTCCACTCCCGTCCGCAACAGCGTGCGCAGCGGCGCCACATCGCGCGCCGCGGCGGGATAAAGGTGCTCGATCACGACCTGCTGGAATCCCACGGCCTGCGCGACCGCCACGACCCCGGAGGAAAACATGTCCGTTTTCCGCAAGTCGTAGGCGTCGAGAATCAGGTAGCGCCCGGTCACGTAGGTGAGCGGCACTTTGGTTTCGCGGTAGTTTTTGATGTAGTCCCGCAGAAGCCGCGCATTCTCCTCCTCGAGTTCGCGCGGGGCCATCGTGCCGTAACGCTCGAAGAGCTGCTTCGCCGTCACGAACTTGCCGTGAGGCGCTTTGGTGACCTCGAAACGCACGGGGGCCTCGATCTTTTTGCACTTCTGCAGAAACCGGTAGGGCCCCGGTTTTTCCGGATGCCCGAAAATGTAGAAACTCCCCAGCCAGCAGGCAAAGGCGATCCCGATCAGGAAGAGAATGAAGACCGTCCAGAGGAAGAGATTGTCGCGCTCCTTTGGTTCTTCGTCGTCATCGTCGTAGCCGTAGAAATCGTCAGCCATGGGGAGGGAACCGGAGACGCCGCGAAACTCCGGGGAAGATCAATGCTGGTGGGCTCCGGCCTCGGCGTCCGCCGGTTCAAACGAGGTGCCGCAACCGCAGCTCCGGGCCGCGTTCGGATTCTGGATGCGGAACCCCGAGCCGGCGAGATCGTCCACATAGTCGATCGTCGAACCCGCGAGAAAATGCGCGCTCTCGGCGTCGATGATCACTTTCACACCGCCCCGCTCCACCACTTCGTCGCCGTCCTTGGCGTGATCCAGCCCCATCGCGTATTGCAGCCCGGCGCAACCCCCGTTTTCCACGAGGATGCGCAGGCCATTCGCGGGATCCATCTGCTCGCGGACGAGGATTTCGAGCTGCGCAAAAGCGGCATCAGTGACGTAAATCATGCAGCGAAAGTAAGACGCCCCGCGAACCGTGCCAAGTGGCAAGTGGCCCGGGGAAATGACGAATGACGAATGTGGAATGACGAAAGAAGTCCGAAACCCGAGTGAACGCCCGCGCACGTTCGTCATTCGTCATTCGTCATTCGTCATTCGCACCTCGCCATTCGTCATCCGCACCTCGCCGCGCGCGTGATTCGCGAACCGACGTTCCGGGGGAGCGCGCGCGCCCTCGCGGGCTGTCGGCGGCGCCCCGCCGCCGACCGTGGACCAGTTCCCGCAACATCCCCGCGTTCAACTCGGCGGCGGCGTCCACGAAACGCGCGCCAGCACGGTTTCCCGCGCGGGCGCCGGAAACCGCACGCGAGGGCGCGTGCGCTCCCCTTCCCTCTCCGCAAACGGGCGCCATTCGTCATTCGTCATTTGCTCGTCATCCCCCACTCATCTCCCGAAACTCCTGCCCATGTCCCGAATCGCCCTTCTCTCCGAAACCGTCGCCAGCCAGGTGGCGGCCGGCGAGGTCGTGGAGCGGCCCGCGAGCGTGGTCAAAGAGCTGGTCGAAAACTCCATCGACGCCGGAGCCACGCGCATCGAGGTGATGATCCGGCGCGGCGGCATTTCCTATATTCGCGTAATCGACGACGGCTCCGGCATGGACCGCGACGACGCCCTGCTCTGCCTCGAACGCCACGCCACGAGCAAGATTCGCACGGGCGCCGACCTCTCCGCGATTCACACCCTCGGCTTCCGCGGCGAAGCGCTGCCGAGCATTGCCAGCGTCTCCCGTTTCCGCCTCGCCACCCGCGAGCGCGACGCCCTCGCCGGCACTGAGGTGCTCGTGAGCGGCGGAAAGATCGAAAGCGTCCGCGACGGCGGCGATGCCCCCGGCACGCAGATCGAGGTGCGTTCGCTTTTCTACAATCTCCCCGCGCGCCGCAAATTTCTCCGCACCGAAAACACCGAGTCCAGCCACGTCGAGCACCAGCTCCATTTGCAAGCCATCGGCCATCCGCAGATCGGCTTCGTCTTCATCCACGACGAGCGCATCGTCTGGCAGCTCCCGCCCGCGGTGCATCTGCGCGACCGCGTCCGCGACCTGTGCGGGGCCACGCTCACCGCCGAGCTGCTCGACGTGCCGGAGTTCGCCGCCGACGCCATTTCCATCCGCGGGCTCATCGGCAAAGCCGGCGTCAGCCGCTCCTCCCGCGCGCAGCAACTCGTCTTCCTCAATGGCCGCGCCGTGGAAAACAACACCATCAATTTCGCCCTCCGCGAGGGCTACCACACCGCGCTGATGAAGGGTCAGCACCCGGTCACCTTTCTCTTCATCGAGATGGATCCCGCCGAGGTCGATGTGAACGTCCACCCCGCGAAACGCGAAGTCCGCTTCCGCAACGCCGCGTGGGTCCGCGAGGCCGTCGTCGAGGCCGTGCGGGGCGCGCTGGAAAGCGACCGCGCGAGCTGGTCGCGGACGTTCCGCGCAGGCGGGGCGGAGATTTCTGCCGGGGAAGTTTCTGGTTCCGGGTTTCTGGTTTCTGGTTCTCCGACTTCCACACCGCCGGAGACCCCGGCGCTCATTCCCGAGTTGGAGCAAATCGCGCTGCGCAAGGACTGGAGCGCGCTGCCGCTCCAAGTAAAGCCGACCGCAACGCCGGCACCGAATCCGCCAACGCCCCTCCCGCCCGAAAGCGCCGCGCCGCCGCAACAACCCGAAACCAGAAACCCGAAACCAGAAACCTCCCCCGCTTCCCGCGATTTCAAAATCCTTGGCGTCCTCGGTAAACTTTACGTCCTCATGGAAAACGCCAGCGGCCTCGTCCTCGTAGACCAGCACGCCGCGCACGAGCGCATCCTTTTCGAGGAAATGAAGCGCCGGATGGAAACCCAGGGCGTGCCCGGCCAGCGCCTGCTCCTGCCCCTCACGCTCTCGGTCAGCCCGCGCGATGGCGACTGGCTGGCGCGCCATCTCGATGTGCTCCAGCGCGCCGGCATCGGCCTCGAACCCTTTGGTTCCGGCACCTTCAAAATCGACAGTCTCCCCACTTTCCTCCGCGCCACCGAACCCACGCAACTCCTGCGCGACATCATCGACGACCTCCGCGAAACGAGCGCGCAAACCTCCAAGCTCCGCCTCGGCGAAGACATGATCGCCAAGACCGTCTGCCGCCACGCCGTGAAAGCGAACGACTACCTCCGCGAGCCCGAGTTGGTGCGGCTCATCCAGGACCTCCTCGCCTGCGAACTCCCCTACTGCTGCCCGCACGGCCGCCCGACCATGATCCAGATGAGCTACGCCGAGCTGGAGAAAAAGTTCGGCCGCAAGGCTTGAGGGCGCGCTGACCTGGGAGGGCCGCGGTTCTTGCGCCAGCGCGATTCTCCGCCATGCTGCGCGCCGACCAGCGTTTTTCGTCGTGTCCCTTCGCGCCTCCATCCATCTGCCACTCTGCGTCGCGCTGCTTTTTGCCAATCCGGCAGCGGGCGCGAACAGCGACGCCCAGACACCGCCGCCAACGGAGGCCGCAGCCACCCGGCCCCCGGCCCCGGCGGATTTTACCAAAGACGTGCAGCCGATGATGGAAACGTACTGCTTCAAATGCCACGGCAACGGGAAGAAGAAGGGCGGGCTGGCGCTGGACAAGTGGGCTTCGCCCGATGCGGTCGTGCAGGATCAGAAAACGTGGAAGCATGTCCTCGAAGCGCTGCGCACCGGGGAGATGCCGCCAGACGATGAGAAGCAGCCGTCGCTCGACGAGAGGGAGAAAATTATGGCGTGGATTGATCGCGCGGTTTTCGCCGTCGATCCAGCCAATCCCGATCCGGGTCGCGTGACCATCCGCCGCCTCAACCGCGCGGAATACAACAACACCATCCGCGATCTCGTTGGCGTGGATTTCCGTCCGGCGGACGATTTCCCGGCGGACGATTCCGGCTACGGCTTCGACAACATCGGCGACGTGCTTTCGCTGCCGCCGGTGCTTTTCGAGCGCTACCTCGCGGCGGCGGAAAAGGTCATCAGCCTCGCGATCCTCAACGACCACAAGCCGCGCCCGGAGAAGATCGAGGTCGATCTTTTCAAAATCACGGGCGGGCCGAAGGCGGGCACCACCGCGCAGGCGCGGAAGATTGATGACAACGAGGCAAGCGTGCCGGTCGAGTTGCCGGTGCCGGGCGAGTATCAGCTCAAGCTGTCGCTCGAATCCGTGAAGGTCGGCGCGGAGCCGACGAAGCTGGAGTGGAAATTCAATGGCCAGCCGCTGCGGTCGGCTGACCTCGCCGGGCGCAAGGATGCGAAGGAAGCGCTCACCGCGACGGTGCGCGTGGAGAAGGCCGGCACGTATCCGCTGACTCTGCGCGTGGCGAATCCGCTGGCCCAGCCGGAGAAGGATCAGGGCCGCCCGGTGCGCCGCGTTTTCACGGTGCGGCAGATTGTTTTCACGTCGCCGCCGCAGCCGGTGAAGGCGCCGGCTTCGCAGCTCCGCATCTTCGCGCCGGGTCGCGGGCAGCCGACCCTTGAAAAATCCGCACGCGCCATCCTTGCGAGCTTGGGCCAGCGCGCCTTCCGCCGTCCGCTCGCCCCGGCGGAGGTCGAGCGCTTTTTCTGGATCGGGAAGCAGGCGGAGAAAAAGGGCGCGAACTTCGAGCAGGCGGTGCAGACCGCGCTGACGGCGATCCTTGTCTCGCCGCATTTTCTTTTCCGCGGCGAGCTGCAGGCCGAGCCGGACAACCCCAAGTCCACGGCTCCCATCAGCGAGTGGGCGCTGGCCGCGCGCCTGTCCTATTTCCTGTGGAGCACCATGCCCGACGACGCGCTTTACGCCGAAGCGCAGCGCGGCACTTTGCGCAAAAATCTAACCGCGCAGGTGAAGCGCATGCTGGCCGATCCGAAGGCCGCCGAGCTGGTGGAAAACTTCGCCGGCCAGTGGCTGCAACTCCGCAATCTCAAGGTCGTGCAGCCCGATGCGAAAACTTTTCCGAACTGGGATCAGGCGCTCGCCAAAGCGATGGAGCGCGAGACGGAAATGCTTTTCCAAACGATCATGCGCGAGGACCGCAGCGTGCTCGATTTCATCGGCGCGGATTACACCTTCGTGAACGAGCGGCTCGCGCGGCACTACCGGATTGCGGGCGTGGAGGGCGAGGCGTTCGTGAAAGTGGAAGCGCCCAAGGACCGCCCCGGCGGCATCCTTGGCCACGGCAGCTTCCTCACGCTGACCTCCAACCCGACGCGCACCTCGCCGGTGAAGCGCGGCAAATACGTTCTCGAAAATCTCCTCGGCACCCCGCCGCCACCTCCGCCACCCCAGGTGCCGGACCTCGACGACAAAAGCCGCAAGGAACTCACCGGCACGCTGCGCCAGCGCATGGAGCAGCATCGTGCCGACCCGACCTGCGCGAGCTGCCACGCGCGCATGGATCCCATCGGCTTCGGGCTCCAGCAATTCGACGCCATCGGCGCGCGACGCGAGCGCGAAGACGACGCCCCCATCGACTCGGCGGGCGTGCTCGCCAGCGGGGAGGCGTTCGACGGTCCTGCCGAGCTGCGCGCCATCCTGCTCGCGAAAAAGCGCGCGGATTTCCTGCGCTGCTGCGCGGAGAAGATGCTCACCTACGCGCTCGGGCGCGGGCTGGAATTTTACGACCGGCCCGCGATCGAAAAGATCGCCCGCTCACTCGACAAGACGCCGAACTTCTCAAACCTCATCCTCGAAGTCGTGAACAGCGTGCCGTTTCAAATGCGGCGCGGGGAGGGCGATCACCGGAAGTTTTCCGAAGGCCGGAAGACGGCGGCGAGTTCCCCACCCTGAAGGCCCGCATCGGAGGCGGAGCTTTGAAAACCACGCCGTCATCCTGAACGGAATTTCCAGCGGGCGAAGGCGGGAGCGAAACGCAGTGAAGGATGACGGCCGGTTTTTTCAAACCAGCCGCCACTCCGCATCTCCGCTGGCCGCAGCCGCCTTTTCGTGCCTTAGTCCCCCACCCTTCCTGTCACCATGCTCATCCCCGACAAATCTCTCAACCTCCCCCGCCGCAGTTTCCTCCGCGGACTCGGCGTGAGCATGGCGCTGCCATTTCTCGAGTGCATGCTGCCGGGCGTGGCGAAAGCGGCCGCGGCACCCATCGGCGGCGCGCCGCGGCGGATGGTCTTTTTCTATCTGCCCAATGGCATGGACATGGACAACTGGACGCCCGCCGCGGTGGGCGACAAATTCGAGCTGCCCTCCATCCTGCAACCGCTCGAACCGCTGCGGAAACACGTCTCCGTGCTGAGCGGACTCGCCCACGTAAATGCGCGCGCGCTCGGCGACGGCGCGGGCGATCACGCGCGGGCGAACGCCTGCTTCCTCACCGGCGTGCATCCGCGCAAGACGGCGGGCTCGGACATTTCGGTGGGTGTTTCCGCCGACCAGATCGCCGCGATGCAGATCGGCAAAAACACGCGGCTCCCCTCGCTTGAGCTGAGCTGCGAACCCTCCACGCGCCAGGCCGGCGCGTGCGATTCCGGCTACGCCTGCGCGTATCAGCACAATCTCTCGTGGCGCAACGAGAACACCCCGATGCCGCCGCTCGGCGACCCGCGACTCGTCTTCGAGCGGCTCTTCAGCGCGAGCACGGAGGACCCCGATCTCGCTGCCGGGCGCGCGCTGCGCGAAAGCTGCCGCGGCTCGATTCTCGATGTCGTCCGCGAGGACGCGAAGGCTTTCCAAAAGCGCCTCGGCGCGACCGACCGGCGCAAGCTCGACGAGTATCTCACCGGCCTGCGCGAGACCGAATCCGCCATCCAGCAGCAGGCGAAATTCCAGGCCTCCGAAGCCGCCAAGCCGCGGCCCGCGATGGAAAAGCCCGAGGGCATCCCCGGCGATTTCACCGAGCACGTGCGCCTCATTTACGACCTCCTCGCGCTCGCGCTCCAGACCGACTGCACGCGCATCGCCACGATGATGGTCCAGCACGAGGGCAGCAACCGCGCCTATCCGTTCATCGGCGTGAACGAGGGGCACCACGAGATTTCGCACCACGGCAACAACGCCGGCAAAAAGGAAAAGATCGCGAAGATCAACCGCTTCCACATGGAGCAGGTCGCCTACTTTCTCACCAAGCTCCAGTCGATGAAGGAAGGCATGGGCACGGTGCTCGACAACTCGATGATCGTGGTCGGCAGCGCCATCGCCGACGGCAACGCCCACGCGCACCACGACCTGCCCGTGCTGCTCTGCGGCGGCGGCGGCGGCTCGCTGAAGCCGGGCCGGCACGTGCGCTTCGACAAGGAAACGCCGATGACCAATCTCTACCTCTCGCTCTTCGACCGCATGGGCGTGAAAGCCGACCGCATCGGCGACAGCAGCGGCAAGCTGGGGAGTATCTAGAAGCCGCACACCCCGACCAGGGCAGCAACCCACGCTCCGTAGTGACCCACCTCGCCGGCGACGCGCAGCGCCTTTACGACGAACGCTACGGCGCGCGCGGCGAGACGGAACCGAGCCGAGCGAGATAGCCAAAGGTCGGAGCCTTTGCCCGAAGGGCCGCGCCGGAGGGCGCTGGCAAAGCCGGATCAAGGAACCATGCTTATCCGGTTAGCTCCCAGCGTGGTAAAGCGCATCGTAGGTCGTTGGCT